>JAHDHU010000042.1 GCA_020631135.1 Saprospiraceae bacterium | reverse complement strand
TGTCATTGTTATCTCTGATAACAACAGCACTGGTATTTAGTGTGATAGAAAAAAGAGAATCTGCGATTCGCGGCGTTTATGTCAAATTGGATAAATCCCAAGGCAAGGGATTGATCTCCAAGAAGGAAATTGTCAACTTAATTTCAGATGAACTTGGATTTCCTATAAAAGGATCAAAAATAGCCGAATTGCCACTTGACCAATTTGAAAATATTTTGAAAAGAGATAATCGCATTCACGAATGTGAAATATACATCGATAAGTTAAATCGAATGATTATTTCAGTACACCGAACGGAGCCGATTCTTCGAGTTGAAAATAAAAGAGGAGAGGGTTATTATTTAGATCAAGGAGGTGAACGAATAGATCTTAGTAATGAAGGAAGTATACGTGTGCCGATAGCAACTGGACACATTGAAAATTTTAGTATGTCCTTTTTAAAAACAAAAGAAAAATCAAGCCTTTATCAAGTTTTTGATATTGCGAAACGTTTGCACGAGGATCCACAATTTTTATCTCCTTTGGTAGAACAAATCAATATTGATGAAAATGGGAAAATCGTTTTAGTGCCAAAAGTTGGAAGAGAAAAAATAGTTTTCGGATTGTACGAAAACGTAGAAAATAAATTTTATCGACTATCAGAGTTTTATCGAAGAGGGTTGCCAAAAGAAGGTTGGAACAAATACGAAACCTTAACCCTCGAGTATAAGGACATGGTGGTAGGACAAAAAAAAATATAATTATTTAATATGGACCATTTGACTCAAAACTCAAAACTTGCAATCGCTGTCGACATTGGGACAACAAAAGTTTGTGCCATTGCTGGAAGTAAGGATGAAACTGGAAAGCTACAAATCCTTGGTGTTGGAAAGGTGAAATCTGAGGGCGTTTCTCGGGGAGTAGTTTCTAATATTGACAAAACTGTAAATGCCATTACCGAAGCGATAAGGATTGCGGAGGAAGAAGCAGGAAGAAAATTTCAAACAGTACATGTCGGTATTGCTGGCCAACACATTAAAAGTTTACATCATCATGGACTTTTAGTTCGAGACCACGCACAAGATGAGATTGCGAGGACAGAAATTGAGAAATTGATTTCTGATATGCATAAAATGGTCCTGCCTCCTGGAGATCAAATCTTGCATGTTTTGCCTCAAGAATTTACTGTAGATGATCATGATGGTATTAAAGATCCAATAGGTATGTGTGGAGTTCGATTAGAAGCCAAATTTCACATTATCACAGGTCAATTGACGGCATCAAAAAATATACTTCGTTGCCTAGAAAGGGTTGGTTTAAATGTAGCGGGTATGACCTTGGAACCAATCGCATCCGCGAATGCAGTTTTAACTGATGAAGAAAAAGAAGCCGGGGTAGCGATGGTCGACATAGGTGGCGGTACTACAGATATAACCATTTTTAAAGATGGCATTATACGTCATACTGCGGTAGTACCTTTTGGAGGTAATGTAATTACCAATGATATCAAAGAAGCTTGTGCTGTTTTACATGATCAAGCAGAGAAACTAAAAGTAAGGTTTGGATGTGCTCTCTCTACTGGTCTAACTGATAATCGTATTATATCAGTACCTGGATTGAAAGGACGAGATCCAAAAGAAGTATCTGAACTAAACTTGGCTAAAATTATAGAGTGTCGAGTTGAAGAAATATTTGATTATGTCCTTTGGGAAATCAAGAGATCTGGATATGAAAATAAACTCATCGCTGGTTTGGTTTTGACTGGAGGTGGATCTTTACTTAGAAATATTGACGAGTTGGCAGATTATTGCACTGGATTGCCCAGTCGACTAGGTGAACCAATAGAACACCTCACTAAAGATTTTCATAATGATCTTGCAAGTCCGATTTATAGTACTTCAGTTGGATTACTCTTGACGGCACTAGAAGATGTCGAATACATGAAAGAGGAAGATGTGGAAGTTTTTGATTTAGAGGAAAATAATACTGAAGAAGAAATACAAGAAAATCCAAAAGATAAAAAGTGGATCAACAAAATATTTACTTATACCAAGGAGTATTTTGAATCTACACCTGATACTGAATTTTAATTATAAAAAAGAAAACACATAAGTTATGTTATTTGATATACCAAAATTTGATAAATCTATCATCAAAGTTTTAGGAGTCGGAGGTGGAGGTTCAAATGCCGTTGCACACATGTTTCAACAAGGAATCAAAGGAGTAGATTTTGCCGTTTGTAATACGGATGCTCAAGCGATGGAAAGCAGTCCTGTACCGATTAAAATTCAACTCGGTCCAGAATTGACCGAAGGAATGGGAGCAGGTGCTCAGCCAGAAGTAGGAAAACAATCTTGCATCGAATCTATTGATGAGGTTCGAAAATTTTTATCAGTAGATACGAAAATGTTGTTTATCACTGCAGGAATGGGCGGAGGAACAGGTACGGGTGCAGCACCTATTATAGCGAAGGCAGCAAGAGATATGAATATCTTAACCGTAGCGATTGTAACCTTACCTTTTGATTTTGAAGGAAAGAAAAGAAATGGTCATGCCACTGAAGGTTTAGAGCAGCTGAAGAAAAATGTAGATAGTTTATTGGTCATTTCGAATGAGAAATTGTTCTCGATGTTTGAAGACATGACCTTGGAAGAAGCTTTCGCTGAAGCGGACTCTGTTTTAACCACCGCTGCAAAAGGTATTGCCGAAATTATTACAATGCGAGGTAATGTAAATGTTGATTTTAAAGATGTCAATACTGTTATGAGAGATAGTGGTAAGGCGATAATGGGCAATGCCATGGTTGCTGGAGAAGACAGGGCTTTAAAAGCAATCGAAGGAGCCATAAATTCACCTTTGTTGGAAGACAACGATATCAGAGGTGCTAAGCACATCTTATTAAATATTTATACGGGTACTCAAAAATTGGGAGTAAAAGAAATTGCTACCATTACTAACTATGTCCGAGAAAGAGCTGGTGAAGAAACAAATGTGATTTTCGGAAACGGTTATGATGAAACATTAGGTGATAAACTAAGTGTGACTTTAATTGCCACAGGATTCGAAAGCGAATTGAGTCACCGAAATGTGAAATCTGCAAATATTCCTGTTAAGGTAGAATTGGATGCACCCGATTTTATCGATGACTCAGAAGAATTAGATCATCAAATGATTTACGATATTGAAGAGTTAGAGGGAATGGACGAAGAAACTTTTAATGAGGTGGATGATGTCCGTAATATTATCGAAAATTATAATGGAAGAGGCCAATCAGTGGAACTCGAATATAATCCAGATAATCAACGACAAAAATTAATTCGTGAAGAGCGAAAAAGAGATTACGAAGAACAACGAGCCAAAAGAGAGGCACGAAGAGGAAACTTTGCGCAAGGATTAGATGATCCGAATACCATTTTGGAAATGGAAAACATTCCAGCTTATAAAAGAAGACGAATTGATTTAGAAGATATTAATCAAGATGAAAATCAAAACCGTTTATCTATTGATGACGGTGCTAAGAACTGAGAATAGCGAACTAAGAATTCGTCTATTTTTTTCGTCTACTAAGCTTGAGAAAGCTTAGTTAAAAAAATGCCCTCGGCTCTCCGCCAGGGCGTTTTTTATATTTAAAAGTCTACTTTTATAAAATGAAAAGAACTGCGATTATTCCATTCATAATCCTATCTGTAACCAATTTTTCTTTTACTCAAAAAAAAGAGGCACCTACGGAAAACATAAAATTTGGAAAAATAGAAGGTGTCAAAAAGCACCAAACGACTTACCCTTATAGTCCAGAAGAGTTGGATGAATTTACAAAGCTCTGTCAAACGGTTTTAGGAGATTTTGATAAAGGTGAATTTGATAAGGTGGAATTAAAAATTGAGAAAATAGAAATGATGATGCCTCAGTTTGAGAAAAGTTTTATGCACTCTAATGCAATACACAAATTGAATATTGCCAAAGGAAGAATGGCATTAAAAGAAGGCGATGTACAATTAGCGAAGATTTTTCTTTTTAAATCAGCGAAGATCAAAGGATCTCCTCAACTTTCCTCCTTTGGTCCAAATATGAGTTTGGTCAAGGATTTGGCCGAGGTCAAAGAATTCGAATCTGCCATTGAATATTTAAAATTATGTAAGAATTTTTGGCAAACTGATTTTGGCAAACTGGATTATTGGATTTCTAAATTGAAAGAGAATGAAGTGCCACATTTTGGTGCTAATTTACTTTACTAAAGTCTGCGCTTTGATAAATATCAATTGCTTTTTATAAAAGCTTCTGTCCATTTTTCATCATTCCCAAATACATACATATAATATTGTCCAGGAACCAAATCAGAAATGTCGATTGGTAGATTATGATTCTCTTCTATCTGTTTCGTAATAAGCGTTATTCCGACAGCATTAGTGATTTTAAAATATTCAGCTCCATTCCATGATTGAAGAAAAATTTGATCTGCAGCCGGATTTGGTCTAATCATTACTTCGAAGTCGTTAAATTGATTGAGATTAGAAACCATAATATTGCCTTCTAAGATTTTCAATCATTAAAACCCAATCTTCACCATCTCCGTATAATTCTCGACGATAAACGGAGCTTGGGGCAAAATTGTTGAACGAAAAATCTAAAAAGTGAATACGGACCGTAGCTGGATCTAAGTTGATCGTAGCTTCGACGAGGCAAACTCGGCTCCCTGTGGTATTGTAGTTAAATGAATTTAAAATTTGGCCAGAGACTGTATGACTCAAAATACAAACTGCCAATATGCAGAAGATTTTTTTCATGAAAGGAAATCGTTTGCCATTTAGGTACTCTGATTTCTTTGGTTCACAAAAAGGATCTCGCCAATTTCTAGTTAATCAGCCTCTAAATATAAATCAAGATTTACTTCAGATTCATTTTGCTCATTTTGTTTTATCTCTAGAATCCTTTTTTGATCCCAAGGATATTTAACCCAATTCTTCAGTTTAATCCGACGATCACCTTTGAAGTATAATTGAGTTACCAATTCTTTGTATCCTTCTTGCTTATTTACTAGAAAATGGATGTGCTTAGGTCGACCTCCATAAGGTGGTGGAATAAAAGTTTTGAACCAGTAAAATCCACTTTCATCTGTATAAAATCTTCCTCGACATTGATAGCCTTCTTCGTCATAATTTTTTCGATCATCACAATGCCAAATATCGATCAGGGTGTTGGCAAGAGGCGCTTGAGTTTGACAAGAAATCACCTTTCCTGTCACTTTGATCGACAAGCGATCGGTGGAATCAGCATTAATAATATTTCGAAAGGGAGCATCCTTTTTGTAAAAAGGTCCAAGCATATCTCTTGTGGTTGGACATCCGTCAATGTTACCCGTTTCTTCATTCACGAATGTGAAGCCTGAAAGAGAACAAGCATACGCTGATAAACCAGCAACTTGTAAGAATTTTCTTCTCTCCATAAAAACAATTTATATTGTTTAAACACCATTTGATAGAATCAGATTGTTCAAATGTCAATCTAAAATTTGGGCAAAACAAAAGGTCCTAACTAAATTTAGTTAGGACCTCAAATATTTTGGTATTATGTTTATTTATTTAACCATCAATTTCTTAATCGCAAAAGCTTCATCTGCATTGATCCTAACGTAATATAAACCACTCGCAAAATTATCTGTGATCAATGGATAAATTTGATCTCCACTCATGCGTCCATAATTTCTTTGAGAAACCACTTTACCCATTGCATCAGTAACTACGATACTTAGATTAGCAGCTTCACTCAAAGGAATTCTGATATTGGCAATTCCACTAGTTGGATTAGGAGAAATATTAATGTTGCTTTCGAGTTCCACATCTTTCGTATCCACAGCTGCTTCTATGGTAGTAGATTCTGCATTGTCTACAAAACCACCGGCACCTAAAACTGAACTTACGATGTGCATATTGCTTACCTCATATTCAGCTGGAACGGTGTATGTAAAATCATGTCGATACCATCCAGCTTCAACAATTGGAGTACTACTAAATGCATTATCTATTCCCGCCCAAGGCGTTAAGAGTGCCCGGCCAACATGATTGTAAACCATCATTGACGCTGGAACAGGGTTCGGTAGATCTTCATAACCTCCCATCGGACCATTTCCTCCTCCAGAATATGCATTCACTTGATCATAACCTGAATCCGTACCGGTTACGCCATCTTCAGATAGACCAACCACTAATTTAAAGTCACCAACAGCCTGAGCAGGAAAATAAGTATGTACTGTGAGGTTTAACTCTCTTGTATCTTCAGAAAATGTAGCTTCATGAATATTAAAAGATTCTGGTGCTTCTTGAACGTACTGAATAATACTTGCTTCAATAGCTGCAGGATCTTGAACGATCTCTCTTTCGAAAACTATACTTGGAAATCCTGAAAATCCAGGGAAAGATGTTAATCCTGAATCCCAATCGGTGTCGGCCATAGGGTCGCCATTATGAACAGCAATACCGACGAAGTGGTCAGGATATCTTTCGGCCATTAAATTCATAAAGACATCTCCTCTCGGGCACCAGGTACACCATGTACCTGTAGCTTCTTCACACCATACCTTACGATCTTCAGCTGGAACAACACCAGCGATATTTACTGAGGCATTGTTATTACATTCATACTCGTCTGCTCCAGCTCCATTTACAGAACCAACAGAGACAGTAACGTTATTTCCTCCATCAATAATTTCTAAAGCATTTTCTAGAAAAACATTTTCAGTCGCTCCAGCAGCGATACTCAAACCACTGAAAGTTTGTGAGTTCGCGACACCATTAAGGCTGTAATTTAAATCCACGCTCGTGATTTCGTTTGAACCATTGTTGGTAAGAGCTACTTCAAAAGAACGAGGCAACCCGACAAAACCGGTAGGGCCGGTATTTAGTGTTAAGGCAACATCAGTATCGTAGGTTTGAGGCCCATCTGCGTTTGGAGAATATGAGTAAGCCACATCATCTATATAAAACGATTGAGTTCCATCTAAAGGGAAGAAATCAACCGATGCGATGGCAGAATTTGGACGTGAAAAACTTCCAACACAAACGCCATCAATAAGAACTTCATAAACTCCTAAATCTAGATTAGCTTCAATGCCATACTCAAACCATTGATCAAATGGAAAGGCATAAGATGCCTCTGTATCAACATCTGTGTTACCTGTGTTTCTCATATAGGTGTTGAAAGTCCATGTAACACCCGGATTTTCTTGCCCTTGAAAATTGAAATATGCACCACTTCCTTCAGGTAAATAAAATTTAGCCGAAAAACTCAAGTGTCCAGAATTTCTGAATCCTCCAAGAAGTAATAAAACATCCTGTGGTCCTCCTCCTCCAGCACCTTGGAAGAAAATAGAATGATTTCCGCTGGCAGCTTGCACATCAGTGACTTGGACATCTTCTGCGGTTCCAAGGGTCCCACTCCAAGTCGTCCAATTACTATTTGTTGCACTAGGATAATCACCAACTGCATAGCCTTCAAAATCATCCGAAAAATTGTCTTGGGAAATTGCCATTGCTGTCACAAAAAATAAAGCAAAGCAAGAGAGTAAAAGTTTTTTCATTTTAAAAAATTAGTTGATTGTAGAAATATTAAAATTTAGCTTCCCTTAAAATAGGATTCTGAAAATGAAAAATCGCACAATAATGACATTATTATTACAAAAGGTCTTCTATTTATATTAGATACCTAAATTGCTTTTAATCGTTTAACAGCATTAACCAAAGTTTCTTCTTTTTTAGCGAAGCAAAAGCGTAATACTTTATGCTTGGGATTATTGGTGTAAAAAGGTGAAATAGGGATGCAAGCAACTTTATGCTCTTTTATTAGCCATTCGGCGAATGCAATATCATCTAGATCACTAAGGTTTGAATAATCGTAAAGCTGAAAGTAACTACCATTACTAGGGATAGATTTGAAACCAGTCATTGACATTTCGCTTTGGAATAGATCTCGCTTTTTTTGATAAAATTCTCCAAGCTGGTTATAGTTTGCAGGGTTTTTTAAGTAACTCGCTAACACATATTGCATAAGAGAGTTCACAGAAAAAACATTCCATTGGTGAACCTGTTTAAACTCGTCCATAAGTTTTTGCGATGCGATAGCATACCCCATCTTCCATCCTGTCGCATGGAAGGTTTTTCCAAAAGAAAATGTGGCTATACTTCTTTCAAATAATTTGGGAAATGCCAAAACACTTTGATGCACTTTTCCATCAAATATTAGATGTTCATATACCTCATCGCTCAGAAGAATGAGCTCGTTTTCGAGCACAATTTTTTCGAAGTTTAATAGATCATTTTTATTTAGTGTTTGACCGGTAGGGTTGTGTGGATTGTTGATAACGATCATCTTCGTTTTTTCAGTAATCATATTACTGAGTTTGTTCCAATCAATTTTAAAATTCTCGTCTAAAGCAAAGGCAATGATCTTAGCTTGAACCAACTCTATCGAAGGAGCATAGGAATCATAAGCAGGTTCGATAATGATTACTTCATCATTGGGGTGTACAAAGGCTTGGATCGCAGTAAAGATTGCTTGAGTTGCTCCCGCAGTAATACAAATGTTTTTGTCCAGATCTAATTTTGTGTTGTATGCATTTATGTACTTCTGGCAAAGTATCTCTCTTAATTCTGGAATGCCAGGCATAGGAGCATATTGATTTTTGGATTGCCCACTTATTTCTTGAACGAGATTTTGAAGTTTGTCATCTATTTCAAAATCTGGAAATCCTTGACCTAAGTTAATGGCACCATGCTGAGTACTCAGTTGGGCAATAATAGAAAAAATAGATTTTTCTTGATTTTTAAATTTAGATTTAATTTGCATACAATTGCAATAGTAGAATGACCAAAGAAGAACTACAAAAAGAATTAAAAGTAAGTTTTAATAGAGTTATTGATTGGCTAGAAGCCCAAGATAATAATGCTTTCGAATTAGGTCCTGAATCGAAATGGACCACAAGCCAGCAGTTAGACCATCTGCATCGAGCAACAAAAGCCATAAATAATGGAATGAAGGTTCCGAAAATAATGCTTCGATGGAAATTTGGGTTGGCCAATCGTCCAAGCCGAACTTTTCAAGATTTGGATAGAAAGTATAAAGCCAAAATTGCCAATCTTCCGAAGGATTTTAAGCAACCGGCGCCCCCGCGTTTGTTTAACAATGCTGACAAAAATGACCGATTAAATAAATATAGGGCTGTGGCAAATGTGATGATTGGTAATGCTGAGAAATGGACTGAAAAGAACTTAGATAAGTACATCATGCCACATCCTGCTGTTGGTAAAATTACAATGAGAGAATTTCTGATGTGGACGATTATCCACAATGAACATCATCTTAAAAGTTTGCAAGATCATTATTAAGAAAAGATATCTAAGGATTTGAAATTAGAAAACATTACTTGCGTCCTATTTGATATGGATGGTGTTATTATCGATTCAGAATTGCTTCATAAAAGGGCATACTACGAAACTTTTAAATCTTTGGATTTGGACGTCTCAGAAAATCTTTACAATAGCTTGACAGGCTCTTCCACCATAAATGCATTTCAAAAATTGGTGGATCACTTTAGATTGGATCTAGACCCAGAAATGCTCGTTCTACAAAAGAGAAAAAAATATGTAAAGTATTTTGAAGAGGATCCAAATTTGCATTTGGTGGATGGGGTCGAAGAAATTATTAAGTATTTTTTCCAAAAAGGAATGACCTTGGTTTTAGCCTCCTCATCGGCAATGGTAAATATTAATCGTGTTTTTGATCGTTTCAATCTTAACCCATATTTCAAGGCGAAAATATCAGGCGCCGAACTCAGCCGATCTAAACCTCATCCTGAAATTTTTGAAAAAGCGGCTATGTTAGGTAACGCTTCTCGAGAGAATTGTGTGGTAATAGAAGATTCAGATAATGGAATTCAAGCTGCCAACGCTGCTGGAATATATTCGATTGGGTTTAAGAATCCTTTGGTGTCGGACCAATCTTTAGATAAAGCTGATTTGATCATTTCGGATTTTAATGTACTCAAAAAGTACATTTAGCCTGCGAATCGAATCTAAATATTTACGTTATCGAAAACCCACTTGGCCATGCGTTGTCCCCATATTTCATAGGTTAATTTGGATGGGTGGACCCCATCGCTGAAGAATTTTTTGTTTTGGGAGTTTGGTTCGACAAAATGAATCCACTTTTTAAGACTTATAATTTTAGCGTTATAGTGTACGTGGTCATAATTTTTAACGACATCAGCCAATTCCACTCCTAAGATTTCGATGAGATTTCCGATAATTAATTTTGTCAATCCACTAAAAGCCGGAAACTCTTTGATCGGAGGCATGTTGCAAAATACCACCGGTGTGAGGCCAAATGAATCTTCAAGCGAACGTATAAATTCTATGGTATGCAATCTCCATTTGGCCGGTGTATTTAGTTCAAAGGCATCATTTGCACCAGCACCGATTACAATTAAATCGAAGCTTTTTTCGACTATTTTGGGAAGCAATTTTTTCCGCATTCGCTGAATCGTATAACCACTTCTGGCATAAACTTGCCATTGTATGTTGCATTGACACAAGTCAGAAAATTGTCTAGCAAAAGATCCACAAAAGCCTTCTTCTTGGGTTTTAACTCCAACTCCAGCAATCGTGCTTTCTCCGATAAAAAGCACCTTCATTTCTTTATCGAAATTAGCTTTAACCAATCCATCTTTGCCACTTGCCTCGGGTAGTTTCGGAACTTCTCGCATTATTTTCTTTCCATGAAAATATAAGACCGGCAACAACGGAATACTAAAAATTCTTCCAATTTGAAATTTAAAATTCATTTTGTCTTTTCTATCTTTTTTGTTTTATTGGTATTGATAAAATAGACTCCAGTCAAAAGTATTATTGCGGCGATTAAAGATTGATTGGTTAAAATTTCATCTCTAAAATACCAGCCCAAAAACATTGCAACGATGGGATTAACATAGGTGCTAGTCGAAACCTTTTCTGGTGAAACGTATTTGAGCAAAAAATTAAATGCGGTAAAAGCAATGATGCTTCCAAACACCACAAGGTATAAAACAGAATACCAGGTTATGGATTTAAGATTATACCAATCCGTGGAGGCTTCACCAAATATCCAACTTCCGATAAAGAGGGTAAAACTGGCAAAAGCCATTTGTATTGCGGAATTTACAAAGGTTGATGAAGGGAGTTCTACTTTGGTCACATATAACGATGCATAACCCCAAGTAAAAAGGCATGAAAGCATTGCCAATAGTCCTTTCCATTGATCAGCATGACTAACCAAGGATTTTTGAGAAACCAAAAGGTACATTCCAATAATTCCTAAAGCTACCCCAATAAGTGCTTTCGGTTTTATAGCAATCTTATCAATGATTCTTAACATGAGAATCAGAACGAGCGGTTGACTTGAAATCAATAATGCTGATAAACCACTATCTATAAATTGAAGTGCGTAACACATTGCACCATTACCTAAACTCAAAAACATGAAACCAGCAATCATCGAATGCTTAATTTGAGATGCCTTGACCTCATTCCAATTCACCAGAAGTGGTGAAAAAATCAGTATTATTAACGAAGCTAAAAGAAAACGCAGGGCGGCCATTTTTAAAGGAGGAATTTCTTCTACTGCATAGGCTACAAATAAATACGTAGATCCCCAGATTATGTATATCGCGAAAAATGAAAGTACAATGGCAATAAGGTGCCTATTTTTGGTCATTAACTTAGCTTAATAGCGCCGCAAATATAAGCTGAGTGATCGCGTTATACTATTTTATGAAGCCTTATAAACATCATATCTGAGTAAATAAAATTATCTTGGTTTTTCGTAATCTATTATCATCAAAAGGAACTATTATCTAATAAGCATTTTTACTAATGTAGAATAAGAGCCATGTCCAAAAAGAAGAGTAAAAAACCAGTTGGATTTCTATTAGAGAGAACGACGAGATTGGTCAAATTAAATTTTCATAAATCCTTTAAAACCCTAGGAATTGACATGACTCCAGAGCAATGGGTGGTGATGGATTCGCTGTATCAAAAAAATAATCAATCCCAAAAAGATCTGGGTGATACAAGCTTTAAGAATGCGGCAACGATATCTAGAATTTTGGATGTTTTAGAAAAGAAGAAGTGGATTAGTCGAAAAACCTCAAAAGAAGATAGAAGGGTATTTGTAATATCTCAAACCTCAAAAGGAAAGTCGATTGTGGAAAAAGTACAAGGAGAAGTAAACAGGCTAAGAGAACTGGGTTGGAATGGATTAAGTCAGGAAGACTATAAAAATTTTACAAGGATAATCGACCAGATATTTAAGAACTATACGGAGGATCAATAAAAATTTGAATTTATCAATAGATTCAAATAACTTGCATATGCAACTAATGCCTTAACAACTAAAATACATTTATGTCTACTTTGACTACAACTCTTCCAAAATTATATAGCGAAGCCGCAGATTTTATGCCGTTAAACGGAACGGATTATTTAGAGCTTTATGTAAGTAACTCTAAACAGGCAGCTCATTTTTATAAATCCGCTTTTGGATTTCAATCATTGGCACATGCCGGATTAGAAACTGGTCAAAATGAATATGAAAGTTATGTGGTCGTGCAAGATAAAATTAGATTGGTACTAACTTCTCCACTAAAAAGCGGTACTGCCATTGGCAAACACATCGATGCACATGGTGATGGTGTTAAAGTGATCGCTCTTTGGGTTGATGATGCGACGATGGCATACAACAACGCTATGGAGAGAGGAGCAAAGTCTTATTTAGAGCCGGTTACTGAAGAAGATAAGCATGGGAAGGTAGTCAGATCAGGAATATATACTTACGGCGAAACCGTCCACATCTTTGTCGAACGAAAAGACTACAATGGCATTTTCTTACCAGGATTTCAAAAATGGGAAACACCAAATTTTAATCCTGAACCTGTAGGATTAAAATATGTCGATCATATGGTCGGAAACGTTGCTCTTGGAAGGATGAACCATTGGGTAGAATTTTATGAAAAAGTCATGGGATTCGTAAATATACTTTCGTTTGATGACAATGATATTTCTACTGAATACACTGCTTTGATGAGTAAGGTTATGAGCAATGGAAACGGAAGAATAAAATTTCCTATTAACGAACCAGCAGAAGGTAAGAAACGTTCACAAGTTGATGAATATTTGGATTTCTACGAAGGGGAAGGTGTACAGCATATTGCAGTTGCCACTGATGATGTCATAAAAACGGTCAGAGAACTGAAAAGTCGCGGTATAGAGTTTCTTCGTGTACCTGATACTTATTATGATGTAGTGCTTGATCGAGTTGGTCAAATTGATGAAGATATTGCTCCTTTGAAAGAATTAGGAATTTTGGTTGATCGAGATGATGAAGGATACTTGTTGCAAATATTTACGAAGCCAATAGAACCAAGGCCGACTATGTTTTTCGAAATTATTCAAAGAAAAGGAGCCACTTCTTTCGGTAAAGGAAATTTTAAAGCTTTATTTGAAGCAATTGAAAGAGAACAAGAGTTGAGAGGGACACTTTAGATTTGGTGTATGTTGCAATAGTCGTAATTGTTTTAATTGAAATTACCAGACCTTTTCTTAATATCAAGGTTTAAAATATTTATCATTTGAAAATTCAATTGAAATATAAAAGGAATGTATATCAGTGTGATCTTTCAAAACCTTTAGACATTTCTTTGAGTTTGAAGCCAGGAGCTCAAGGACCTAAATGTTTTAACGCACCGGACTTTGAAATAGAACCATTTAGATCCGGTCAATTTGTAGGATCGGTTGATCAAGGGGCACCAGTAAATTTTTACAATGTCAAATTAAACCCTCATGGCAATGGGACCCATACTGAAACGGTGGGCCATATTTCCAAAAAAATGTACTCGATCAACAAGCATTTAAATAAGTTCCATTTTGTATCGCAAGTCATTAGTGTTAGACCAGAAAAACAGAGTAATGGGGATTTAGTCATTGGCAAGGATCAATTGGGATTATTAAAAAAGAATAGAGGACCAGAAGCTTTAATCATTAGAACACTTCCCAATTCTCCTTCAAAAAGAAAAAAAGATTACTCAGGAACCAATCCACCCTTTATTTCAACAGAAGCCATTGAAAAAATTGTAGATGCTGGTGTCCAACATCTTTTAGTGGATTTGCCTTCGATAGATCGCGAAGAGGATGAAGGGCTTCTCTCAGGACACAAAGCATTTTGGAATTTTCCTAAAGCCAATAGGAGACATTGCACCATCACCGAAATGGTTTTTATCGACTATAAAATAAGCGATGGAATTTATCTACTAAATCTTCAAATTGCACCATTTGAAATGGACGCAAGCCCTAGTAAACCTATTTTATTTGCGCTCAAAAAACTAAAATGAAAGACCTAGAGAAACTAGCAAAGTATATTGATTCTGCAGCCTTTGATTCGCGCAGTGTTACTCAACTTTCGGATAAAGAACAAATAGATTTAGAAGAGTCGTATCAAATTCAAAAACTTTCAATTGACCATCGTATTTCACGTGGTGAAAAACTATTAGGCTATAAAATGGGTTTCACATCCAAAGCCAAAATGGAGCAAATGGGAGTTCATGATCTTATTTGGGGAAGATTAACTTCTTCGATGAAAATCGAAAATGGAAAAGACATTGATCTGACCAATTTTATTCATCCAAGGGCCGAACCGGAAATCGCATTTTCCATATCAGAGGATATAGATCGAGCTTTGGAGTTAGATGAATTAAAAGATGTTGTTGATTTCGTTGCTCCAGCCATTGAGGTGATCGATTCGAGATACGAGAATTTTAAATTTACACTCGAAGATGTTATAGCGGACAATTGCTCTTCCGCTGCATTTGTTTTAGGAAATTGGCAGGTAAAAACTACACCGATAGAAGATCTAAAAATGAGTATAACTTGCAACGGAGAATTAAAACATCAAGGATCCTCAAAACAAATTTTAGATAATCCTTGGAACTCACTGAAGGAGGCGACTAGACTAATTACTAATTTTGGTGAAACCATTAAGGCTGGACAAATCGTTCTAGCAGGTGCAGCTACACCGGCGATTTATTTAGATAAAAATCAAGTCGTTAAAATTAGTGTCGAAGGTTTCGATGATGTCAATTTAAAAATCAATTAGGAGAGTATGGATCCAGACAAAAAATATACGACTGTACATTATCACAGTTATTTACAGATAAATAAACTTCTGGATGCCCAACACCCAAGAAGTGGGGAGTTTGAAGATCCGGCTCATGAAGAAATGCTGTTTATCATAGTTCACCAAGTCTATGAGTTATGGTTTAAACAAATCATGCACGAAATAAATTCTGTTTGTGACATGTTTCGGGATCATATTTTGGATGAAACGAATATTGGCACAGCTGTGAGTCGATTGGATAGGGTAGAACGCATTTTGAAACTCATCATACAGCAGATCGGAGTATTAGAATCAATGACTCCTTTGGACTTTTTGGATTTTAGAAATTATTTATTTCCTGCCTCTGGATTTCAAAGTTTTCAATTTAGAAACATTGAAGCTTTACTTGGATTGCGTGAACAGGATCGCATGACTTACAATGGTCATTCTTACAAAATTGTTTTTACCGATGAACAAAAAGCTGCTTTGACAGATGTTGAAAATCGAGGCTCTTTATTCGAATTGATCGAAGCATGGTTAGAAAGAATTCCATTCCTCGACAATGGTTCTTTTGACTTCTTGGAGAAATATAAACAAGCTGTAGAAAACATGCTTGCAACCGAAAAAAGTGCAATCGAAAAAACGGAATACTTGTCAGACAAAATGAAGAAAATGCGGATCGATATGTTGGGCAATACCAATACATATTTTAAACATGTTCTTTCCGAAAAAGCTCATCAGGCAATGATTGAAAATGGTGAAATTAGACTTTCATATAAAGCCACTTTATCTGCTCTTTTCATAAATCTTTATCGAGATCAGCCAGTCTTACAATTGCCATTTAGACTTTTGACAAACTTAACAGATATAGATGAGTTGTTGACGACTTGGAGGTACCGGCATGCACAAATGGTTAAACGCATGATTGGAAACAAAGTTGGCACAGGTGGATCTTCGGGTCATTCATATTTAGTACAGACAGCTGAAAAGCACAAAATATTTAATGACCTACATAATATTTCTTCTTTACTGATTCCAAGATCAGAGCTTCCTCAATTACCAAATGGACTTTTAGATAGGCTGGGTTTTGTTTTTAGTCAAAATAACGAATAGGAGATGGAGGCGGATTCTAAAATCTTGATTATTGGAGCTGGGCTTTGTGGAAGTTTGCTCGCAATAAAGTTAGGCCAAAAGGGTTTTGACGTAACACTGATTGAGCGGCGAAAAGATCTTCGCACAACCCGTGATGATAGTGGTAGATCAATCAATTTAGCACTTTCAGATCGTGGATTGAAGGCCCTGAGAATGGTTGGTCTTGAAAAGAAAGTCAGAGAAATATGCATCCCAATGAATGGTAGAATGATCCATAGCAAACATGGAGAAACTTGGTTTTCTAGTTATAGTGGAAGAACTACCGATTACATAAATTCTGTTTCTCGAAATGATTTAAATCGAATTCTCATAGAGGAAGCAGATATCCATCAAAATGTCAAAATTTTATTTGAGCATAAATGTATTGATGTTGATATTGAAAATTCGACAGCCAAATTTATTACCAATGGTCAAGAATATAATTTCTCTGGAGATTTGATAATCGGGACGGATGGAGCTGGTTCAATGGTCAGAAAAGAAATATTCGACAAACGCTCCGATGAAGAATTATCCGTTGAGTTTCTTGATCACGGATATAAGGAATTAGAAATACCAGCGGATGAGAATGGCGGATATAAATTAGAGAAAAATGCTCTGCATATTTGGCCCAGAGGTTCGTACATGATTATCGCTTTGCCTAATATGGATGGAAGCTTTACAGTGACCATGTTTAATGCCCATAAGGGTGATAAAAGTTTCGAGCAAATTGATCAAAAAGGAGGTTTTGAATTGTATATCAAAACGGAATTTCCGGACTTAATTCCTCACTTAAACGACCTCTTGAGATCTTATGATGAAAATCCGGTAGGTAAATTGGGTACTGTACGATGTTATCCTTGGCAAGATGACGGCAAGACTTTGATAATGGGCGATGCTGCTCATGCAATTGTACCTTTTTATGGGCAAGGAATGAACGCAGCGTTTGAGGATGTGACAGTATTTAGTGAGGTTTTAGATGAAAAACACTCCTCTTGGGAAGATGTATTTTTGGCCTTTCAGGAAAGAAGGCACCCTTCAGCTTTAGCAATTGCCGATCTTGCTATAGATAACTTTTATGAAATGAGAGATCACGTTGCAGATGAGGCTTTTATCAAAAAGAGAAAACTCGAAATGCAACTGGAACAAGAATTTCCAGATTATTACTCCAAATATTCTTTGGTAACATTTAAAGAGGACTTGCCCTATGAAGATGCCAAAGCCTTGGGACGAAAACAAGATGCTTTCTTACTAGATTTGTGTAGGAGTGAAGAAGTCGATCTGAAGGATACTCACAAGATTTTTGCGCAATTAAAAAATCTGAAGCAACATGGATTCTAAAGTTATTGGAGATAAAGCTCAACCATTAGGTAATTACCCGCATGTAAAGAGGGTAGGTGATTTTATATACGTTTCTGGTACAAGTAGTCGAAGAAATGACAATACGCATGTCGGTGCAACACTCCAAAATGATGGGAGCTTTTCGTTAAACATCGAAGAACAAACTAAAGCAGTAATTGATAATATTGACGCCTTATTAAAAAGTATGGATGCATCTATAAATGATGTCATTGATATAACCACTTTTTTAGTGGACATGAAGGACTTTAAAGCTTATAATAAAGTCTATGGTCAATATTTTGATTTTAGCGGTCCGACCAGAACTACAGTCGCGGTTCATCAATTACCACATCCTAATTTATTGATTGAAATCAAGGCGGTTGCTTTTAAACCATTGACCGCGTGATTAAAAGGAATCTGGCCAATTTATTATGATAATGAAAAGAGTAATTGGCTTTATTAAATTTTTTTCTGGCTTCTTAGCATTTATTATTTTAATGCTGATTGTGTTTTTTGGTTACCGAGATATTCCTTTAAACCAGCTTAAAAATAAATACGCAAATCAGGCTTCACTTTTTCTGCCTTTAGGCAACATGGATATTCATTATAGAGACGAAGGGAACCCAAAAGACTCTATACCCTTGGTTTTGATTCATGGAACAGGATCTAGTTTACACACCTTTGATGTTTGGACAGAAGAGTTGAAATCAAATTATCGAGTAATTAGAATGGATTTGCCCGGATATGGTTTGACTGGACCATTCGATCATAGGGATTATTCTATCGATAGTTATGTAGACTTTTTGGATTCTTTTCTAGAAAATTTAAATGTCAATAAATGCATCGTTGCTGGCAATTCTTTAGGTGGAGAGATAGCTTGGAATTACACATTGAAAAATTCTAAACAGATTGAAAAACTAATTCTAATAAATTCCAGTGGGTATCCCAGCAATTCTGATAGTACACCTTTAGCTTTTAAATTGGCAAAATTTCCTATTCTCAAGCATATTTTAGTATTTATCACTCCACGATTTATCGCAGAATCAAGTGTTAAGAATGTCTATGCGAACCAAGAAAAAGTAACGACCTCTTTGGTCGATCGATATTTCGAACTGACCTTGCGATCCGGTAATAGACAGGCTTTTGTGGATCGATTCGATGCGGCGAAGGATTCTACAAGGTATAGACGTATTCAAAATATTAGCACAAAAACATTGGTTCTCTGGGGGGCTGAAGATAAACTAATACCCATAAATAATGCGCTGCGATTTAATGAAGACTTAACTAATGATAGCTTGGTTATTCTTAAAAATGTTAGTCATGTGCCGATGGAAGAAATGCCGCATAAAAGTCTCCAAGTCTTACTTAGCTTTTTATAAGTACGGTTAATTCAATAATCCCCAATGGCATCTTTACTTAAACCTCACTATCCATTAAATCAGTAACGACATAATATCTTGGATCATCTACATTGTCGATAATGTAATCATTCCATTTTGGATTGGCTTTAATTAGAAGACTTTTACATTCGGGACTTAGGTGTGTTAAATTTATTTTTCTTCCTGAGTCTAAATATTTATTCGCGATGTTTCGAAGTGCCTCAATTCCTGAGTGATCGGTAACTTTGGATTCTATGAAATCAATCTCAACCGATGAAGGATCTTCTTTTACAGAAAATTTGGAGTTAAAGTTTTGAACGGATCCGAAAAACAAAGGCCCCCAAATTTCATAAACTTTAGTGCCATCAGCTTTTATTTTCTTTCTTGCTCGAATCATTGTTGCATTTTTCCAAGCAAAATTTAAAGCAGACATGATTACTCCGGTAATAACTGCTATTGCCAAATCATGCCAAACTGTAATCAAAGAAACAGCTACAAGAACAAATGCATCGGAAATAGGAATCTTATTTAGTATTCTAAAACTACTCCATGCAAATGTGCCAATAACCACCATCATCATAACACCTACCAATGCAGCAATGGGAATTTGTTCTATCAAATTTGAACCAAATAAAACGAAAGACAATAAGGTCATGGAGGCCATAACTCCAGATAATCTTCCTCTTCCTCCAGAATTTATGTTGATAATAGACTGTCCGATCATTGCACAACCACCCATTCCACCAAAAAATCCAGAAAGGATATTTCCCGCACCTTGTGCTACACATTCTCTATTTCCACTTCCTCTTGTATCTGTTAATTCATCGACCAAATTCAGGGTCATGAGGGATTCAATCAATCCAACAGCGGCTAATAAAAATGCAGTACTTATAATTATTTTCCAATGACCATCGAGCAGGGAGAAATTTTCAAATATTTGAAATTGAAAATTTGGTAGCCCACCTTTTAATCCGGTTCCGCCACCATCTTTAATAAACGAACCTACTGTACTTACATTCATATCTAATGCAATAGTTAAACCGGCTATTATAATAATTGCGGCAAGAGCCGAAGGTATTTTTTTGGTAAGTTTTGGAAGGCCCCACATGATAAACATGGTCAATCCAACTAAGCCCAACATGATAAAAAGTTCGCTGCCTTTGAGCCAAGTTGACACTCCGCCTTCCGTTTTTTTAAACATTCCCAATTGGGAAATAAAAATGACAATGGCCAAACCATTTACAAAGCCCATCATTACAGGATGTGGAATCAGACGAACAAATTTTCCAAGTCGTAAGAAACCAGCAGAAATTTGAATGATTCCAACGATCAATAGAGTAATTAATAGCCATTGCAAGCCCATATTTGGAATCGATTCAGATAAAGCAAGTCCAGCAGCATTTCCCTCTTGGATCAGAGGAATCATGACGACTGCCATCGCACCTGTCGCACCGGAAATCATTCCAGGTCTTCCTCCAAAAAGTGCGGTTATAATCCCCATTATAAATGCACCATACAAACCTACTAGAGGATCTAGACCCGCGACGAATGCAAAGGCTACTGCTTCAGGCACCAAGGCCAAGGCAACGGTTAGTCCTGACAATATATCGTTCTTAGGATTTTCGGTAAACTGCTTAATAAATCTTGTCATACTTTCACCATTGAAAAAGGCGGCGAAAGTACCATAAATAACGAAGCCGACTAAACATATTAGGAAAAATTCCTATTTATTTAGTCGGCTTTTATACCTTTTGGCTGTAAAGACAACTATTTATTGATGATAAGCCGAATTGTGTACTAAAGTCGTTCCACAACCAGCACAAGCTATCGCAGATCCTGCACCACCAGCACAACCATTATTGCAGGTGTAGTGCCATACACCAGCAGCATTTTGAGCTGGCTCTGGAGCTTTGGCTTGACCAGGGGTTGTTATAGACGTAGCATTCCCTGGATTAAGTTGAATCTGAGATGTTCCTGAACCTTCAGGATTATTCGGATCAAAAGTTATAGTATTACCAGGCTGCACTATTTGTTGACCACCTCCACCGGTTGTCGCGGTTATGTTAGGAGTATTGGTGTTTTGACCTTGATGATAAGCAGCATTATGAATCAACATTTTGCTACAAGTTGGACAAGGACCAGCTTTTCCCGCACCACCCGGGTGCCCATCAGGACAGATATAATGCCAAACCCCATCTGCATTTTGAGGAGGTTCGTTTGTTCCTGGAGGAGTTGCAATAGGCGCAGATGTATTCAAATCAGCTCCATCATAAGCTTGTTGAGATTCGTTTAAGACAGATTCTGGACGATCAGGTTTTCCATTACATTGAATAAATGTAAAAGCCATAATCACTAGTAAAATTTGTAATAAATATTTCATTTTATTCTATTTCTAAATACGAAAGTAGCACTTTAGGCTTTATTGAGTAAAGCTTTGTCCACTGAAAATTTTCCGCTACCAAATAAATAAATAGCCAGATAGATGGCAAAATAGAGAAGAGCAAGTTCTTTTTTACCAAATGGATCGGTCCCATGAACTATAAATGCAGCTACCAACATTGTAATCATCAAGGGTGTACTTGCCAATTTGGATTTAAATCCCACTAGTATTGCTAAAGCGCAAACGAATTCGGCAAAGACAGTTAAAATAAGTGATGCTTCCGGACCGATTCCGATTGGATTTCCAAATGACAAATCTCCAGAAAGCAATTACATCAATTTAGGGATTCCGTGCGTGAGCATAAAGCCTCCACCAATCATTCGTAAAATTAATTTTCCGATATCTAAGTTTAACATCTCTATTATATTTTAATCTAATAATAAGTCTTTTCTTTTCTATTTTGCAGTCCTAATAAAAAAAAGTCTATGAAGAATCAATTGATTCTTTTATTCGGTGTAATGTTTGTTTCGATCAATTTTGTTTTCGGACAAAATTTTCCTCCCGAATTAAAAATTGAAAACAATTTACTAACCACCGGAGCTAATTATAACCCAGAGTTATTTGATATTTCTCAAGTCCACAGGGTAGAATTTATTATTGATGAGCCTAATTGGTTTCAAATTATGGATGGAAGTGGTCAAGGTCCTATGAGTGATCCGGGTGAACTCGTGATGGGATCGATGATCGTAAATGACGATATCATTTTGGATAGTGTGATGATTGGAATCAAAGGCCAAACTTCAGATTTTCAAAACAACAGTGAAAAAAAATCTTTTAAAGTAGAAGTAGATGCTTTAATAGATCAAAAACTAATGGGCTATGATGCACTTAATTTTAATGGAGGTTTCCTTGATCCTTCCGGAATGAGAGAAGTGTTGTATTACGACATCAGCAAAGAATTTACACAATCATTGAGGGCAAACTTCATAGATCTCTATATAAATGGAGATTATTGGGGTCCATATAGCAATGTCCAACAAATAGAAGGTGGTTATATTAAAGAATGGTTTTTAAACAACGACGGAACCCGTTGGAGAGCCTTAAAAACAACTCAAGGTGGTCCTGGAAGCCCTGGCGGTCCTTTTGGTACAGGAAGATCAACATTAAATTATAATGGTCCAGACTCTTCAGATTACAATACAGATTATACTTTAAAAAGTACAGAAATTGCCGACCCTTGGAAAGCATTGATTGATGCTTGTGATGATCTAAATAATCTTCCAGTTGATCAATTGTATGATGGTTTAGAAGATAAATTAGATATCGATAAAACACTATGGTTTTTGGCTCAAGAAATAATCTTTACTGATGAGGATAGCTATGTCTTCAAGGGAGGGATGGATTATTATGTTTATTGGGACCAAGTTACGAATCGGATTGTCCCGATGGAAGTTGATGGTAATTCAGTGCTGTTGGAAGATCTGAAATTTTGGTCTCCGTTTTTTAATGAAGATGATAATGATTTTCCTTTACTAAATAGACTCTTATCTAATCCTGAAGTTAGACAGAGGTATTTGGCGCATATGCGAACAATACTGAAAGATTATTTTAAGGTGGCTGATGTACATGATAAAATCGAAAATTTTGCTCAAATCCTAGAACAGCGAATTCAAGATGACCCAAAGAAAATCTATAGTTATAATCAATTTCTTGCAGACGTTGAAAATCTAAAATCCATCGTTCAAGAACGTCATGACTTTCTTCTTGCAAATAACGAAATAAATGTAGAAGACATCTCTTTTGTAGCATCAACCTTCGCAAGTGCTAACGGGAATAATGAACCTCCAAATGGTGGAGAGACGGTTTTAGTGGAAGTCCAAATTGAAGATGTACATGAAGTTGGAGTCAAAACTGTAAATCTCTATTATAGTGATGGTATTCAAGGCAGTTTCGAAAAAATTGAAATGAGTAACACCGGCTTTGATGATATTTACGAAGCCGTCATTCCAGGGTTTGCCGCCTCTAGTTTTGTAAGATATTATTTCGAAGCAATTGGTGACGATGGATTAAATACAGCTAGTTACTATCCTAAAGGCGCCGAATTTGATGTCTTTATTTATCAGGTATTGCCAGGAGAAGAGGTGGAGAGCGAAATTGTTATAAACGAACTTATGGCTTCTAATACTGAATGGATAGCAGATGAAGCGGGGGAATTCGAAGATTGGATTGAAATCTATAACAACTCTGAAACAGGGATTGATTTGTCTGGATACCATTTGTCAGATAATGCTCTCAATGTTCTAAAATGGAGTTTCCCGGATGGGACAATACTAGGGCCTCAGGAGTATAAGATCATATGGGCAGATAACGATTTTGATCAGGGTCAATTTCATGCAAATTTTAAACTTTCAAGTGGAGGAGAAGAATTGGTCCTCTCGGATGATCAAGGAAATATTATTGACTTTGTTGAATTTGACGAGCTAGAACCAAATTTATCCTATGCGCGGGTTCCAAATGGCACAGGTGAGTTTGTTATAAAAGATCCAACATTTGGATTTAATAATGAAGATACTTCTTCTTCAAATGATCTTGAAAAGGCTTTGGTCACCATTTATCCAAATCCTGTGAATGATCAATTATATTTAACAAATAGAAATGGCCAACTGACAAATGCAGAATTGTTTAACTCTGTAGGTGTCAAAATAATGAATAAATCTTTCGTCGATTCGACTTCCATGGAGATGTTTGATTTAAGCGCAGGTATCTACATTCTTAAGGTAAATCAACATAGTTTTATCATCGTTAAAAATTAAGTTTTTAAATCACTCAAATTATTTAAATGGCTCTAAATAAAGTTGTAAACAATCCTAAAGAAGCACTAAAAGGTGTCGAAGACAACATGACTTTCATGGTTGGAGGATTTGGTCTTTGTGGAATTCCTGAAAATAGCATTACCGAAATGGTCAGGCTAGGTATAAAAGGTCTGACCTGTATAAGTAATAACGCAGGTGTCGATGACTTTGGATTAGGGCTTTTACTGCAAGGAAAACAAATCAAAAAAATGATTTCTTCTTATGTAGGAGAAAATGATGAATTTGAA
>JAHDHU010000041.1 GCA_020631135.1 Saprospiraceae bacterium | reverse complement strand
GTTGTTCGTGCCTTTGAAGATGGAGATTATGTATTTACACACACTGAATACGATTTTTTCGGACCTAAAGCCGGATTTGATGTATTTAGATTTGAGAACGGAAAAATTGTTGAACACTGGGATAACTTAATTGAAGTTCAACCACCTAATCCAAGTGGAAGAACCCAGTTTGATGGGTCAACTGAAATTCAAGACTTAGATAAAACAGAAGCAAATAAAACGAAAATAAAAGCTTTTATAAATGATGTTTTACTAAATCATGAAAATGACAAGATTACAAACTACATCAATCCTTCTAAATACATCCAGCATAATCCTGCGGTGGCAGATGGATTGGAAGGATTTGGAGCCGCTATGAAATACTTTGCAGAAAACGGGCTGGTCATGGAATACGATAAATTACATAAAGTAATTGGTCAAGGGAATTTTGTTCTTACGATGAGTGAAGGAAAGTTCGGAAAAGGAGAACACACAGCCTTTTATGATTTATTTAGACTGGAAGATGGCCTAATTGTGGAGCATTGGGATGTAATTTCTCCAATACCTCCTCAATCAGAATGGAAAAACAACAATGGTAAATTCTAAATCGAAAAAATAGAATTCATCCTATGGAGCATCTTCAATAGATGCTTCTTTTTTTAACTCAAAATATAATATGACAGCTATACAGCAAGAAAAAATTTCAGATACATTAAAAGAACTTTTCGCTGATTCTAAAAGGGATTATTTAAAAATGATGCCTGCAATGGCAAAAAGCGTATTGAGACCTATCCAACCCCAAGATTTAAAAGAAGCTTACCTATCAATTTCAAAAGAACAAGGTGAAGATTTAGTCAAACTGATCGAACACCAAGACTTAAAACATATTGTTGAGTTTGGAACATCCTTTGGGATTTCAACAATTTATCTGGCTAAAGGCGCCCTCCTTACAGATGGTAAAGTCGTGACAACCGAACTCATAGAATCCAAAGCGATTAGGGCTATGGAAAATTTCAAAAAAGCAGGAGTTGAAGATCTGATTGATATCAAAATTGGCGATGCTAGTCAAACTTTAAAAACTTATGACCAGCCAGTCGATTTATTATTACTAGACGGTTGGAAAAATCTCTATTTGCATGTTTTTAACCTATTAGAACCAAATTTTCATAGAGATACAATCATTTACGTGGACAACGCCGATATGAGCGAATCCAGGGAGTTTTTACAAAGCGTATCAAGAAATTCTAAATACAGGATAAATTACAGATTTGGAGGTAAGGTGGCCCTCATTACCTTATGAATTCAAATCGTTAATAAATCTGTTTTTATCTTTCCTTTAATAATTACCTCGTCCGGAGAATTAATACCTATGGATTTAGAATATATTTTAAAGGGTCTTGAAAAAAATTTGGATACAATTCTTTCTCTAACACAAAAATTATCTGGGCAAGAAATTAGATTCAAAAAGATCAATACGGATTGGAACATTTTAGAAATCATTTGTCATTTGATAGATGAAGAAAAAATGGATTTCAGATTGCGTCTCCAAACCGTATTGACTTCTCCTTATAAACATCCCCCGATTATTGATCCTGAATCTTGGCCTAAATTGCATCAATACGATACCCAAGATTTCCAAATCAAATTAGCAGAGTTTCAAACAGAAAGAAAAACTTCTTTAACATACCTGCGAAGTTTGAAGGATCCTAAATTGACGAACTACTATGAACATCCCGCTTTGGGAAATTTAGATGGTAATCATTTTCTGCGTAATTGGCTGGCCCATGATTATTTACATATACGCCAAATTACATTTAGAAAATATCAATTTTTAAAAAATTCTTTTGGTGACATTTCTTATGCGGGAATCTGGTAATGCACTTTGTATTAATAAAAAGGAGATCTGATTAAAACAAACTTATACATTTCAATTACTTTTATTTACAAAACCAAACCATGTTACCTTTTTTACACTTAAGGCGAAACAATATTATTGTCAAAGCATTTTTTATTTGTTTGCTTTTTGTTAGCACGATCTGCACTCAAAAATTACAAGCCCAAACCTATGGTGGGACAGATACATTTGGGGACATGAATCAATATAGTTTTGATTGGACAGTTGTTTGTTCTGCAGACGGCACCTCTGCGGTTTTAACAGTTACTTTTACGACTGCCGAACCTCCAGGCTTAGTCCCTCAAGTCCATTTAGGAGGAGGCGCATTTTTTACTATGTCTGGGCCTGCACCATATACCTTTACTTTCACTGGTTTGACAGATTGCGATTTTTCTTTTCAATTTTGGTTCGCTTGGGCTGGTGGTGGTTTGTATGCCTCAAGCTTTTATGACTCTTCTGTTTTGCCTATTTCTTTGCTAGATTTTAATTTAAAGAAACTTAATAATAGGAGCATCCAAATTGATTGGACCTCATCTACCGAAATCAATAGTGATTTTTTTGCAGTCCAACGAAGCACCAATGGCAGGCAGTGGGAGCAATTAGAAACGATTTCTGCTGCAGGCAATAGTGAAGTAAAAATAGACTACCAATACATCGATAAAAATATCCCTGTTACGAGAACTAACTCTTCAAACTATTACTATCGATTAAAACTAGTTGACCTTGATGGTTCTTATGAATATTCTCCTACTCGAAAACTAATTTTAGACAGTTTCAAGAATGCACAAATTTCAATTTATCCAAATCCAGTGAGCAATTTATTGAATCTCAACATCAATGAACCTCTCCTGGACTCACAGAATGTTATGATTGAGATTTACAACTTATTTGGACAAAAACTCTTCACACAAAAGCAAAGAATCAATCAGGAAATATCATTGGATCTATCTTTTCTCCCACCCGCAATATATTCTTTAACGATTACCCAAAAAGATCAAAAGATTTATAATACAAGACTTTTAAAGCAATAATAGAGTTGATTTTAAAGACGTATTTGCTTTTTCTAATAGGTAATTGCAGATCTTATTTGCATAAGTTCCGGCTGCATTAAAAAAGACAGATTTAAAAAGATCTATACTTTCATTTTTCAGTAGTTTTCAAAAATATAATCCTATTTTGAAAGCGTAAATCTGAAGAATGAAACATTCAACACTACTCACTTTTATTTTGGTTCTTTTTATTCTGCCATTCGGCAATAGCCAAAATAGCAATGAGCCCTCAAAAATAACGAGCACTTTTGTTATTCAAAATGTTCACATTATTAGTCAAGCCGGTCAAGCACCGATTTTCGGTTCGATATTAATTAAAGACGGTTTAATAGAGTCCAAAGGCACATCAGTAAATATTCCCTTCGATGCAGAAATAATCGACGGTGATTCAATGTATGTTTACCCTGGGTTTATTGATGCCCTTTCCCATACGGGAATAAAAAAAGAAGAAGAGGGAGAACGTGTCAAAGCTAAAAATCCGGGAAATCCACCAAATGATCTGGCCGGAATTACTCCAGATAAATCTGCAATGGATTTAGTTTCACACAAAGAAAAAAGTATCAAGGATCTACGCTCTTCAGGATTTACAATTTCGCATACGGTACCCTATGGCAAAATGTTACCAGGCAATGGGTCGATTATACTATTGGATGGCGAATCTAAAGAAGAAATGAGTCTGAGAGAAAATGTTTCAATGTATGCACAAATAAAAGGTGCTCGCGGAGTTTATCCTGGTACGATAATCGGGGTTATGGCAAAATGGAGAGAACTTTACAGAAGTGCAGAATTTGCTAAAAAACATAAAAGTCAATATCAATCAAATCCCGTTGGTCTAAAGAAACCAAGTTATGATAAAGAACTTGAAGCGTTTTTCCCCATTCTCGAAAAAAAGCAAAAAGTATTTTTCGAAGCATCTAATGCCTTGACTATTCAACGAGCATTGAGTCTTCAAAAAGACTTAGGCTTTGAATTGGTTTTAGCTGATGTCAAGCAAGGTCAAAATGCACTAGATAAAATAAAATCTAGTGGTGCTCAAATCCTTTTATCATTTGAATTACCCAAAGAAGAAAAGAAAGAAAAGGAGAAAGATGGAGATGAAAAGGAGAAAGATGGAGATGAAAAGGAGAAAAAATCTGAAAAGAAAAAGGACAAAATTGATCCAGAAAAAGAAGCGTTAGAAAAAAGAAAAGCTGAATCCATTAAAAACTATGTTGCACAAGCTGCATTCTTTGAAGAGAACAATATTCCATTTAGTTTTTCGCTGGTCAGCGGTAAAGCTAATGATCTTCACGCCAATCTTAGACGAATGATTGAAGCAGGATTAAGTGAAAAAACTGCACTCCAAGCATTGACATCAAATCCAGCCAAATTACTTCAAATAGATAAAGTGGCTGGAACCATTGACAAAGGTAAATTGGCTAATCTTATAATGACTGACAAACCATTTTTTGAAGAAAAGGCGAAAATTAAATATGTATTTGTTCAAGGTAATCCATTTAAAACAGAAGAAAAGAAAAAGAAGAAAAAGTCTGAAGGAGATAAGGATCAAATAGACATCAAAGGTAAATGGAGTTACGAAATGAATATCCCGATGCCTAATAATACCGGTGTAATATTGATCGAAAAAACAGGTGAAACCTTTCAAGTTAGTATTTCAAGCGCCGACGATCCAACAGACTTTGAAGTAATCGAAGATATAGAACTCGATGGCGACAATCTCGTTTTTGACTTTGATGTAGACAATGGCGGAATGCAAATGAACATTGGGATGGACCTAAATTTTGATGAAGAAAGTTTTGAAGGCACCGTAACAGCAGGACAATTTGGAACCTTCGATATGAATGGAACACGTACTTCTAAAGATCCTAAAAACAACTAGACGAATGAAAAAATTAATATATACTATAATCGGAATTCTCTCAGTTCTGAATTCTAACGGTCAGGATATACTAGTAAAGAATGGTACACTTATCACTATTACAGATGGAGTAAAGGAGAATACAGACATTTTAATTAGAAATGGCAAAATTTCTCAAATTTCAAAAGGGATAAAAGCTGGAGCTGGCATTGAAGTAGTAGATGCAGATGGTATGTTTGTCATGCCTGGAATCATAGATGCTCATTCTCATTTAGCAATCGATGCAGTCAATGAAGCAACCGATCCCAACACTGCAATGGTATGGGTCGGAGATGCATTAAATCCCTATGACGTAGGTATGTACCGTGCGCTCGCAGGTGGAGTAACCATTAGTCATGCAATGCATGGATCTGCAAATGCTGTAGGAGGTCAATGTGAAACCATAAAACATCGATGGGGTGTTCATGATCCAGATCAACTCAGAATGGAAGGTGCGCCTCGGACCATAAAATTTGCATTGGGTGAAAACCCTATGCGTGTACATGGAGAAGGCAGAGGCATAACACCTAGAACTAGAATGGGGATAGAGCAAGTTTTTAGAAAATCATTTGCCGAAGCACAGGTTTATATAGAAGAATGGAAAGCCTATAATTCTGGAAAAGTAAAGACACCTCCAGCTTATGATTTAAGAAAAGAAACTATGGCAGATATTCTTAAAGGCGAAATACTAATCCACTGTCATTCGTATAGAGCTGATGAAATTTTGATGTTGATGGATGTATTGAGAGATTATGGCGTTAAAAACATCACATTCCAGCATGTAAATGAAGGTTTTAAAGTTGCTCCAGAACTCGCAGCCTTTGGTGCACATGCTTCAGTTTTTTCGGATTGGTGGGCCTACAAATTTGAAGTGTATTACTCGACCGCTTACAATGCTGCAATTTTAAGTAAAAACGGTGTTGTTACTTCGATTAACTCGGATTCCCGTGAACTTATCAGACATCTCTATCACGAAGCTGCCAAAACGCAAAAGTATGGTGGTTTGAGTGATAATGAAGCTTTGAGATTAATCACTATTAACCCTGCTATTCAACTGGGAATAGATGATCGTGTCGGCTCATTAGAAAAAGGAAAGGAAGGAGATTTAGCTATATTTAAAAACCACCCATTAAGCATCTATGCTGTTCCACAAAAAACAATCGTTGATGGTCAAGTGCGTTTTGATATAGATAAGGATCCTGCCGACATTCGCATTGATATTGACCCAAAAGAAACCATACCCGCATACATAGAAACACAAACAGAAAATGGACATAGCTGCGATGATGGATGTTTGCAAGGAGTCCACGAACTTTTAGGTCATAAACACTAATCAATTACAACCGAAGAAAATGAGAAATATTCTAACATATATATTTTGTTTAGTATGCTTAAGTCTTTTTGGCCAAATGTCAAAAAAATCAGAAGCTGGTAGTTTTATAATTGAAAATGCCACCCTGGTCACCGTTACTGACGGAACATTTAAAGGAAGCATCTTAATCGAAAATGGAATCATCAAGGATATCATGCGCATGCAAGAAGCTCGTCAATTGCCTTCAGCTGATAAAGTGATTGATGGTTCGGATCTTTTCGTGTACCCAGGTATGATAGATGGAGGCACACACATTGGTTTAGGCGAAATAGGTGCAGTCAGTCTCACCCAAGATTTCAATGAATTAGGCGATTTTATTCCCCACATGCAAGCACTCACTGCAGTGAACCCTAACTCAGTAAATATACCAGTCAATCGGGTGGCAGGCGTCACGACAGCCATGACCTACCCTTCAGGAGGTTTATTCCCTGGCACCGCGGCATTGATTAACCTTCATGGTTATACACCCGAACAAATGTTTGCAGGATTTAAAGCACCAATCCTAAACTATCCCTCTTCAGGTAAAAGGGGCAGATGGGATAGAAGATCAAAAGAAGATATCAAGAAAGATGAAGAAAAAGCCAATAAGAAACTTAATGATATTTGGAAAAAAGCTAAGCAATATGCTCGGATTGATTCATTGGCAAATGCAAAAGGGAAAAAGCAAACAGCTTATAATCCGCAGATGGATGCATTGATGGAAGTTGTTAATGGCGGTCAATCGTTAATTATCAATGTCAATAAAAAAGGAGATATTCTGAGTGCGATTAAATGGGTTGACAAAAACAAGATCAAAGCAATTTTTATGGGAGTTGCAGAAGGATGGAGAGTTGCGGACGAAATCGCAAAGTCAAAAATTCCAGTAATTGTAGGACCAGTACTTGATAATCCAAGAAGAAGTTCGGACAAATATGATATCAACTATGCGAATCCCGGAATCATGGAAAAGGCAGGTGTTTTGCTTTGTATCAGAACCAATGAAACCGAAAATGTAAGAAACCTCCCGTACAATGCAGGATTTGCCGCCACATACGGAATGGGAACTGAAAAAGCACTTGAAGCTATAACAATAAATGCTGCAAAAATTTTTGGCGTAGAAAAACAAATGGGAAGCTTGGAAAAAGGAAAGCTTGCAAATCTATTTGTGTCGACGGGTGATCCATTCGAAACGAAAACCGATATTAAATATCTTTTTATCAACGGCTGGAATGTTCCAATGGAAAGTAGGCATACCTTACTTTACGAAGAATTTTTAGAAAGAGATCCCGGTTTATCCAAATAAATTCTTTCTTTTTATAGGGGAATAGACAGAGTTAAACGTATTGATTATGTATTCAATAAATCTGTATTGATGAGTAAACTAAAAGCCTTTTTTTTGGCGATAGCATTTTTTACATGTTTCTTATCTGGAGCAAAGGCTCAGATGAAATTTAACCAGCACAATCCGTACGTTAGCAATAGTGAGATTTTTAAGCTAAAGCAATTAGGAATCGATTTAAGTCAGCAACCGATGTTAGATCAAAGCTTTCAAAACAATATCCAAACTCTTCTTCAAACAAGAAAAGCCTATAATAAAGAAAAATCCAAATTCGCTGCATTGACAGCGGGCGCTTCTTTAGGGATCGTTTCAGGTGTGGCGGGAATTCTATTGGACGAATATGTGGAACCGGCCGTTATTCAAGATGATTCTGGAATGTCTGTACCCAATCCCAACTTTGGAAGGACTTCAATCAAGTCACAATATGTTCTTTTAGGTATGGCCGGCATAATAACCGGAGCCTTCGCTTTAAAGATTAAAATTGACAGTAAAAAAGAGCGAAACGAATATGAACAACAAATGCAGATTACAAAAAATCAATACAATACCCTCAGATTAAAATAGGACCATGTGGAAGTTATTGGCATTTTCCACTTTACTAGTTTGTCTAAATCTTGACGTAACAGCTCAAAACCAAAGCAAGCCTCATTATCTCAATCCATATCTAAATTACCCTCAAGTACATCAACTTAAAAAGTACAACATCGATCTGAGCAGCCATCAAATATTAGATGCCAATTTTCAAAAAAATGTTCAAAACGCACTGGTCTTCAAAAAAAAGGAAAATCAAAAAAGAGCCCAGGTAGCTGCCTTCGGTGCCATTGGCATCATGGGTTTGGCTACTGGATTATCCAACATACAATCTAGCTTTTCCAGTCAAAGTACAAATTCAATACTAAGTGCAATTGGTGCAATTTCGATTGGAATTTCTTTCAAAAAATTGATGGAAAGAAAAAGCGCAACAAAGAAATTCGAAGAAGAAATAAGGCTCGCAAAAGCCCAATATGATCTTCTCAAATAAGTGACAATTATTTCTTCAATTTTAGTTGATCTACATCTTAAATGAATCTACATTTGCCGGCTTTTAGAATCAAACATGACTAAATAAATAAGCATGGTAATAAAAGAATTAATCTCTGTTACGCTCATACTTTTTTCGGTAATCGATATTCTTGGCAATATCCCTGTAATCATTTCTCTTAAACAGCAGGGTAACAAAATCGAGTCTGGAAAAGCAACAATTGCTTGTGCTATAATTATGATTTTATTTCTGATTGTTGGTGAATCATTACTAAAACTCTTTGGCGTGGATTTACCGTCTTTTGCTTTAGCAGGTGCACTGGTCATCTTTCTGATTGGCTTAGAAATGGTACTAGGTCGTGATATTTTTAAATCTCACCCAGATCTCAAATCAGTTTCTGTTTTTCCTTTGGCCTTCCCTCTTATTGCCGGAGCCGGAACACTTACAACAATATTGACCTTGAAGGTAGAATATCAGATGGCTAACATCGTGGGTGGGATTATAATTAATCTAATTATTATTTATGCTGTACTAAAATCATCTGGTTGGATACAAAAAAAACTAGGGTCTCAAGGTGTAGAAATATTGCGAAAAATATTCGGAATAATACTCTTGGCGATAGCAATTAAAATAGCCAAAACACACATTGCTAGTATATTCTAAAAAATTCAATAATCAAGCAAGTCGAATTTTATTACGATTGATCAAGGTCTTTATCGCCTTTGAATGCTTTATATCTTCCTTTGCCAAATTTGGTGCCGTTAAACTCTTCCGATATTTTGAGGATATCCTGTTTTTCTTTAGGTAGTCGTTTAAAATCTCGACATTTTATAGAACAACAACCTTCCATTTTGTCTTTGCAATTTTCGCACTGAATAAATAAAATATGGCATGCGTCATTGGCACAATTGGTATGATTGTCATTTGGAGCTTTACATTGATGACAATATGAAATTATTTCTTCTGAAATTCTTTCACCCAAACGATCATCAAAAACGAAGTTTTTACCCCTAAACTTATTTTCTAAGCCTTTAGATTTTACCTCTCTGGCATATTCAATAATTCCACCATCGAGTTGATGCACTTTATCAAAACCTTTGTGTTTAAAATAAGCACTGGCCTTTTCACACCTAATACCACCAGTACAATACATGATGATGTTTTTATCCCTATGAGGTTCTAATATCTTTTCCACGATTGGAAGTGATTCTCTAAAGGTTTCCACATCCGGAGTGATGGCACTTTCAAAATGTCCAACTTCACTTTCGTAATGATTTCGCATATCGACCACAATGGTATTCTTGTCATCAGTCAATGCATTGAATTCTTCTGCTGAGACATGTTTACCTCTATTGGTTACATCAAAAGATTCATCATCCAATCCATCCGCAACTATTTTTTCTCTGACCTTTATCTTCAATTTATAAAAAGACTTGCCATCATCTTCGATGGCAATATTTAATCTAATGTCTTTTAAAAATTCGATTTCGTTTAAAGATTCTTTTAGCCAGCCTAATTTGCTTTGAGGAACAGATATTTGACCATTGACACCTTCATTCGCCACATAAATGCGGCCCAATACACCTAATTTATCCAGAGAAAGATAGAATTGATCCCTAAATTCTTTCGGATCTTCTATTTGGGCATAAGCATAAAAAGAGAGCGTCTGCCTCTCAATCAAACTTTTGGAAAGCTTATCTTTTAATTCTTCTTTATTGACTTTATTATACAGCTTCATCGCAATTGCAGCTTACGATTTTCAAATTACACAATATGCTTTTTTACCCTTCGCCTTCTAAAAGTTTTGGATACAAATAATAATATAATCGCTCCAACTGTAGCCGATACTACCATTCCAACAAAATTTTCAGGCAATTGTACATCAAAAGTTTCATCGATGATTCTAACAATACCAGCACCTGGACTTACGTCTAAGGCTTTAAATATAAAACCACCAACAATAGCTCCTGCAATTCCAAGAAGGGAATTCATTAAAAATCCAAAATTATCACCTTTGACGATTCTTGCGGCAGCTGTGCCTGCGATCATTCCAACAACAACCATCGTTAAAAGATTCATATAATCCATACTCCATAAATTTTATAGCTTTCAAATATAGCTATGTTTAAACGGATAAATTTAGCATTTAGCTATGTCATTGATTGTAAATGCATTAAAATGAACCAATTATTATATTTGCAAAACCTTAATTCACGAGTGATGGCCAAAAAAAGGGAAAAAACACGATACACTAAAGCTGAACTGAAAGATTTTGAGAAAATTATTGATCAAAAACTAGAGGAAGCTATTAATCAACTTGAATTTTATTTAAACTCTGTTTCAGAAAATGCTGATGGAGCTAAAATAAAAGGACTAGATGATGGTACTGGTACGAGAGAACGTGAAAGAATGATCACACTCGCTGGCCGACAAAGAAAATATATTCAGCATTTAGAAAACGCAAAACTGCGTATCCAAAATGGGGTTTACGGAGTTTGCCGTGAAACGGGAAAACTTATATCTAAAGAAAGACTCAAGGCAGTACCTCATGCGACCTTGAGTATTGCCGCAAAGCAAGGTAATTAGGCATTTTTAAACTACTTTTATTCTTCATTTTAAAATTCCTAACCTGTTGAAAAGATCCACGACTGTTATACTCGTAATTGTTGGTGTTTTACTTCTTGATCAAATCTTGAAGATATATGTCAAGCTAAACATTCCTTACCTCAGTGGATTTGATATTCTTGGGTGGAGCAAAGCTAAAATTCATTTTGTGGAAAATGATGGTATGGCTTTCGGATTATCTTTTGGGGGTGCCTACGGAAAGCTTTTTTTAAGTCTTTTTAGAATTGTAATGATTGGTTTTCTTATATACCTGCTGAAAGGTTTAATAAAATCGAAGGAATCCATTGGACTTTTGATCAGTTTTGGTCTCATTGTAGCGGGTGCCATTGGTAACATGATCGATAGTGCTTTTTATGGATTGATATTTTCAGAAAGTAGTTATCACCATAGGGATATCGCCACATTTATGCCTCCTGAGGGAGGTTATTCCTCATTTTTGCATGGAAATGTTGTGGATATGCTTTACTTTCCGTTGTTTGATACAAGATGGCCGGAATGGATACCTTATTTCGGAGGTAAACCATTTCAGTTTTTCAAGCCTGTTTTCAACATTGCAGATTCCGCTATTTCCTGTGGCGTAGCTAGTATTTTACTCTTTCACAGAAGCTTCTTTAAAAACGAAATCGAGGGAGAGAATATAACAGAAGAAAATAACACTGAATCTGTTATACAACAATAGAGAAGGAAAATTCCCTCTCCATTAAGTGTGTTAATCTTTTGTTCTCTACAATTATTTACCCAGAAAGTTGTTAACTGCTCTTTCCGCTCTTTCGAGTATAGGGTAATTAATGTCATAGATCATAAATTTTCCTTCCTTGGAAGAATTCACGACCCCAGCCATTTTTAAAATCTTTAAATGCTGAGAAGTAATAGACTGTTCGATTCTTAGCGTATTGTAAATTTTATTGACATTAATTTTTCCATGTCCGTCAATAAATTCCAATATTCTAAGTCTTAAGGGATGGGCCAATGCTCTCATAAGTTCGCAAGAGAAATCCAATTTCTCATTGTCGAAGATTACCTTAGTCTTCTTCATTTGTAGTTGTCTTATTTTCCAAATTTGACCGCAGTACAAATATCAAAAGAAAAATCCTTTTAGCAAAGAAATATTAAAGAAAATCTTAATATATCTTTTTTGCTAAAAGGATTCCCAAAGAAAACCTTGTATATTTTTAACCTTTAATCTAAATGCTGGTTTCTATTGATTTGATAATCAAAGGTTTATGAGTTTAGCGTTATTTACGCTACTAGTTCCTCCACAAGCTTAGATATTTGCTCTAATCTTGACTGATCCAAAGAATAGTAAATAAATTTACCTTGTCTTTCGGTCACAACTACTCCTGCTCTTCTCAAAATCGCTAAATGCTGAGAAGCTACAGATTGTTCAAGTCTCAATTTGATGTAAATATCCGTAACAGTCATGGTATCACTATCTTCAAGTAAATCGATTATTCGCTGTCTCAATTTGTGATTCACAGCTCGTAATACGAGGACTGCTTTTCTCAAATCAGCATAATCCAATTGTACTTCTTTACCGCCTTTTTTAAGAGTAACAGTTTCGTTCTTTTTATTTCTCATCATCGGTTGGTAATAAAATTTGTTAGATAGTTCACGGTTTACTCTTCCTATTTGACAAATCTTATGCCAAATCTTAAGGAAATTTAAATTCTAACGTATATTAATTAAACTATATACTTAAAACACTCTAAATCAATGTTTTGTTCGAAACAGTGATATTTGGTGCTTTAAAGTAATTCGGAGAGAAATAAGCAAGACCTACAAAATCCTCTTTGAGAAAGGCATTTACGGCTAGTTGATGAAAATAATTTGCACTTGTTTTGGTGGTACAAACAGTAGAAAATTCAAAATTTAACAATTCTAAGGCTTTGGAGCTTCCATCTCCACATAAATGCCAATGAGCATTGGCTTGCCTAAATCGACCAAAACTATTACTGTCAAGGATTTCCGCCTTACCGGGCAGTAATACGTGGTGGTTGGGATCAAATACTGCAGCATAAACCTCATCTCTTCTGGCATCGATCAAGCTGAAAATGTAATTATTCTTACTCTGGTCTAATTTTACCGGAGCATAACTAAGTCCTTTTAAGGTATCTAAGGCAATTAAAGGTATTTTACTTGCAAAACAAATTCCTTTCGCAGTAGCAGTACCTACCCTCAAACCTGTATAACTACCAGGTCCTGCACTTATGGCAACAGCAGAAAGGTCTTTTGCTTTTATTTCGAGCTGATTTAAACAATCCCGGATCTTTACCGCCAATAAAGAAGCATGACTAAAATCCTCGCTTTCTAAATTAACAAGGACCTCATCTCTATCTACTATGGAAACAGAACAAACGGCAGTTGAACTTTCAATAATGAGAATTTTCATTTATCCTTTATTCAATATTTTATTATACCTGTCTTTATCCTTTAAAATGGCGATGGCTTCCTTGATTTCCTCATCATTTTCTAAAGATTGTTGGACCTTGCCAGTTTGATAATAATATCGTGTCACTATCTCTTTTTCGATCTGATCAATGATTTCTTCCTTGTTTTGATCAAAGATTTTCATCTTTTGAGTCGCAATTTTAGCCTTTAAGGCTTCGATATCTGATTCGATCATCCACTGATCTTCTTCGGCTTTTTCTAAGGTTTGGGATAGTAAAGCCTCTGTTTCAGACTCAAACATAAAATGATTGTCATTTAAGAAGCGTCTAAAGTTGTTGTAATCAGTGAATTCAAATTCACCGACTGGTGGAATAGAATCTACCCTACTGGCCCAATTCGTTACATATTTAAAGATCATATTATTCTTTTGGAGCCCATCCAAGAGATTCGATGGTTTATTTTCTTCCAGTTTGATATCTGGCGTTACTCCGCCACCATCTAATACCTCTCTCCTATTCTTAGTATAAAATATACTTCTTTGTTCATCTGGGATGTCTACTGGCTCACCATCTTCATAATCTACACCTTGTATACATCTACCACTGGGTATATAATATTTAGATGTTGTGACTTTTATGCGATTATTATAGCCTACATCTCGGGTATTTTGAACCAATCCTTTTCCAAAACTCCTTTGTCCAATTACGACACCCCTATCTAAGTCTTGGATAACGCCTGAAACAATTTCAGATGCGGAGGCAGATCTTTTATTGATCATTACGGCCAGTGGAATATCCAAATCAACTGGAGAAGTCCTCGTCTTAAAATGCTGATCCCTTTGTTTAACCTTGCATTTAGTACTTACTACTTCCTCTCCTTGAGGTACAAATAGGTTACATATCTGGACAGCTTCGTTTAATAATCCACCACCGTTAGACCTTAAATCGATGATTATCCCTTCCAATTCATTATTCTTCTTGAGGTCTTTATATGCCTTTTTAATGTTTTTAGAGGCATTCGCCGTGAATGTTGTGAGCGATATATAACCTATATTATTATCTACCATCCCGGAATAAGGTACATTCTTGATGTTGATCGCACCTCTTTCTAAGGTTTTTTGTTGAATTCCCTCGCCTGGACGATCTATTGTCAAGTTTAGTGAAGTTCCAGCTACACCTCTAACCAACGCATTTAAATCCTCATTAGATTTTCCAGCTGTATCCTCACCATTTACCTTAAGTACTATATCACCAGCCTTAATGCCAGCCAAATCTGCTGGTGAACCTTCCATCGGCTCGATAATGGTAATTTTTTCATCGATTACTTTAGAAATCGCTCCAATTCCATCATATCTACCTTCTGTGTTGATCCTGTAATAAGCCACCTGCGATTCAGATATAAAGTTTGTATAAGGATCCAGCGATTTAACCATCGCGTCTATTCCGGTGCGCATGAGTTGATTTGGATCCAAATCATCCACATAGTTGGAATTGAGCTCTTTGTAAACATTAACAAAGATTTCTATATTCTTTGCTATTTCATAAAGCTTGTCGTTGTTTACAGTAACGGCGGATACGCCAATGAGTAAAGAACAACCCAAGAGGATGTATTTTATTCCTTTCATATTAATAATGAGTTATATAGCTATAAACGTTTTAGCCTTGTTATTAGTTATGACGCAGGAGCACCAAAAAAAGCACCTACTATTTTGATTAACGATTCTGGATCTTCTGCATGTATCCAATGTCCAACATTTTGGATGGTTTTAACTTCAGATCGAGGAAAGACTGCTCTAATATCTTCCAAGTCCTCATCAATTATATAATCTGAACTTCCACCTCTGACAAATAAGGTGTCAGTAAAGATTGGATCATGATTTACCAGAGAATGGCTCATTAAACTGCTGTATTCTCTGTGCAATAATTCAAGATTCATTTTCCACCTATACCTACCTTCAGGAGTTCGGCTTAGGTTTTTCATTAAAAATTGCCTGACTGGAAGACTGGTTATTTTTTGTGATAAGAAATCATCTGCCTCTTTCCTAGTTTGTATTTCAGTTAAAGGAAGCGATAATAGAGCCTCAATCAGTGTTTCGTGACCACCATTATACGCTTTAATACCCATATCCACAACAAGCATTTTATCAATCAGATTTGGATATCGGCTAGCAAATTCTATAATTGTTTTTCCTCCCATCGAATGTCCTATAAGTTTGACATTCGTCAATGACATGAGAACTAAAAAACACTTTAGATCCTCAGCCAACTCGAAATATGAAAATGATTCAGTATGTGGGGATTTACCATGATCCCTTTGATCTACAAGAAACACCTGGAAATGACTTGCTAGTTTCTTACCGAAACTTTGCCAGTTGTCCAACATCCCAAACAAACCATGAAGAATTATAACTGGAGGACCTTCGCCGAATGATTTATAATTTAAGTTCATTTAAAATAGTGAAGACATATCCGTTTTTTCGAAAACTTTCGACTTCAAATCTTCGATAGATATTCGCTCTTGTTGCAGAGAATCACGATCTCGAATCGTAACTGTATTATCCTCCAAAGTTTCAAAATCAATGGTAATACAAAAAGGTGTACCTATAGCATCTTGTCTCCTATACCTTCTTCCAATGGCATCTTTTTCATCATATTGACAATTGAATGAGAACTTCAATTTATCAAATACATCTTTTGCTGCTTTGGTAAGTTCTTCTTTATTTTTTACTAAAGGTAAGATTGCACATTTTACTGGTGCTATAGAAGGATGCAACTTTAATACTGTTCGTGTTGATTCATTTCCATCCGCATCTGGAACCGTTTCTACTTGAAGTGCGTTACTTAATTGAGATAAAAACATTCGATCTACTCCAATCGATGTTTCTAAAACATAAGGAACATAATTTTCGTTTTTGACCGGGTCAAAATATTGTAACTTTTTACCCGAAAGTTCTTGATGACTTTTCAAATCAAAATCTGTTCGAGAATGAATTCCCTCTAATTCTTTAAAACCGAAAGGAAACTCAAATTCAATATCAGTAGCTGCATTCGCATAATGCGCTAAGTTATCATGGTCATGAAAACGCAATTTATTATCTGGAGTACCAATGGCTTTATGCCAATTTAGCCTTGTATTTTTCCAATATTCGAACCATTTCATTTCGGTACCTGGTTCTATAAAAAACTGCATTTCCATTTGCTCAAATTCGCGCATGCGAAAAATAAATTGTCTTGCTACAATCTCATTTCTAAACGCCTTCCCTATTTGGGCTATACCAAAAGGCAGTTTTTTTCTAGTTGACTTTTGAACATTTAGAAAATTCACAAAAATACCCTGTGCCGTTTCTGGTCTTAGATAGATTTTACCTTCTGAACCAGCAACGTTCCCTAATTGCGTTGAAAACATCAAATTAAACTGCCTGACATCCGTCCAATTTTTACTTCCACTATCAGGACAAGCGATTTCATATTCTTCAATTTGAGCCTTCAAATCCTCCATGTTTCCATCAGTCATGGCTTTACCTAGCCTTTTCGCAATTGCATCAATTTTATCTTGTCTCTCCTTTACCCTTCCATTGGTTTCTCGAAACATTTTCTCGTCAAAATTGTCAAACTTCTTTTTAGCCTTTTCAACATCTTTATTGATTTTCCCTTCGATTTTAGCCATGTAATCCTCGATCAAAACATCAGCTCGATACCTTTTTTTAGAATCTTTATTATCTACCAATGGATCATTGAAAGCATCAACATGTCCAGATGCTTTCCACGTTTTTGGGTGCATTAAGATTGCAGAATCTAGTCCGACAATATTTTGATGCATTTGGACCATACTCTTCCACCAATACGCTTTGATATTATTTTTTAGTTCAACCCCATTTGGACCATAATCATATGCCGCTGACAATCCATCGTAGATCTCCGATGACTGAAAAATAAATCCGTACTCTTTACAATGAGAAATGATCTGCTTAAAATCCATAAAAACTCTTTTTTAGAGCCTCAAAGGTACTAAAAGGGTCAGTTCATGACTACAATAAGATTTTGAATTTTAAAGCTGAAAAAGAGCTTTTCCTTGTTCCTTTAGTTTTTCATACATTTCAAAATCGAATGTATACAGTTTGGCAGGTCTATGACTTACATCTTGTTGCATTTCGTTGGTAAACTTTATGTAAGGCATACCATTTAACTTTCTTCTAAAATTTCGTTTGTCAAAAGAAATTCCCAAAATATTCTCGTAAGCTTGCTGCAATTGAATGAGTGTGAAATTCTTTGGAAGTGCATTAAACAGAAGTGGATAATTTCGAATCTTATTCCTAAGTGTGGCAAGACTGGTATCAAGGATTTTTTTATGGTCAAAGGCCAATTTGTCAATGTCCTTTATGGCAATCCAATGTGGTTTTCTTTGGTCTAAATCGATTAAATCGTAGTTGTGAATGGAAATTATCGTAAAGTAAACAACGCTGATTACTCTCCCCAATGGATGTCGATCAGGTATTCCGAAAGCCTGGACCTGTTCCATATAAACATCTTTTAAGCCCGTTCGTTCCGCCAAAATTCTACTTGCTCCTTCTTTTAAATGCTCATCATTTCTTACCAAATCACCAACCAAGGATTTCATTTTTTCGAAAGGAGGCATGTTGCACTCTATCAATAGGACATATAGTTCATCTCCAGAATAACCAAAAATCACACAATCTATGGATACTGCAGCCTTCGATTGGTCATTTATTTGTTCTAACCAAATATTGATATTCTCTTTTTGATCTACTTTTCCTTGTGAGCTAGGCGTCATGTATTGCTATTAACAACGTGAAAGTAATACATTTAAGTATCTTAGTGTCATTTAAACACATAGTAAAGTAGCATCACCGTTGAACGCAATTAAAGCCTGTATTTTTGATTTGGATGGAGTCATTATAGACACTGCCAAGTACCACTTTAAGGCATGGAGTGAAATTGCCGAGAATCTTGGAATCCAATTTGATCAAAAACTCAATGAAAACCTTAAAGGAGTCGGAAGAATGGAATCATTGGATTACATACTTTCTCTAGCTAATGTGACCAAGTCCGATGAAGAGAAAATCGAATTAGCCACTACAAAAAACAACAATTACTTAAAACTAATTGCAAATATTGATCGGAAGGAATTGTTAAATGGGGTTTTGTCATTTTTGGATGATCTCAAGAAGAATAATTTTCTAATTGCTCTTGGATCCTCTAGCAAAAATGCCAAGCTGATACTCGATACGGTGCAACTTAGCCCTTATTTTGATGCGATCATTGATGGAAACGATACGACTCATAGCAAACCAGATCCCGAGGTCTTTATTAAAGGGTCAGTTGCTCTTGGCGTATCTCCAAAAAATATTGTGGTATTTGAAGATGCTCCAAAAGGTGTAGAAGCCGCAAAAAAAGGAGGATTTAAATGTATAGGAATTGGTGAATGGAAAAATTTAATTCATGCTGATTACGTGATGGATGGATTTTCTAATTTTTTAACAAAAGATTTAGCGCGCATATATTAGATGAAAAATTATTTAGAAAAAGAAGAATGGTGTGTTGTCGAAAATGGACTTCATGCAGAATACAATAAAATTTCCGAAAGCATCTCGAGTTTGGGAAATGGACGTTTAGGTTGTCGTGGAAATTTCGAAGAAAAATTTAATGGTCCGAGCCTACAAGGAAGCTATATCGCAGGCATTTATTATCCAGATAAAACCAAAGTTGGTTGGTGGAAAAATGGTTATCCCGAAAATTTTGCAAAAGTACTCAACAGTGTAAACTGGGTGGGTATCGATATTTGGGTCAATGAAATCGATTTTGAGTTAAATCCGAATCAAATTATTGAGTTTTATGCAGAACTCAATATGCGAGAAGGCATTTTACGAAGAAAAACTGTAGCTGAATTGCCGGATGGCAAAAAAATCGAGATTTTATCAGAGCGGTTTTACTCAATGAAAACTAAAGACAGGTGTTTCCTGAAGTACTCTGTAAAACCTTTAAACTTTACAGGTGAAATAACCTTGGCTCCATATTTAGATTTTGATGTAAAAAATCAAGATTCCAATTATGACGAATCGTTTTGGGAACATTTGGCTGAAGGCGAGAATGATAAAATGTTTTTTGTGCAATCCAAAACCAAAAAAACCGATTTTATGGTTACAGCTGGTATGCGCAACCGTTTTACTCTAAATGATGAAGAAATAGAAAACCCATCTTTAGTAAGTAACACGGCTTTCGTTTCAGCTCCACTCAAAATTAAAGTCAATGAAGGAGAACGATTTAGCGTTGAAAAATACTGCTCTATTTGTTCAAGCTTCTATTACGATAAGGAATCTCTAATCGAAGAATGTAAAAGCCAACTTGAAGAAAGTTTATCAAATGGGTATGAAAAAGCTAAAAATAGTCACATTGCGGTGTGGCAAAACATCTGGAATGATTGTGATATCAACATTCAAGGAGATATAGCTGCGCAACAAGCCATTAGGTTTAATATTTTTCAATTATATCAAACTTATAATGGTGATGATGCCCGCCTTAACATCGGTCCAAAGGGGTTTACAGGAGAAAAATATGGTGGCGTCACTTATTGGGACACTGAAGCTTATTGCCTCCCATTTTATTTGGCTACGGCCGACCAAAAGGTAAGCAAAAATTTACTTCGTTATCGATTTAACCATTTACCAAAGGCTATTGAGAATGCAGAAAAATTAGGCTTCAATTCGGGGGCTGCGCTTTATCCTATGGTAACCATGACTGGAGAAGAATGCCATAATGAATGGGAGATCACTTTCGAAGAAATCCATAGAAATGCGGCAATAGCTCACGCCATCCACAATTACACCAATTATACCGGTGACAAAAGCTATTTAGCGGAGTATGGTTTAGAGGTGCTGATTGCCATTGCGCGATTCTGGCGACAAAGAGCCAACTGGTCAGCGGAAAAACAAAAATTCGTAATCCTTGGAGTCACTGGTCCAAATGAATATGAAAATAATGTCAACAATAATTGGTACACAAATTATGCAGCATGTTGGTGCCTGCAATACTGTATCGACAGTCTTCAATTGGTAAAGGAAACATTTCCAGATCACTACAACAAAGTGATTGCCAAAACCAATTTTGAGACAACTCACGAACCCAAGCGCTGGAAAGAACTTATGGATGGCATGTATTTTCCCTTCGATGAAAAACGTCAAATATTTTTACAACAAGACGGATTTTTAGATAAATCCTTAATGCGAGCAAAAGATATACCGCATGAAGAATATCCCATTCATCAAAACTGGTCTTGGGATCGAATACTTAGATCGTGTTTCATCAAACAAGCTGATGTACTCCAAGGGCTTTACTTTTTTGAAGAGCATTTTGATAAAGAAACAATTGAAAGAAATTTTAATTTTTATGAACCTCTTACAGTTCATGAATCATCTCTTTCACCATGTATTCATTCGATCTTGGCTTGTGCCATTGGAAATCATGAAAAAGCATACGAACTATACATGCGTACCGCAAGATTGGATCTTGAAGATTTAAACAATGATACCAAAGATGGCTTACATATCACAAGTATGGCAGGAACATGGATGTCACTTGTACAAGGTTTTGGAGGAATGAGGGTAAGAAATGATCTGCTGCACTTCGATCCATTCATTCCAGAAAATTGGGCGAGCTATAGTTTCAAGGTTAAATTTAGAGGCTCATCAATTAAGGTTATTGTAACCCAATCAGAGGTTAGTATTATTAATTTGTCTGAACAAAAAATTGAAATCATATTAAAAGGAGAATCAAAAACGATTTATCCGCAAGAAGTAAAATCTATCGCTTAAGCTTAACCAATGAAAAAAATCATCATCACTTCTTTCTGTTTAGCAATGCTAATATCCTGTAAAACCGAAAAAAATCAAGTCGTGGACGAAACCGAAAAAACACAAAAATTCGAATTGCCAGAATGGGCTAAAAACGCTGTTATTTATGAAGTTAATACTCGTCAGTTTTCTCCAGAAGGAAATTTTTTGGGAATTGAAAATCAACTAGATCGGCTCAAAGATTTGGGCGTTGATATACTTTGGCTTATGCCGATACATCCTATAAGTGAAGAAAAGCGAAAAGCTACTGGAGATGTTCTGGTAAATGACATTGACAATGCAGAAGAAAGAAAAAAATATTTGGGCTCTCCATATGCAGTTGCAGATTATAAAGATGTAAATCCAGAATATGGAAATATGGATGATTTTAAATCCTTATTAAAAGCCAGCCATGATCGTGGATTAAAAATTATTATAGATTGGGTACCTAATCATACGGGATGGGATAATCCATGGATTTTAAAAAATCCGGAATGGTACACCAAAGATAAAGATGGCAATATAACGGATCCGGTAAATCCAGAAACTGGAGAATCTTGGGGATGGACAGATGTGGCAGATTTAGATTATTCAAATTCTGAAATGAGGGAGGCGATGATCGATGCTATGAAGTTTTGGATTTCTGACATAGGAATAGACGGTTTTCGCGTAGATGTCGCCCACGGTATAGCACAAGACTTTTGGGACGAATGCAACACAACGCTATTTCAAACAAATCCTAATATTTTTTTATTGGCGGAGTCCGAAGTTGAATCACACAGAAACAAAGACACGTACCATGCAACATACGGTTGGAGTTTTCATCACTTGATGAATGAAATTGCCCATGGCAAAAAAAATGTAGAAGACATTGACAAATGGTACTCAGAGGATCGAGCAAAATTTAAAAAAGGTTTCCATATGCATTTTACATCTAATCACGATGAAAACACTTGGGCAGGGACAGTTTTTGATCGAATGGGAGATGCTCACAAGGCGCTAGCCGTTTTATCCTCTACATTTGATGGTATGCCACTGTTGTATGGTGGACAAGAAGAACCACTAAGAAAAAGACTACCCTTCTTTACAAAGGAGTACATCGGTTTTAATGAATATGCTTATAGTGACTTTTATAAGCAACTCTTTACATTGAAGAAAAACAACCAAGCCCTTTGGAATGGAAAATATGGAGGAGAATTAACAAAGTTAGTAGACCATGAAATCGTTTATGCTTTTGAAAGAGAAAAAAATGGGGATGCGGTTAGTGTAATTATAAATTTATCCAAAGAACCACAATCTTTTACTATCTCCAAAGATCTTAAAGGAAACGAAATCTTCACAGGTCAAAAAATTCAATGGAACAAAGACACAGCCTTGGCATTAGAACCTTGGCAATATTATGTGATCAACCAAGCAAAAATCTAAGTACTGTCTAAGTCGATCTTGCAAAGTAAAACTAGAACCATGAAGCGAAAAAAAGAACTCTCCTTTTTAAATATATGGAACATGAGTTTCGGATTTCTCGGGATTCAATTTGGTTTTGCTTTGCAAGGAGGATTTATGTCACGAATTTTTCAAACCCTAGGCGCAACAAAAGATGAAATTCCAATGCTATGGATTTTTGCTCCATTGGCAGGATTGATTGTACAACCTATTATTGGTTATCTAAGCGATAGAACATGGAGCGAAAAATTTGGAAGAAGGAAGCCATATTTTCTCATCGGTGCTATCCTAGCTTCGGTGGCTTTAATCTTCATGCCTCACTCACCCGTCCTATGGGTAGCTGTTGGATGCTTATTGGTGTTGGATTCCTCAATAAATATAAGTATGGAACCCTTTCGTGCTTTGGTTGCTGACCTACTTCCAGAATCTCAAAGAAGTTATGGCTTCGTGGTCCAAACACTCATAATTGGAATTGGCACCTGGGTAGCGAGTCAACTTCCTTGGTTTCTAAACAAACTGGGTGTTAGTAATGAAGCAGCAGCGAACATAGTACCTTCTAATGTCAAGATGGCCTTTTTAATAGGCGGAATAGTTTTTATACTTTCTATCGTATATACTGTTCTGACGACAAAAGAATATCCACCCGAAGATTTAAGAGCCTTCGAAAAAGAAAAGGAAGAAAGTGCAGGCTTTATAAATGGTCTATTGGAAATTATTGAAAACATCAAATCAATGCCCCGAACAATGGTTAAACTTGGTGTGGTACAATTTTTTAGCTGGTTCGCATTTTTTACTATGTGGAGTATGGCAACTCCTGCCCTTACAGAACACGTATTTAATTCAGCTAAGCCTGAAAAGGGTGTTTTATCTCCTGAGGCATACGCCAATGCAGATCTCGCTTATAACAACGCAGCCGATTTAGTCGGTGCAGCTATGGGCACATACGGATTAAGTTCAATGGTATTTGCTCTATTACTGACCTTTATCACCAGCCGTTACAACATCAATCGAAAAATTACACATATGGCAAGTCTCATTTTGGGAGGACTGGGGTTTGTCCTAATGCTTTACACCACTGATCAAACCATGTTAAACATTTGTTTTGCCCTAATTGGTTTCGCTTGGGGAAGTATACTATCTATGCCTTATGCAATGCTATCTAGTGCGATTGATCCCAAAAAAATGGGTATTTATATGGGACTGTTTAATATGTTTATTGTCATTCCCCAAATCGTGGCAGCGATAGGAGGAATAAACTTCGCCTACAAAACATTTTTTGGAGATGCCATTATCAATACAATGCTTTTAGCCGGAGCGTGTCTGTTGATCGCTGCATTTTCAAATTTATTGATCACCAATCCCAAAGCTATCCGATATCAGGAATGAATGAAAATCACGTTTTGGTTATTTCCAGTATTTATAATTAAAGAGACTAAACCATGAATACAACTAAATTACTCAATGCATTTATAATTTTTTTGTTTTCGATCATATCAAACTTTGCCCAAACCCTTGAGCGTGTCGAACCACCACATTGGTACGTTGGAATGGAAAGTACTGAATTACAATTAATGGTTTACGGTCAGAATATTAGTGAATGCTTTCCTCAAATCAAAGGCAAAGAAATTAAAATTACAAATGTCCACAAGGCTAAAAGTCCGAACTATTTATTTATCGATTTAGAAATACCACCTCAAACGAAAGCGGGTAGTTTTGATATAATTTTTAAAAGAAAGGGGAAAAAAGCAATACGAAAAAACTATACACTCAA
>JAHDHU010000040.1 GCA_020631135.1 Saprospiraceae bacterium | reverse complement strand
CAAGAATAGAATCTCAATCCTTCATAATATTCGACGATTCGTTCATCGACTCGAATATCTTGTGGTCGTAAGGGATTTTTCAAAATAATACCTTCAAAAGTTCTGCATCTTGAAAGAGCAACATAGGTTTGTCCATACTCAAACGCTCCTCGACCTAAATCGATAATGACTCGATCAAAAGTTTTTCCTTGACTTTTGTGAATTGTAATTGCCCAAGCCAATTTGATCGGATACTGTTTAAAAGTTCCAATAACTTTAGAATCTATTTTTTCTTGATTGTCTCCAGCCAATTCGTATTTGAGGATTTCCCATTCCAATTGTTCGAGATCGATAATTTGCTCTTTTCCATAAGTGTCTTTGATTTGAACTTGTATTAATTGATTGTCCAAGGCCACGATTTTGCCTAATGTTCCATTGACAAATCTTTTATCTGGATCGTTTTTTACAAACATTACTTGAGCACCCAGTTTCAAGCTGAGTGATGCTTCAGTAGGATAAAGCTTCGGGTTAAACTCACCAGTCACTACTGCATTAAAAAAGAATGGTATGTGGTCGATTTGACGTATTGCATGATCATTTATTTTAAATGCCGTATCATTTCGACTGGTTAGGGTTATGTAATTGAGTGCTGGATCTGGAGCGACATTTCTTTCGTTTAAACTATGAAGATCATCCATGTCAAAATGCCGGGTTCTGATATTATCTAATAATCTGACGAACATTTGCTCATTTTGGCGAAACACTTTATTTAAACTAATGACCTCTAAGTGTTCACTATATTTTATCGCATCTGCTGAAAAGAAATAAGGTGATTCATACCTTGTTTTAAAGTACTGTCTTTCTGTAGGACTTGCTACAATAGGTGGCAGCTGAAAAAGATCACCAAAAAAGATCATTTTAACACCTCCAAAAGGCTCACTAGTGTCTCGCATTCGCTGAAGAAATATATCAATATTGTCAATGATATCAGCCCTGACCATTGAGATTTCATCAATGACAACTACGTCTAACTGCTGGTAAATTTTCTTGCGTTTCCGAATTTTGAGCTTGTTGATGTCTATTATTCTTGGCGGAAATCCAAAAAATGAATGTATGGTCTGGCCACGAACGTTTAAAGCAGCAATTCCTGTTGGAGCTAGAACAACAATTTTTTTCTTAGTGGTTTTACGAAAGAGGTTGAGCAGAGTTGATTTACCTGTTCCGGCTCGACCGGTAACGAATATATTATCTGGGCAATTTTCGAAAATGTCAAGTGCATTTTCAAAATCTTTATTTAATGCAATGGGTCCGTTTAGCAATTATTTTTTCTCTTTGACCAAATATACAAAAACGGGATAATGGTCACTGTATCCTCCCGAATAGGCAGAACCCGAAAAAGTTCTGAATGGGTAGCCCTTGTATTGACCGGATTTGTTGGTCAAAAATTTCTTATTAAAAATATTCGCTTGGTAATAGAAGAAGCCTTTTTGCTTTTTATCTAATAATGCATGACTAAGAATGATTTGGTCAAACAGGCTCCAATTGTCACGGTACGCATTTGATCCAATACCCTTGTTGTAAAAATTTTCCATCGGATTAAAGAGACCACCTTTTTTTACCGCCCTGATGTCCTTTTTAGCTAAAAGAAAACTTTTGACACTTTCACTTGTAGGATCATCATTTAAATCTCCCATTAGCAATACTTTTCTACCAGGTTTATCGGCTTCTAAAGAGTCGATTAGGTTTTTACATAACTTTGCTCCTTCGTTTCTGAAAGGTGCTGAACGTGCGGCACCTCCACTTCTAGAAGGCCAATGATTTACCAAGAAAATCATTTCCTCACCATCAACTTCACCACGCACATATAAAACATCTCTCGTAAATTTCCGCTCCTCATCACTATAGATCAACAGAGGCAAATTTTTACTTTCTTCCACTTTTAAATGACCATTTTGATAGATTAAAGCAACATCAATTCCTCTTTTGTCTGGACTATCATAATGGACAATGCGATAGTCTCTTTGGGCCAACAAAGGATGTGCAACTAAATCTTCAAGAACCTTTCTGTTCTCGATTTCTGATACGCCAATTATAGATAATCCAGAAGGGGATAATTCAGTGCCAAGCTGCGAAATGACATATGCCATATTTGCAATCTTTTCAGAATATTTTTCTTTAGTCCATGCTTTTTCACCTTGAGGTAAAAATTCTTCATCTCTGATAAGTGGGTCATCTTCAGTGTCAAAAAGATTCTCAAGGTTATAAAATCCAACTCCCAACACTTTATAATCTTTACTTTGACCAAAACAAATCACATTGGTTAAAATATATATCGCAAAAAAGAATAATTTCTTCAATCTATAATTATTTAGCTCAGTGTTAAAAGGACGTAAACAATGTATAAGAAGTTATTTACAGATGTAAAATTACCTTACTTTCGTCAAGTAATAACCAAAGATGCGAAATAGAACCTTAACCACGCTTTTATTCCATGTAATCTTATTGTTTTCAATCAATGCGCAGTCCATCGAAGGTAGAGTTAATGATGCCAATGGCGATGCTGTGATTGGAGCAGCTATTAAACTGTTGCCCGAAAATGTTGAAACTTTAACCAATGCATTAGGAATATTCAGATTTAATGACCTTTCCCTAGGTACCAAGTCAATTGAAATTACTCATAATGGTCAGTCCAAAACTTTTCTAGATATTTCCGTAAATGAAGGAAATAATGTTTTAGCGGCCATGTCCATGGATGTTAAAATAGACGATGCTACCCAAGAGCAGATTTTTGGAGTAGTAAGTATTTCTGAAAATGATTTAGATAGCGATAATGGAAACCAAGATGTTAGCAGTATCCTTTCAGCCGGACGTGATCCTTTTTTGAGTACTGCAGCCTTCGCATTTGGTAACGCAAGATTCAGAGTGAGGGGTATGGATAATAATTTCAATACATTCTTCATCAATGGGATCCCGATGAACGAGCTAGAAAGTGGAAGGTTATATTATAACCAGTGGGGCGGTCTAAATGATATATTGAGAAATGTTCACATCAACTTTGGGTTGAGCCATTCTGAATATGGTGTAGGAGGAATCATGGGTGCCTCCAATGTCAACATTCGCGCAGGTGCGCAAAGAGAACAAACGAGAATTAGTTATGCAGTAGCGAATCGTTCTTATCGAAATAGAATCATGTTTACTCATGCCAAAGGATTTAATAAAAACGGGCTAGCTTATTTTGTCTCAGGTTCTCGAAGATGGGCGCAAGAAGGATACGTAGAAGGAACATTTTACGATGCTTACAGCTACGCATTTGGTCTAGAAAAAAGGTTCTCCACCAATTCATCTCTTTTCTTAAATGTCATGGGTGCCCCTAACAAAAGAGGAAAGCAATCAGCTTCTTTACAAGAAATAAATGATATCATCGACAATAATTATTATAACTCTTATTGGGGATGGCAAGAAGGTAAAAAGAGAAACAGTAGGGTAGGTAAATCTCACCAGCCTATTATAATGGCAGGGTACGATTGGGCCATAAGTGATAAGCTCAAATTGAATATTGCAAGTTCGTATCAGTTTGGAGAAAATGGAGGGAGTGCTTTAAATTGGTTAGATGCCGGTAACCCTGCAGCAGATTATCATCAAAAATTACCTACCCGAATTGAAGATGAAACTTTAAGAAACGAAGTCATAAATATCCTAAGGGATAATCCTGATTACTTTCAAATTGATTGGGCCAAGCTCTACGAAGCCAATAGAAATAATACAAAAACAATCAACAACATAAATGGAGGCACGGAATCAATCACTGGAAATCAAGCCAAATATGTAGTGGAAAACAGAAGATTTGATTCGAAAGAATTAAACACCGTAGCCAAACTTACTTTTTATCCAACAGAACGAAATACCTCAATTTTAGGTGCTTACTACAGAGATTTTCGAGGACATAATTTTGCTGAACTTGAAGATTTGTTAGGAGCAGACTTCTATTTGGATTATGACAATTTTGCAGATGCAGCGACCAATCCTGGTAGCGAACAAAAGGATTTGAATAATCCGAATGCCATCAAATATGAAGGCGATATTTTTAATTATGATTACAATTCAACAATCATTAAAGGTGGTCTTTGGGTTGCAAATGAATTGAGACTCAAAAAATTTGATCTCCATTTTAGCGGTGATCTAAGTAGTACCCAGTTTTGGAGAACCGGCAATATGAAAAACGGTTATCATCCTGATAATTCTTTCGGCGATGCAGAAAAACAAAACTTTCTCAATTATATGTTGAAGGGTGGAGTTACCTATAAGCTTTCTGGCAGAAATTATTTTTGGGCCAACGGCTTTGTCGGAACTGAAGCTCCATCGTTCAGAAATTCTTACGTGAGTAATAGAAATAGTAATGAATTAGTTCCTTTATTTTCTGTTCTAGATTCTTCTACGATGGAAATGAGCAACGATAATGTAATCGTAAAATCTAAAGGGTTAGAGTTAGGTTATAGTTACACTTCATCTACTCTTGGCTTCAAGCTCAACAGTTACTACATGGATATTGATGACTTGACGGAAATAAGCTTTTTCTTTTCTGAAAATGCAACGGGTGAAGTTGATGGAGCTTTTGGCGCATTTGTAAATCATAATATTGATAGACGACATGTTGGTATCGAGGCAGCTGTGACCGCAAGTTTAGGACAGCGCTTTTCGGCTAAAGCAGTTGCAGCAATAGGGCAGCATCTATATGATAGTAGATGGAGAAATTTTGGTTTTGCAGATGTTGATGTTGATGGCGATGGTAATAATTTCTTCAGACAAGATTTTACTGTGTATTCAAATGAGTTTTATGTAGAGTCTTCTCCTCAAAGAGCTTATAATTTTGAACTCAAATATGATTCGCCTAAATTTTGGTTTGCGACAATCAATTTTAACTATTTCCAAGATCGGTATTTAGATTTTTCACCAGAACGTAGAATAGAAATAAATACATCCTCTTTAGAAGGTCAAGAATTGAGAGATGTTTCGATTCAAGAAAAGGTAGCCGATACTTATACAGTGGATATTTTTGCTTACAAATCATGGAAGCTTAAAGACTATTTTATAATTCTCACGGCTTCGGTAAATAATGTGTTGGATAACCGCTCATTGATCTCTGGAGGATACGAACAACTTAGATATGATCCGGCAGAAGGTCCAGATTATTTTGATACAAGATATTATTATGGCTATGGAAGAAATTATTTTCTTCAAATGGCACTTAAATTTTAAATGAGAAAAAATGAATTTTAGATTTTTATTCTTTGGATTCTTATCATGGATGGCGATTGCTGGTTGTGTTGATCAAGAATTCGATATTCCGCCTGGCAAAGATGTACAAACTGAAGATATTTCAAATACTACCATAGCTGAGCTTAAAGCTAATTATAGTATTGGGTCTTCCAACTCATATGTCATACCTGCCGAAACAATCATAAAAGGTGTTGTCGTTTCAAATGATGAGCCTGGCAACTTTTTTAAAACCTTGGTAATTCAGGATGAATCTGCGGCGATTCATATCAGTATAGATGCCTTTGATCTTTATGTTGATTATCCTTTAGGAAGAACTGTATATGTAAGAGGAGGTTTGGAATTAGGTGAGTTCGCTGGGCTGCCACAGTTGGGGGTTCCAGGCGCAGGATCAGAGGTTGGAAGGATTCCTGCCGCAATCTTAGATCAATACCTCGTAATTGGAGAGTTGGTTCAAGTACCAGAACCAGAAACCAAAACGATAAACAATTTAACTGAGGCTGATTTAAGTAAGCTTATTCAAATTAATGAAGTGGAATTTGCAGCTTCTTTGATTGGAGAATCTTTCGCGATTCCAAATGGAGGGAGTGGTCAAAACAGAGGGTTGGTAGATTGCAATGGAAATGAAATAATTGTAAGGAATAGTGATTTTTCGAGTTTTGCAGGATTGCCTTTGCCGGAAGGCAATGGAACCATAACAGCAGTGTATTCGGTTTTCGGAAGCACTCCGCAGCTTACCCTTAGAGATGCCAATGACGTACCCCTAAACGGTTCTCGATGTGATGGAGGTGGTGGAGGAGTAGATGGTCCAAGAGTTTCTATAGGAGATATTAGGGCCGCATTCGCGAATGGAGCAACTGTCGGACCTGAAGGTTTTATCCAAGGAATTGTTATTTCTGATGCAGCTAATGGAAACATAAATGCTCAAAATCTTTATTTACAAGATGGTGATCGAGGAGTTTTAGTAAGATTCAGTGATCCTCATTCTTTTGATATGGGCGCTGAAATAAAAGTAAGCGTAGATGGAGTCGAATTATCAGAATTTAATGGCTTGTTACAAGTCAACAATGCTTCTTTAAATAGCACCAGTTTCGAAGGAAACGGTAATGTTGTAACACCAAATGAAATTACAATTGCGGACCTTAAAGCAGATTTTGAAAACCTAGAATCTACATTGGTTAAAATAAATATGGCAACGATAAGCGGTGGGGCATTTAGTGGCAATCATGACGTAACAGATGCCACGGGTACTTTAAGTATGTTTACTGCAAATGGAGCAAGTTTTGCTAATGAATTTGTTCCTAGTGGAGAAGTTACGATTACAGCCATCGTTACGGAATTTACCCCGATGGGTAACGCCAAAAGTGAACAGATAGCTTTAAGAAATAGAAATGACGTAGAAGGTGGATCTACAGGTACAGGAGGTACTATTACTGTTCCGCATTCGGAAAATTTTGAAGGTGGATTTCCAGCCGGTTGGCAAGCAATCAACACTAAGGGTAATGAACCTTGGGAAATAAGAGATTTCAATGATGTCTTCTATGCTAGTTTAGATGCTTTTGATGGGGGTGGAAATCCAATTCTTGATATTGTTTCATGGCTGATAACACCAAAAATTGATTTTGATGCTCAAGCAGGCGAAACATTAGAATTAAGAATCGCAGACGCTTTTGAAAATGGTAATCCGCTTAAAGCTTATTATTCGACTGATTATGACGGCACAGGAGATCCGAGTGCGTCTACTTGGGTCGAATTTGGAAGCTCAGAAATTGGTCCATTGATTAACAATAGCAACACTTTTGATAATGTTTTTGAAAGCACAGGTCAAATGGACTTGTCTGGAATCGTTGGAGAAGGTTATTTAGCTTTTGTATATGATAGTGCAGACGGAACCATCTCAACCACTATACAAATCAGTGATTTTATTCTAGAGTAACGGAGATAGAGTATTCTTGGCTTCGAATTTGTGATTAAAAGCCAAGCGTTGATAGAATATGGTATTAACTAAGGAAGCAATTTTTCGTTTCAAAAAATTTGAAGTTTGTCAGTCGAACTCTGCGATGAAGATTAGCTCAGACGGAGTCTTACTTGGAGCATGGGTTGATGTGAGCGAAGCAAAGGATATTTTAGATATTGGTACAGGAACAGGTTTGATTTCATTGATGTGTGCCCAAAAAAACGATGAAGCCAACATAGTTGGAGTAGAAATTGATCAAGCATCCTGTTTAGAAGCCAAGTCAAACTTTGCCAATTCGGATTGGAACCAACGCTTAGAAGTTGTTTCAGATTCGATCCAATCTTTTGGCAAAACAAGTGAAACAAAATTCGATCACATAGTGAGCAATCCTCCATTTTTTTCAGGTGGAACCCTATCAGACAATCAACCTAAAAATGTGGTCAGACATACCATCAAATTGGCTCACGGTGATTTGCTGTTAGCCATTAGGAGACTTTTGAAACCTAATGGCAAGGTATCAATGATTTTACCAGTCATTGAAGGACTTCGTTTTATCGAACTTGTCGAGAGATATCGATTTTATATCAATAGAAAAACGATCATGCGTCCAAGGGCATCAAAACCTTCAGAACGTGTTTTATTTGAATTTAGTCCAATGCGTTTTGATGATTCTTATGAAGAAAACGAAATAGTAATGTATAAGGAAGGTGTAAAGGAATATACTGATCAGTATAAAACCCTCACCGATAATTTTTACTTATAGACAAAAAAGGAGATCAATAAATTGATCTCCTTTTTTAAAATTTTAAGCTACTGCATGCTCTTCAAGAGCTATAATTTTTTTTGCAGCATCTAAAATGTCTGTTCTTTCCAACGAAACAAAACCTCCATCCGGACCTGGCTGTATGTGTTTGCCAATTATTTGTCCATTTTCATATTTTTTTGCGCCAAAATAATTTCGTACTGTTTGTTCTGAGATTCCCAATAGATCCGAAATTGTTTTAACACTTCCTGTTGGAAGATCATGTTTAATTTTTCTTAATTCGCTAAATGTAATGTGCATTCTGACAGATTTTGGTGAGAAAGAAAGATTCTATTCTGAATATAACGATAATTTTGTGAATCGCGTATTACACTTATAAATATCTAAAAAAAAATTAAACTTTAAAATATTGTTTTACAATATTGAGTCTATACAAATTTATCTATCGAGGCGTACTCTAAATTGAAAGCTTCTGCAACAGCTTTGTAAACAACTTTACCATTGATTACATTTAAACCTAATGCTAGTCCTTCGTTTTCCTGACATGCTTTTTTCCAACCTTGATTAGCAAGTTTAAGAGCATAAGGTAAGGTGGCATTCGTGAGAGCAATTGTACTTGTGTATGGTACAGCTCCGGGCATGTTGGCAACACAGTAATGAACTATGTCATCCACCACATACGTTGGGTTTTCATGGGTGGTAGGCTTGCAGGTTTCTATGCAGCCCCCTTGATCGACAGCAACATCTACTAACACTGTCCCAGGTCTCATTGTTTTAAGCATTTCTCGAGTAATTAAATTGGGTGCTTTTGCACCTGGGATCAGTACTGCTCCTACGATGAGATCGTGATATTTGATCATTTCTCTGATGTTGTATTCATTCGAATAAATCGTTGTGACATTTGAATCCATGATGTCATCCAATTCACGCAATCGAGACAAGTTTATGTCAAGAATCGAAACATTAGCGCCCAAACCAGAAGCCATTTTTGCAGCGTTTGTTCCAACGATACCACCACCAAGGATCATGACATTAGCTGGTTTTACACCAGGTACTCCACCCAACAAAATCCCTCTACCACCTTCAGGTTTTTCTAAATACTTAGCACCTTCTTGAATAGCCATTCTTCCTGCAACCTCAGACATGGGTATCAAAAGTGGTAACGAACCATCAGGGTTTTCCACCGTCTCGTATGCCAAGCAAACAGCTTTACTTTTTATCATAGCATGAGTCAATGGTTCATAAGAGGCGAAGTGGAAGTAAGTGAAGAGCAATTGATCTTCTTTTACCAAGTCATATTCTTCTTCAATAGGCTCTTTGACCTTTATGATCATTTCTGCAATGTCATAAACAGATTTAATGTCCGGTAATATTTCTGCTCCTGCATCGATGTATTCTTGATCGCTAAAACCAGAACCTATCCCTGCGGTAGATTGAATGTAAACTTTGTGATTTCTTTTAGAAAACTCAAAAGCCCCAGCCGGCGTTAAGGCAACTCGATTTTCATTGTTTTTTATTTCTTTTGGTACTCCAATAATCATGACTCTATAAAGTTTTATTGACCATAAATTTATCAATTCGATAGTTTATTCTACCTAAAGAAGTATTTATTTGGTCAAATAAACCTAATTTGTCATTATTATTAGTAAAATGTAATATCTAAATGATCATTTTGACTTTTTATGAATACACTTGACGCGATTGATAGGAGAATAATTGAAAAATTGACAGCTGATGCACGCATTCCGTTAAGCAATCTGGCGAAGCAATTAAAAGTTTCAAATACTTTGATACATCAAAGGGTGAAAAAATTAAATAGTCGGGGAATCCTTGGCAAAGCCTCTTTTAAACTGGATCCTTCCATATTGGGTTACGAAACCTCTGCGTATACTCAAATTAAATTGGATAGCTATGAAAAACGTTTTAAAATCGAGGAAGAAGTCAAATCTATCCCAGAGATTGTAGAATGTGTAAATATTTCAGGTGAGTACGCGATATTGGTGAAAATATATGCTCGAAATAATCGCCATCTCAGGGATATAATTTATGACAAAATCCAAACGATTAATGGAGTTAGTACGACCAATACTATTGTAGCGTTCGAAACCAACTTTGTGCGAAATGTGCCACTACAGATAGATTGGAAGGATTAAACATTTTCTCAATTTAGTAAATGATAAATATGCTAAAGAAATTGATACTACAATTATTACCAATCGCACTTGGAGTTTATCTCGGCATTTGGGCTGGAAATTTAAATGAACGAAATAAAAGCAAAAAAGATCAAAAGCATTTTATCGAAAATGTTGTAAAGGAGTTAGAAATCAATAAATCCAAACTAAAAAGATCCGTTGATTATCATTCGGCTTTAAAAGAAAGTCTTGATAGTGTTATTTTCAATATGGACAGAGCGCAATTAAACGAAAAATTTTTCGAGACCGGGGGATTTCAAAAGCTCCCAAATTGGACCGGTACAGGCATAGCGAGCTTATCGCGAAATGTTTACATAACAGGACTTAACACAAATGTTATGTCTGATCTTGACTTCAAAACTTCAAGTCTAATCTCAGGTATTTATACTGGCTTAGATAATTATAAGGAGTTTACTGATCCTATAATGGAAAGGATGTTATTCTCGCTTAATTATGATTCGAGTAATAAAGATGTTTATTTTCTTCTCGAATTAATTAAAAGCGACGTACTTGGATCTGAAAAAAGAATTATCGAAAAACTAAACCAAGCAATAGAAAAATTAAAAGAGGAGATTCGATAAAGATCAAAAAAAAACTTCAACTACAAAGTCGAAGTTTTTTAAGAGGGTGGAAGATGGGTTTCGAACCCACGACCTCCTGAACCACAATCAGGCGCTCTAACCAGCTGAGCTACAACCACCAGAATCATATTCCTTGATCGCATTCGCGAATGCGAGAGAAATTTGAAGCCGCAAATTTAGAATTAGTTTGGCATTATTGCATATAGAATTTTAAAATTATCCTTTTGGTTGAGGATCTTCTTTTAAGGTGAAAATTCGTTTCACAGGATTTAATGTTGTTTCAATTACATCACCAGCTTTATTCTTTAGGCTTAAGCTAATATAATTTTCACCCATCGGCAGTCCTTCTATGTAATAAGGTTGCCATTTTTCTATTTTATGTATTTCTCCATTAATGTTGGCTTCGACAAAATTTCCATCTTCAGAGATAGCAGTATTGGTTAAATAAAAATCAAGCATTACTTTCTTTGTATCCTCTCCAATGTATGTACCCTTAGGTCGACTGTAGAAAACCATTGGATCAGTAATCGCTTCCGAACGCTCAAGGCTACCATTTTTTACATTTACTTTTTCAGCTAGAAACGCACCTTCTTGTTTAATACTCTCATGATAAGAGCGAGATAAAAATGCCAAAATGTGATGCTCTCCATCTTCGATTTCATGGTCAAATACATTGACATATTTTGCGGCATAGGGTTTATTGTCTACAATAAGATGAATATGTTGACCTTTCGAAGAATTGGCGCACATTTTAGTTGGTGCATCATCTGTCTGTGCACCTAATTCATAATTGGAAACATCAAATTGAAAATTATTTCCTTCAATTTTCATATTACTTATTTCTGCATTCGCGAAAGCGGGAGAAGAGCTAAAAGGACTTAGAGTATATTTTGATTCGACTTTGTTTTCTTCTGCCTTCGGAGGCGAATTTTTTTCATTTTTACAAGAAAAGAGAAAAATCAAAGCAATAGAAAAGCAATAGAAAAGATTTTTATTCATGATTAGTCGTTTGAGCTAATGAATATATCCTTTTTTTAAATGTATTAAAACGAAATAAATTAGTACTTTTATATTACATATTTTTGTAATATGTTCGACTAATTGAACTTCTTCCGTTAACGTAATGGAAAATACTGATAAGGAAATTCTTGGGTTATTAAAGACTAATGGTCAAAAGGCCATGGAGATTATTTATAATCAATATTATAATTATCTATGCCATGCGACCTATAAGATCTTAAATGATAGTGTAGCAACAGAAGATATTGTGCAGGATGTCCTTATGGAAATATGGAAAAAAAAGGATAAGTTAGACATTACTATTTCTTTAAAAGCTTATTTAAGAAGGGCTTCTATTAACAAAGCACTAAATCATCTACGCGGAAAGAAAATGAAATTTGAGGATGATGATAGTTATACGGAAACGTTCGTAGATACTGATGATTCGCAAGAAAAGCTAGAGTATCTTGAGCTTTCAGAAGTCATCAACAAAGCTATAGAATCTTTACCAGAGAAGTGTAGATTGGTTTTTTCGATGTCTCGTTTTGAAAGTATGACCTATCAAGAGATATCTGATAAGCTTGAAATTTCGATCAAAACGGTAGAAAATCAAATTTCGAAAGCTTTAAGAATATTGAGATCAAGAGTGAAAGAATACCACTTAAGTGGTAGCAGTATTAAATAATTGCAAAAAAATCGAAAGAAAATTTAGGGTATAGCAGTGATTTAGTGTCCACTTTATAACAATGTAGCTAGAATGAAAGAGTATAATAATATTTCTTTAGTACACAAAAGCCTCTTTGGTGAACTTACCAATGATGAGAAAGTGGCCTATAACCAGTGGTTATTAGAAGGTGAGAATGATAAACTAGTTAAGGATCTACAGCAAATTTGGGATTTATCTGAAGCATATCAGCCAACAGATTTCAAGCCAAATGCCGCTGCAGCATTCCATAAGTTTAAAGCACAAATTAATACAACCGATGAAGTTTCTACAGAAACTAAAATCGTTAAGCTAAATCCAATGATGTGGGTTTCGCGCATAGCAGCATCGATCATACTCGTTGGTGCATGTTTTTTCTTATTCAAGGATTCTTTCAAGAGCTCTACTGAGTTTACCAAAGAAATTTACGCCTCGTCAATAACTAATTCTTCTTTAAGTGACGGTTCAGAGGTTTGGCTTGATGATGCAGCAACCTTTTCAATTGCATCCAGTTTTGGAAACGATGAAAGAAGAGTAAAGCTTAACGGTAAAGCTTATTTCAATGTAGATCGCGATGAAGACAAACCTTTTATTGTCGAAATGGGTAAAAACAGATTAGAAGTTTTAGGGACATCTTTTAATATCGATCACAAGAATGAAACTTCCATCGTAGAAGTTGAGTCTGGTATAGTTAGAGTAAGCACGAATTCAAATTCAGCTATCCTGAAAGCTGGAGATAAAGCAGTGTTAAATTACGCTTCGGATGAAATCAAAATTTCTAAATTAAATTCTGATCGATTTGATTGGTATAAAAATTCATTAGAAATTGAATCTTCTTCTATAGCAGAGGTAATGAAACAAGTTTCAGATTTTTACAATGTTAAAATTGATCTTTCTGTAAATGTGGATCAAGCTTGTCAATTAACATCACCATTGGCAAAAAATTCAAGCATTGATGAGCTTTTAAAGGTTTTAGAAGCAACCTACGATATGCAATATGAAAAATTAGATGCGAAGCATTTTGAGATAAAATACTTGAGTTGTAGATAGAATAACCCCACGGTTTGAAAAATAAAAAGCCTGAATCAATTCAATTGATTTGGGCTTTTTGGTTTTTACCCTTTATTTAATACATTAACTTTAATCGATAATTGTCTATTTGGCGGCATTTTTGCCCTAATAAATGGTTTCCCCTTCGGAGGCGATTAAAAATGAAGTTGATCACTGTAATTTTTCTGATCTTATTTATACCAATGGGGCTTCTTGCACAAGAAGTCATGCCTGACGAGATACGCGTAGATTACACCTGTCTTAAAAAAGATTTACCCTCAGTTATAGTTGATCTAAGTAAAAAATCAGACATCAATATTTCATTTGATCCGAATACATTACCATCTAATAAACAGGTTAGCCTTAACGCAACAAATCAACCAGTCGGTGCAATCCTAAATGCTATACTAAAAGGTACAGGTTCGAAATACAAAATAATCGGCAATCAAATAGCAATTACCAAGGATGAATTTTTAGAAGCGGAAGAAATAATAACGATCAGCGGTTATTTGAGAGATAGCTTGTCTGGAGAACCATTGGTTTTTGCAAGTATTTATACTCAAGAAAAATTTGAGGGTACGGAATCCAACGAAAATGGATTTTATTCGTTTTCGATCGATAAAGGAATTCAAAGAGTTTACTATTCTTATCTAGGTTACAATAAAACTATTTTAGAATTAAAACTTAAAAAGGACACCACTGTAAATGTTTTACTGAGTCCCGACGCACAACTGAATGAGGTTTTAATTCTGGATAGTAATGTTGACGCCATAGAACCTGAATTGTTTTCAGGAGATAATCTACCAGTGGATCGAATATGGTCAATTTCTTCCTTGGCAGGAGAATCGGATGTGTACGGTTTGGTACAAATGATGTCTGGGGTGTCTACTGGAGCCGATGGCTTTGGTGGGTTTAATGTACGTGGAGGATCTTATGATCAAAATCTCGTTATATTAGATGGAGTTCCAGTCTATAATTCCAGTCATGCTCTGGGTGTTTTCTCAATCTTTAACCCCAATACGATTAAATCTGCCAAATTGTTAAAAGGAAGTTTTCCTGCGAGATATGGAGGTAGACTTTCGTCAGTCTTAGACATAAGAACAAGAGAGGGAAGCAATAAAAAAGTTAAGGGTGATATTAGCTTTGGAAGTATTGCCTTTAAAACATCACTTGAAGGACCTTTAGGAAAAAATGGCAGCTCCTTCATGATCTCCGCAAGAAGAACACATTTGGATCTTTGGCTGCTCAAAAATATTTCGGAATTTATCTACGAAATTAGTGCTTTGACAGGACGCACGGATTATCATTTTGGAGATTTCAACGCTAAAATCAATTTGATGCTAGGTGAAAAGCACAAATTGAATTTTTCCTATTACGGTGGGAATGATGTTTTGGAAAATAATGTGGCCAGAGTCAGCATGTTCGATGGGATCACAACAACAGAAACCAATGTTTTGGATTCGGAGTGGGGCAATCGCTTATTGTCAATCAAATTAAACTCCGAACTTTCTCAAAAAATGTATCATAACCTAACATTTTACAGCAGCAGATTTGGACTTAACAATTTTGATTTACAACAATTTAATACAACAACGGCTTCTACTAATTCGCGAACATATACAGCTGGATTATTTTCCTCTACAATCAATGATCTTGGTGTAAAATCGGATTTTGACTATATTCCAAACTCGAAAAATTATATAAAATTTGGCTTAGGTTATGTTCGCCATGATTTCAATCCGGGCATATTGGGCGCAGATCATCGAGATAATCTCATTACAGGAACTATCGATCGGGATACACTTAGCGATATTCTGCAAACGGATGAAATAAGCGGATCTGAAATCTATGCATATGTTGAAGATGAAATTCGATTTTCAAAAGATTTGAGAGCCAATGTCGGGCTCAGATATAATTTGGTAAAAACAGAAAGCAATTCAAATCACATGTTTGAACCACGTTTAAGTTTACTATACCAAAATGATAACTTTCATATTAAAGCAGGCTTAAGCAGAATGAATCAATACCTCCATTTATTGTCAAACGGTGGTTTTGGATTACCAACAGATGTTTGGCTCCCTTCAACGGATGTTTTGAAACCCGAAAGATCTTGGGTTTATAATCTGGGAGTTGGATTTAAACTTTCGGAATCTGTGGATGTTGAAATCGAAGGTTTCTACAAAAATCTGGATAGAGTAGTATCGTTTAGTGAAGGACAATTAACAGATATCGGTTTGACTTCAGAATGGCAAAGCGTTTTACCGATTGGCAGTGGGAAGGCATCTGGAATTGAATTGAACATAAATAAGCGATACGGAAATGCAAATATTTTTGCGAATTACACACTTTCGCGCTCTGATCGTGTTTTTAATAATATTAATGAAGGAGAGGAGTTCTTATTCAGATTTGATCGTACACATCAACTGAAGTTCTCTTACATTCAGAAGATAAACAAGAACGCCGAATTTAGTGCCAATTGGCAGTGGCTGACGGGGTCACCGGTCTCGTTGCCGAAATCCGTGGTTACAGTTTTTATCGACGGTAATTGGGTGCCCATAATAACTTTTGAAGGAATAAATCTCGATAGATTGCCTTCGTATCACCGATTAGATTTAGGATTCAATTTTTATAATACCTATAGCTGGGCAAAGCAAAAGTTCTCAATAGGAGTTTACAATGCCTATAATAAACGCAACCCATTTTACATTGATGTGGGTACAGATAATATTATTCCAACAGATTTTAGAACCTACCAATACAGCATATTACCAATTTTGCCGTACGTAAGTTACAGTCTTTCGTTTTAAACAATTGAAATAAAGTATTATACATATATAATAAATATATATGTATTGATTTTTGTAGTTCTTTTACAGAAATAAAATTTTACAGATTAATCGTATATTTGTTGCATAACTACACGAGTAGTGACGACTAAAGGATTATGCGTCTCATTAATGTAATTCATTGAAAAAGACATCTATCATACTATTTTGGGTATTCACACTGGCTATGTGTCTAGTGTCTTGCTCTGATCCGATCAATCTTAACGATGGTACGGAGGAGTCCCTTTTGGTTTTAGAAGCTGTCATTTCTCCACAACAAAATAAAAGTACGGCAAGATTAAGTACTTCCGTGATCATCAATACCAGCAATCAACAATTTCTGTACCCTAAAGACGATGCTGTAATTACGATTCGTGAAAAAAATCAATCAGTTTGGTATCCTTTCGAATTTGATGCTTCAAACGAGATTTATGAAGAAGCTGAATTAACCATACAACCGGATAAGATTTATGAAATTTCAGCAATTTGGCCTGGAACAGATTATCCTGAAGCGTTCGGAGAAGTTAAAGTTCCAAAAGAAACGACCATCGACTCCATAGATCTGATTACTGCGGATAGTTTGGTAAACGCCAATAATATTGAAAGGTTTAGCAAGCACTTCGAAGTTGAAATAACCTTTGAAGAACCAGAATCATATCCTTCTTTTTTTAGGATAATCCCTGCTAGGAGAGATTGGAAGCAAAATATGAATGAGCCGCCATACTTGGGTTCAAAAGATTTGGTTTATTTTGAAGATTATAGTTTTATCGTTGGAGGAAATGCGCTTCACGAATTAGAACATATTGAGGGTCTCTTGATTGATCCTTCTAAATTGCCGGATAATAAAATAAGAATTGCATTTAGTTCTAATGATCTTGAAATAAACAAAGATTTTATTGATACAATATTATTCTTATTCCAAACTGTTGATGCTGAATATTATAGATATCATTTGGCAACATCTAGGCAATTAAAAGCTTCAAGTACGCCATTTTCACAACCAATTACTTCTTACAGCAATATTTCAAATGGTTTTGGAGTATTTGGATCTGTTTCAGAATCTATGGATTCGGTATTAGTTAAATAAAAGCTAATATTCAACAATTACCTTTACTTACACGTCTTATTTACACTTAAAAACATGAGTTATGAGTTTTAAGCCAATTATAAGTATAGGGCTGTTTTTAATAAGTTTTGCGACGGTTCAAGCAACCACTGTATTACCAAATTTCTCTTCTTTTGAAAGCTGTAATTCACTTAATTCAAAGAGCGAATTGCACAAAGATTGGGACGCAATGCTTCAATCTTATGTAAGTGATGATGGAAAGGTCGATTATAATGCTTTTAAAAAGAATGAATCAAGGTTAGATACATACCTTGCTTTATTGTCCAATAACGAACCGACGAGTACTTGGTCTAGAGACGAACAGTTGGCTTTTTGGATAAATGCATATAATGCTTATACAATTAAACTAGTAGTAAAAAACTATCCTATTAATTCTATTACTCAACTAGATAATGGAAAGCCTTGGGATAATAAATGGATAAAGATTGGTGGTCAAATGTATTCTTTAAATAACATAGAAAACGACATAATACGACCTCAGTTTAACGAGCCAAGAATACATTTTGCAGTTAATTGTGCTGCTAAGTCTTGTCCACCTATTTTAAATGAAGCTTTCCTACCGTCGAAATTAGATGTACAGTTGGAAAAAGTGACCATAGCTTTTTTAAACAATAAGGCATTCAATACTTTCGATAATGGAGTAGCTTGCGTTTCTAAAATATTTGAATGGTACAAAAAAGATTTTGGGAATCTTGAAGAGTATCTTTCAAAATACATGAAGAAAAAAGTCCTAGAAGTCAAGTATGCTGACTATGATTGGAATTTAAACAAACGATAAAAAATAAAAAAGCCATCTGAATTTTCAGATGGCTTTTAAGTTTATGATTTGTTTCAGTTAGAGATTTGGAATTCTCAACTGTTGACCAACGTATATTTTATCTGGATCAGATAACATAGGTTGGTTTGCTTCAAATATTGCCATGTACTTCATTGGATCTCCATAGTATTTTTTAGCAATTTTGGACAAACTCTCTCCCGATTGAACTTCATGAAAAGTTGACTGAGGAGGGGTTACCACAGAAATTCTGTCATCAACAGTGCCTACACCATCGACGTTTCCAACCATTAAGATCAATTTTTCTTTATCATCAATTGATTCAGTTTGACCATAAATCGTAACTTTTTCGTCTGAATAATCTACAGACAAGTTTTCGACGCCCAATCCAGAACCAGAAACGATATCCTCTAGTAATTTGGCTTTTCTTGAATTAGCTGCAGCGATATCAGCAGCGTCACTCTCTTTTGTTTCTGCTATATCTTTTCTACCTACGTTTTTTAAAAATGAAAATAATCCCATTAGTGATTTTTTAAGTTTATAATATATACAAGGATAAGGGATTTTGAACCAATATAAGTTCCATGAAGCGTAAGTTTTTCTCGATTATTCCCAGAAATCCTAGCTGATCGCAAAATCATCAGTAAAACATGGCTTGGCGTGGCTCTAGCAAGCTTAAAAGCAGTATATTTGCGGCGTTTTTTTCCAAAAATAAAATACACTTGTAATGCAAGGAAATGGTCTGATAAAGTTGCTTTTGATTCTTTTGATAATAGTTACCATCGTGCAATTCTTGTACATGCTTCCAACCAACAGAGTTGAAAAAGAGGCTAAAGAATATGCTGAAATGGTTTCTTCTAAATTTAGTGCTGATGAACAATACGAAAGGTTTAAAACTGCGGAATCTGCCTATTTGGATTCAATGTCATCAGAAGAGATTTTGAGTATCCCATTACTCAAAGATTTTACTTATGGTGAATTAAAGAAAAGTCAATTGGCTCTTGGTCTAGATTTGAAAGGAGGTATGAGTGCCGTGCTTCAAGTTGATGTAAAAGACTTGTTGTACACCTTGAGTGGAGAAAATAAGGATGAAACATTCAATTTGGCTTTGGATAATGCCGCAGAAGCGCAAAAGAATTCACAATCTGATTTTGTTGCTTTATTTTTTAGTGAGTTTAATAAATTGAATTCAGACAAAAGCTTGTCAAAAATATTCTTGAAGAACCCTTCTTTGAGAGATGAGATAAATATCGAAACCTCCGACGGAGAAGTCATTCGTCTTTTAAGACAAAAAGTGACAGAAACCGTTTCTAATACTTTTGAAAGATTACGTAAGCGGATCAACAAAGTTGGGGTTGCTCAGCCTAATGTAACCTTGGATGCTGGTAGAGATTTGATCTTGGTAGAAATGCCAGGCATTAGAAACGAAAAAAGAGCGAGAGAGTTCTTACAGGCTAATGCGAAATTAGAATTTTGGGATGCAATGGAAATTGGCGATCCAGGAATCGCTACCGCATTCGCCGAAGTTGATCGTAGATTAAAGGATGAAGCTGGACTTTCCACAGCAAACGCAACGGTGATTGATTCGGTTTATGTTCCACAATATGATTCTTTGGGAAATGTAGTGGACTCTACTTTACAAGTTTCAGAGAGAATTGATCCTCTCGGTAATTTAGGTCCATTGTTGTCTAAGTTTACTGTTAACAACGGTACAATGTGGAGACCAGTTATGGGGACTGCCGCTAGAAATGATAAAGATCGTGTAATGGAAATGCTTAACAAGCATAAAACACTTTTTCCAGCCAATACTAAATTTTTGTGGGGAGCTTCAGAAACTACTGATCCAGAAACTGGGGAGTCATTCGGTGATTATGAGCTATACATGGTCAAAACATTACCAGGAACAAAAAATGCATCCATCGAAGGTGATGTAATTCAAAGTGCTGGTCAAAGTCCCGATCCTACAACTGGTGAAATTCAAGTTACTCTGATGATGAAGCCTGAAGGAGCTAAAAAATGGGCAGAAATGACTACTAGAGCTTCAAATGCTGGAAACAGGATAGTTGCCATAGCTTTGGATGACGAGGTTGTTTCGGCACCTAGGGTACAAAATCCTATTACCGGAGGTAACACATCCATTTCTGGAAACTTTACCACTCAAGAAGCGTTGGACTTAGCTCAAATCTTAGAGGTAGGTAAGTTACCTGCTAAAGTTGTTATGGTTCAATCGCAAACCGTTGGTCCTTCATTAGGACAAAAAAATATTAATTCTTCCATGTGGTCAATGATCATTGGATTTGGGTTGGTTCTATTATTTATGATAGCTTACTACGGAGGTGCAGGTATGGTTTCGATTATCGCACTTTTCGCAAATATGTTATTTATTTTTGGAGCATTGGCTTCTTTTGGAACGGTACTAACCCTTCCGGGATTCGCTGGGGTTATTTTAACAATCGGTATGGCAGTGGATGCCAATGTAATCATCTATGAAAGAGTCAGAGAAGAGTTAAGAGCTGGAAAATCTACATTGGTTGCAATTACAGACGGATTCAAAAACTCATATTCTGCTATCATCGATGCCAACGTAACCACCTTGTTGGTTGCGTTTATATTGGCATATTTTGGATTAGGTCCAATCAAAGGTTTTGCAGTTGTTTTAATCATAGGTGTGATTTCATCATTGTTTACAGCAGTTTTGCTCACGCGAATGATGATGGATTGGTGGACAAGTAAAGAGCGTAACTTGAGTTTTTGGACAGGATTTTCAAAAAATGCTTTTGCTAACTTAAGTATTGATTGGTTAGGCAAAAGAAAAATCGCTTACGTAATTTCAGGAGCTCTATTGGTCGCGGGTTTAGTTTCGATGTTTAGTAGAGGATTTGATCTTGGAGTTGATTTTAAAGGTGGATATTCTTACACTGTGGAGTTTAATGAAGATGTGGATGCTCAAGATATAAGAACTGGTCTTGCCGATTATTTTGGAACCAGCCCAGTTGTAAAAGCTGTCAACACTGAAAATACTTATCAGATTGTTACGGATTATTTGATTGAAGACAATTCAGAGGGAGCTGCTGATTTAGCTATTGGAAAACTTCATGAGGGTATCACAGCAATTACTGGCTCAAATGTTTCTTTGGAGAAATTTAGTTTACCAGATTCGGAAAACGCAACTCATGTAATTAGTTCAAGTAAGGTAGGACCTACCATTGCGGATGATATTAAGAAGAGTTCCTTTTATGCTGGAATTTTTGCTTTGATCTTAATTTTCTTGTACATATTTATCAGATTTAATAAGTGGCAGTATAGTTTGGGTGCGGTTGCAGCATTGTTGCACGATTCCTTGATTGTACTTTCAATTTTCTCATTGCTTTGGGGCATTGTTCCATGGACAATGGAAATCGATCAAGCGTTCATTGCAGCGATCCTTACAGTGATTGGTTATTCTATAAACGATACGGTGGTAGTGTTTGATAGAATTCGGGAGGATCTAGGTATCTACACAAACAAAGGGAAAGATGAAGTTATCAATGGAGCAATAAACAGCACATTCTCGAGAACGATTATTACCTCTTTGACAACTTTACTAATGGTTGCTATACTTTTCTTCTTTGGTGGAGAAAGTATTAGAGGTTTTGCTTTCGCTCTATTGATTGGAATATTGGTAGGAACTTACTCGTCAATATTCGTTGCAACTCCAATCGTAAGAGATTTATCAGATGATTTAAAAAGCAAACAGAGCACAACGAGCACAAAGAAAAGTTTTACTCGAGCGCGAAGTAACGCATAGATATAAGTAGAAATTAAAATTTTAGAAGTCCATTTACGTTTTGTAAATGGACTTTTTTATTATACTTTACTATCTGTTCATTTGATATAAATTACTTTGGGATTAATGGGAAGCATGCGAATTATTTTTTTATTCTTTTTGATTTCTGTCATATCCTGTGTTTACACAAAAAAAATAAACAATGGTCAAATTGCCTATGAGACCAAAAGGTATGCTATAGCTGTCGATTTACTGCAAGAAGAATACAAGAAATCCAAGAGTGAAGAGATCAAGGCTCAGAAGGCCTATATGCTCGCCAGATCCTTTGGTTATCTAAATGATAATAAAAGTGCTCTAAATTGGTTTAGAGTGGCTAAAAACGACGGATATGGGCCAAAGGCCATAAGAGAACTAGCCTTTGCGCTCAAGAAAGAAGAACAATACTATGAAGCTATTCGGTCCTTTGAAGAATTGATTCAGCTTGAGGGCAGAAGGGCAGAAACGATCCGAGAAATAAATATTTGTAAGCAAGCATTAAATTGGTTGCAACCCAATGAAGGTGAGATCGTAGAATTGTTTCCTTTTGATGCTAATTCTAAATATTCAGATTTCTCTCCAATCTTCTACAAAGACAAATACCTGGTTTTCTCTTCTGATCGCGAAAATCAAATCAATAAAGAAATATATGATTGGACTGGTAACAAATATTCTAATCTGTATATATCAAAAAAGAATGGGAGAGATTTACAAATTTTTGATAAGCCTATTAACTCTGAGAATAATGAAGCAACGGTAGCTTTTAGTCAAAATTTTGAAGAAATTTATTTTACGCGTTGCTTTACCACCGACCCAGAAAACGAGGATTCTTACTGTAAAATTCTTTATGCGCAAATGCAAGAAGAAAATTGGTCAAAGCCGATAGAATTGTCGTTTCAGAATACTAATACCAATTATGGTCATCCTTGTTTGCTCGAAAACGATTCTGTGCTCGTTTATACGATCAAACAAACGGATGGATCCGAAACCTATGATTTATATTATTCAATAAAGGGAGATGAAGGATGGTCTGAATCATTTAAAATGCCGAATACTATCAATACGGATGGAAACGAAAAATTTCCTACCAGCTTTGAGGATACCCTTTATTTTTCATCTGATTATCTGCCAGGACTCGGAGGCTTAGACATCTTTAAGACCTATTTGAGACCTAATGGATCTTGGGCGCCTCCCATAAATATGAAATCCCCATTTAATTCGGGAGCAGATGATTTTGCTCTTGTGATTGATCCTATACAATCAAGAGATAACGAAATCATTAAGCAAGGATTTTTTAGCTCTAGCCGGAATTATAAATCGAATGATGACATTTTTAAATTTATCATTAAGCAAATTGAACAAAAAGAAGAGTTAGAAGATATCAAGGTGCAGGATTCGATTGATTTTAGCATTTATTTAGCTGGTAGAGTAGTCTACAATGTTTACCAAAACCCTCGTGACCCCTCAAGCAAAGTAATTGCAAAGGAAATTTTAGAAGATGCCCAAGTTTTGGTAAATGCAGATGAGGAAAATTATAATTTGCGCACAGATCAAAATGGAAGATTCATCCAAGAAGTAGGAAAAGATTTGGATTTTAAGCTGATTGCAAGTAAGGATAGTTTCCTAAATTCAATCAAAGAAATATCTACACAGAATACTTTTCCCCGAATGGGTGAAAATACAGTGACGATAAATGTAGAGATGGTTTTAGACAAATTGGAGTTGGATAAAGAAATAGTCATGGAAAACATTTATTATGATTATGATAAATCCAACATTCGAGAAGATGCCAGACCTTCATTGGATAGACTTGTTGAGATATTAGCAAATAATCAAAATTTAAAGATTCAATTGTCATCCCATACAGATTGCCGTGGACTTGATGCTTATAATTTAAATTTATCTCAAAAAAGAGCCCAATCCGCTGTGAATTATATCGTATCGAAAGGAATAGAAATCAAACGTTTAAGTGCCGTTGGTAGAGGTGAAACGCAGCCCGTAAATAGTTGTTCTTGTAAGTCATGTTCCGAACAAGAGCATCAAGAAAATCGAAGAACCACTTTTAAGCTGTCTAAGGTCAATTGATTTTGAAAATTGAACGCGAGAGAAAAGTACCCTCATAGTTTAAGATAAGCAAGTAGCTACCACTCACTAAATTAGTGAGGTTTAATTCGTTTGTCCCGACATTGGTTTTGTCCGCCATGAGCATTTTACCATGAGTGTCAAAAATATAGACTTCAAGATTTGATTTGTCTATTTCAAATCGAAGGACATTCAGAAAAGGATTTTCTAACAGCCTGAAAGCGAGATCTTCGTTGTAATCTAAGCCAGTAATATTATCAACAATAAATGAAGTGTCTATCTGACAATTATTGGCATCCAGAATGCTAACTAGATAAGTATCCGCAAATAGCTCATTTGCGATTGGTTCGTTTAAAGTGTTTGCATTGTCGCTCCAATCGTAAAAATAAAAAGGTAGGCCACCGTCTACGGTGAGTTCAATTGAACCATCATTAGATCCATTGGTTGAATGATTAATATTGGCATCAACAGTTAATTTGTCAGGCTCGGTTAATACAATATTATTGCTTTTGATTTCACAATCATTATCGTCCAACAGAGTAAAATTATAAACCCCAGCACCTAGGTTTTCTAAAGAAACTGTAGAATCTCCAGTATTCCAATTGATTTGGTAAGGCGTGATTCCGCCATTTATTTCAATCTCAATCGTTCCTAAACTATCTTGAAAACAAACAAGATTCTTGATGTCTTCAACGACATATTCGAGCCTTTCCGGACTGCTGATCTCAATCATCTGAGAAGACCCAACACATCCCTCGGCATCTGTAACTGTGACATTGTAAATTCCGTTTGGAAGCAACGTTAAAGTGTCTTTGTCTTCTTGTTTAATGTTTTGGATCCCTGCATTCCAATTAAAATCAATTGGGAAACGTTCACTTAGGACTGCGACACTGATTGAGCCCAGAGAATCACCAAAGCAGAGGTTATCATTTAATTTT
>JAHDHU010000039.1 GCA_020631135.1 Saprospiraceae bacterium | reverse complement strand
GATATATTGCGATTGGAATCAAGATTTTGATTTCTTCGATGCTGGTGAGCTTATTGCTTATGGTGCAGGTAGTGGACCGATTACCGGCAACTACACGATACCAGCCAATGTATCAGGGAGCTGTAGATTACGAGTAGTGATGAAATATGGTTCTTACCCAACAGGGCCTTGCGAAGTTTTCCCTCATGGAGAAACAGAAGATTACTGTTTGAATGTGGTAGGCGAACCAGGAATAAACTCAGAAGAGGTTAGTTTCAGAGAAGAGAGAGATGAAATAAATCTTGGAGAGGATTTTATTACTGATGCCGGATCAATCGAAGATGCATTAAATGCAGACTTAGATTTAACCGTCTTCCCTAACCCAGCTAGTTCTGTAGTAAGTGTTGGATTAGATTCGCAAATAGAAAAGCAGGTTTCTGTTATGATCTACGATACCAATGGCAAGTTGGTTTTAGAAAGAAACAATGTGAGTACAACTCAAATTGTTGAATTAAATATTTCTAATTTGATTTCGGGAATTTACTTTGTGAAAGTCAACGACGGCAAGATTATTAAGACAAAACGTTTAATGGTCAATCATTAGAATTATAATGCACCCTATGCATGCCATGTCCAATTTTTGGGCATGGCATTTTTTTTACTTCAAATAATCTTTTAAGAGTGTTTCAAGCACTTCATAAGTGCTCGTATCTAATTCGTCGTTGTTTAAAACCTTATTAATTGAAGAAATTGGAAGCTTGTTTGGAAAAACATTCATTCCCATATAATTAAGACAATTGGTCATATAATCTAAACCTCGAGCATTACCAGCACGGCCAGCAGCTACCCCCACCATAAAAACTTGCTTATTTGAAAAACTTTTATCCTTATTTCGTACAGAAATGATATCCATAAATAGTTTGAAAATCCCAGGGATGCCCCCATTGTATTCGGGTAAAATCAAGATCCATTTTTTAGAAGGTATAATGTATTCATCCTGTATTTTAGCTATTTCTTTAGATTGATTGTCCGGATCATACATGTCTGCATTGACTCCAAAATCATTGATTTCAGACAATTCGACAAAATTGACATCAGATTGTATCTGCTTGCAAATCTCCAAACAAATTTTACCGATTTTGGCTGAATTACTATTTTTCCTATTTGTACCTACAATTATTGTTACCATACTCTATAATACTACTTGGTTTATACAATTCAATAAAATTTTATCGAGAAGGTTTACCTTTGATCATTAAATAATTATGAAAATCCGATTTTTAGGCCAGTCTTGCTTTTTAATTCATTTTGGTGGTAAGAAATTACTTTTTGATCCAGCTATTTCAGCGAATCCGATTGCGAATAATGAGTTGATCAATACCCTAAATCCGGACTTCGTTTTATTAAGTCATGCACATGGAGATCATTCCGCAGATGCGGAAAAAATTCTAAAAAACAGCTCGGCAAAACTTATCTCTAATTATGAAATCGTCGACTATTATGGCAAATTAGGAATCGAAGGACACCCAATGAACATTGGTGGCAAATGGGAATTTGAATTTGGAACAGTTAAAGTTGTCAATGCTGTCCATTCAAGTGTCTTTCCAGATGGATCTTATGGGAGCAATCCTGTGGGATTTGTAATTTATAACCAAGAGGCATGCTTTTATTTTGCTGGGGATACTGCACTTACAATGGACATGAAACTCATCCCACTGACCTGTCCTAAACTGGATGTGGCGATTTTGCCCATTGGAGACAACTTCACTATGGGAATCGACGATGCATTAATAGCTTCCGATTTTGTCGAGTGTCAAAAGATCATAGGGTGTCATTTTGATAGTTTTGGATTTATCAAAATTGATCATGAGCAATCCAAAAATTTATTTAAATCTAAAGACAAGGAACTTATCTTATTAGAAATAGATGAAGTTTTAGAAATGTGATGGGAAAAATAATTTCAATAGCAAATCAAAAAGGTGGTGTAGGAAAAACAACAACTGCCATAAATCTTTCGGCTGCCTTGGCGATCTTAGACAAGAAGGTTTTATTGGTCGATTCTGATTCACAAGCCAACGCAACGGCAGGTTTGGGCTTTAAAGAAGATTTTACTGGTAAAGATTTTTACAGTTGCTTGATTGGAGATACAAGTTTAAACACAGCGATACTAAATACTGAAATAGAAAACCTTTTCTTACTGCCATCTTCGATTGATTTAGTCGGTGCCGAGATTGAGTTGGTAAATATTGAACAACGAGAATATCAAGTCGCAAAACTTCTAAATCCGCTAAAAGAGGTTTTTGACTATATCATAATTGATTGCTTACCTTCTTTGGGATTAATCACTGTAAATGCTTTGGTTGCTTCAGATTCAGTTTTAATCCCAGTACAATGCGAAATATTTAGTTTACAAGGTTTGAGTAAACTAAAGGATACAATCGCATTGGTGAAGCAAAGTCTAAATAAATCACTTGAGATTGAGGGAATAATACTTTCCATGTATGATCGAAGACTTCGTATGGCCAACTTAGTGGTCGAAGAAGTAAAAGAAGTTATCAGTGACAATGTATTTGAAACAATTATACATCGAAATTCAAAAATTGGAGAAGCCCCAAGTATGGGTCAGCCAGTCATACTATATGATTCAGCTAGTAAAGGAAGTTCTAACTTCTTAAACTTGGCCTATGAATTTCTTCAAAAAAACAATGATGTTGTCGAAAAAGCATAATTGAAACAATCCTACAATGGCGAAGAAAAAAGAACTTAGTAAAGGAATAAGGGCATTATTATCAAACATTGATAATAGAAAAGAAGAAAATAAGGTGGCATCCGAATCGCCGGTCAGCTTAATGGCACTGTCGCAAATCGAACCAAACTCGGACCAACCAAGAAAGCAATTCGATCATTCAGGTCTCGAAGAACTTGCAGAATCCATCAAGATACATGGTATCATTCAACCACTCACTGTTAGAAAGATGGGTGGCAAAAAATATCAACTGATTTCTGGAGAAAGACGTTTTCGTGCATCTAAAATTGCTGGTCTAAAGGAAGTTCCTGTATATATCAGAACAGCCAATGATCAAGAACTTTTGGAAATGGCACTCATTGAAAATATTCAAAGAGAAGACTTAAATGCTATTGAGATTGCCATTGCTTACAACCGCCTTATAGACGAGTGTCAGTTAAATCATGAAACGCTAGCAACTAGAGTTTCTAAAAAAAGGAGCACCATTTCTAATTATTTGAGATTGTTAAAACTTCCCCCTGAAATTCAAAAGGCAGTCGTCAATAACACGATTAGCATGGGACATGCACGTGCCTTAGCCGGAATAAATGATATTGCATTTCAACTGATAGCTTTTGATAAAACTATAAAAAGCAAACTATCTGTAAGAGATTTAGAAAAGTTTTTGAGCGACAGTCCAAACACAAAATCCAAAAAGAAACCAAACACCAACAACCTTCCCACCGAATTAATTATCATTCGTCAAGAACTCAAAGGTATTTTTGGTACAGATGTAAATATTGATCGTAACGCAAGCGGCAAAGGCAAAATTTCAATTGCATTTAAAAATGATAAAGAATTGAATTACATATTAGAGCAATTGCGAGAAGACTAACGTTTATAAAGAAAAACCTGTTGAAAAAATTAGCCTTGTTTTATTTGCTTTTCATGGGAATCCATCAAATGTGGAGTCAAGAGATCAAAATAGACTCGAGTGCTGTTCAAATAGATTCTCTAGACCAAGATTACAAAAAAAGAGGTCTCAAAGATATCTTTGAAGGAAAACCTGGAAGAGCCGCTCTTTATTCCGTAGTTCTACCAGGAGCAGGACAGGCTTACAATCGAAAATGGTGGAAAGTTCCTATCGCGCTCGGTGTTGAAGGTTATTTTATTTCGCAAATTGTAAGAAAACGTAGAGCCTATAGAAAACTCAACTTCAGATGGCATCAATCTCTCATATACGATGTATCTACGCTCAATTATGAAATTCCTTATACTTCTTCTTCTCAAATTAAAGAAGATCGTGATGATGCCAGGCAAGAAATGGAATATTCATGGGTTTATTGGGGATTAGCACGCATTATTGTAACCTTCGAAGCTTTCGTAAATCGACATCTTTTGGATTTTGATGTGTCCGAAGATCTTTCTTTCAAATTCAACCTTGAGTCGTCCAATCCTAATTTCGGTTCGGTAGTCGGACTCGGGCTTACGATAAATCTTAGTCAGCCTTAAAAACTAATCACATAAGCTTGCTTATATTTCTTGTCCAATTTAGAAGAAATGTATTTTTCTGCTTGCATTTCGGATTGAAATTCACCAATGATGTACAAGAATTTGTTTGATAGAGGTGATCGTAAAAAATTAACTTTTTTAAATTCGGTATATACCTCATGATCCTTTGCCAATTCTTCTTTTGACTCCATGAGCACAATCTTGAAGCCTCTCATCCAATCGGAATCATCCTCTTCATCTTCACTTACATTCCTTTGCACCACGAAGTCATCTTCAGAAACTTCATTTTGAACGATTTCTATGTCTTGCTGATCTTCTTGTAATTGATCAGTACCGACATCATCAAATTTTTCCCTTTTTTCTTCAGTCAAATCGTAGAATTCACGATCTGTATCGACTATATCCAATACTGTTTCCCTAACAGAACTCCTGATCTCGTCAGATTTTTCTTCGAACTCCTCATTTATTTTTTTGACTTTCCTTTTATTCTTCTTTTGATCTTCAGTCAGTTCGGCATCTTTTGGAATTTCAATAATTCCTTCATTTTGTATTTCCGCCAACAATTCATCCATGTATTCTTGTTGCTTCATAGAAGCCAGCGACTTTTCAACATAATTATTGGAATTTAGTACACCCAATAATTTCAATTCGGTACGGCGATTAACTGCATGTTCTTCTTGAGAACATTTTACACCATATTCACAATGATTTAGGACTTTGGTAAAACCATAACCCTTTGCAACCAATCGCTCTTGACCAATCAAACCATCCTTAAGAATGTAGTTTACAGCGGTCTCTGCCCTCTTTTTTGAAAGTTCCATATTCGCTTTCTGATTGCCTCTACTATCAGTATGCGAACCAAGTTCAATAATTAAATTCGGATTGTCAGTCATGAAGATTTTCAACTTTTCCAATTCTAACTTAGCTTCTTGTGATAATTCAAAACTTGCTGGAGCATAGTAAATGGTATTGACTTTTATTTCTTTTCCCGGGTAATGTCTTTCTAGCTCAACGTTTGCCAATAAGGTACCGAAAGTGTTGTGCTCAGTTAAATTATCCGTCACTCCAGGTCTTACTTCCCCAATACCCTCAAAGCAAAGTATACAGCCTTTGACATCCACAAATGCTTCCATTCTTTTGGTCAGGAAACCTTCTTTTCGAATCATAAGGGTGTAATGATTTCCTTTTTTGAGATGTACTCTAAAATCTGGATGCTCATAATCATCTAATTTCAAAACCATTTCTTTATTCGTGTTATTAAAAACTTCGATTTTGGCACTTTTAATCGCATCTACTGGTGTTTCATTATCATCTCTTTCCTCTGCCATTGTTATTTCAAATAAATAACCAGGTGCCCTTTTCATTTCTATCTTAAGAAATTCTTTGGCCCCATTCTCTAAGCCTATTGAATTAACCGAAAGATTCGTTGAATGAAAATATTCGTGAGTTGCTTTTAAGGTAAACTTTTGAGCCAAGGGCACTTCTAGTTTAAAAAATCCTTCAGCATTTGAGTTGGTAGATGCAACCAACGTGTCAATATGCTGATCAAATAATTCAATCTTAATATTGTTTAAATATCCTCGATTCCCACTTTCAAAAACATATCCTTCAATAGAGGCATTTTGAGAAATCAAAAACATGGTAAAAAGAGAAACGAAAGTGAACGTTAAAAATGATTTTTTCATAAATAGAACTGGTTATTGGTGTTATCCTTTATTAAGACTTATTCAATAACATAGGTAACTTTACAATTACAATTTTTTTTACATTTTATTAAGGACGTAAAAGCCTAACAAAGTTATATTAAATCTATTTTAAATATCAATTAGTATATATGTTGAGGATCATCTTTATGGGGACTCCGGAATTTGCTGTTCCATCATTAAATATTTTACATGAAAATGGTTATAACATCGTTGGTGTCATCACAGCTACAGATAAGTTGGGAGGTAGAGGGGGTAAAAAGCTTCTTGAATCAGATGTAAAAAAAGAGGCTAAGAAATTAGGTCTAAATATTCTCCAACCTAAAAATTTAAAATCAGCCAATTTTATTGAAGAATTACGATCATTGAATGCTGACTTGCAAATAGTTGTCGCATTTCGAATGCTACCTGAGGTAGTTTGGAATATGCCCAGATTAGGCACTTATAACTTACATGGTTCATTGCTCCCAAAATACAGAGGTGCAGCCCCGATCCATTGGGCGGTAATGAACGGAGAGACAGAAACAGGAGTTACGAGTTTTAAATTAAAACACAAAATCGATACGGGTGATTTGCTTCTTCAAGAGAAAATTAAGATTAATCAGGATCAAACTACAGGTGAGGTTTACGCGAAGCTAAAATCCTTAGGAGCAAAAGTTGTTCTTCAATCGGTTGTAAAAATTGAATCTGGAAAAACAGAATTGTCTCCTCAAGATGCAACGTTGGCCTGTGCTGCTCCAAAACTGACAAGAAATAACACCAAAATCAATTTTAACAATTCAAGTAAAGATGTCTATAATTTTATAAGAGGTCTAAATCCTTTTCCTTTGGCTTGGACTGAATTGGATTTTAAGGAAACAAAAATCATAAAAGCAAAGATAAGCTCCAACAGGTACCCTAAATATTACCCAGGCACAATTGTAAGTGATAATAAAACTTTCCTAGAATATTGTACTCAAGATGGTAGCATCAGTGTATCAGAACTGAAGGTTCAAGGCAAAAAACAAATGGATATAAAAAGCTTCTTAAATGGATATCGACTAGCTATTTCAGCACAATAATTTCTATAATTTTTCCAATGAAACTATTGATGACTTCTAATTCTTGGAATGAATTTGAAGCAACATTTTCGTACGCTTCAATGCTGCTAAAAGCAAAATCCGAGGTATCTCCAACCCCAATAAAATTTAGATATAAGAAAGAGAACAAACTGAGGCAAAAAATGCCTTTGATGAGAATATTACTTTTTCGTTTTACAAACATGATGGTTTCAGTTGATCAGACAATAGTAGTAGTATTAAAATAACGTCAACAACTGAATAAAAGTTACATCAGAGCAAAAAAAAAGGGACTTTAGTGATAAAAGTCCCTTTTTCGGTTAAAATTTTATTTTTTAGAAGCCCATTCCTCCTCCCATGGATCCCATCTTCTCCATAAACTCTTCCATTGTCATTTTAGTATAACCGCTTTTATCCAATTTAAAAACATTTTCATCCACTTCCTCTTTCAATTCTACAGCAGTCATCGTCATGGTCATTTGTGGTTGAGCCAACACTAACTCCAGAGGAAATCCTTCCAAATCTAGATTTTGTAAACCCTGAATAGATTTTGAAGAAGCTTTGATATCTTTCGAAACGTACATCTCAAAAGCCATCTTTCCCATTTGGGTGTTTTCAACTTTCGCTTTCACACACTTGTATCCAAGGATCTCTTTTGTATCACCTTCATCGTAGGTTACTTTCATATCCTCCATCATTTCTTTTTGATCTGCGTTAAGCTTTTCAAGTTCTTCCTTTGAAGATTCCACATTCATTTTTTGGCCCATGATATCCATAAGCATCGTTAAATTCCCTTCTTTTTCATTAAAAAGAGATTTGGTTTGGACCATTCCTCCCATCATATTGGCAGTCGTAAGATTTTGTCCATCTTTGAAATGTAATTCTGTTTGAGAACCTTTCATCATCTCTAACATTGCCGCAACTTGCTCATCATCAGAGGTAACATCTGTAATTTCCATTTTGATATACCCTTCTGTTAGTTCTTTTTGAGCAAAAATTGAATTGGTGCAGAAAAGAACTGCGATAAATAATAAGCTACTAATTAATTTTTTCATTTTGATTTTATGATTTTGTATTGTCAATCTAATACTTTTAAGACGATTTAAGTTTACATCTGTTACGAAGCTTAGATAAAAAACCTAAAATATCAGACTAATAACGCCATTCGTCTACGTATTTGACGAATATTTTAGCTAGATTTTCTGCATCGGAAATCGCACGATGGTGAACTCCTGTAAATTCAAAGCCCTCATGCTTTACTGCTGCTTTTAATCCTTTATGGGTTTCTAATCCTTTGATATCTGCATATTGACCTTTCAGATCGGTATAGCTGTCATCGATCCATTCTGTTTGCAATTTGTGGAGCTTACAATCATTCAATATAAATTGTTTATCGAAAGACCCCCAACTACATAATAGATAATCGGTTTCTTCCATAAAAATCCAATCTTTGAATGACTGGATCACTGAAGTAAATAAGGGAGCGGAATCTACGTTCTCCTGACTGATAGAAGTTAGATTTTTACAAAAACCACTAAGCACTGGATTTACAAGAGGTTTAATGAAACTTTCGTAGCTTCCAAGATTTTCACCATAACGATTTACTTTTACAGCGCCGATCTCTATAATTTCGTTGACACCTTTGGGTGGTCTACCCCTCCAACACGTTGCTTCTAAATCGTATATTATAAAAATCACTAATTCTAATTATACTTCGCTTAGTAAAGAAAAATTTTCATTCTTTGACCATTCAATATATTCTTGAAGATCATAACCTCTCATTCTATTATGGTAATAATACAAAAGTTTGAAGTCTTCCGTTTTAATATTACCATGTTTATCCATGTATAATGTTTTCTGAGAATGAAAGATTCCTACCTCAGATATTCCTTTATTTATTAACTCTTCTACAGGTAATTTAATTCCTTTTTCCAATTTTAAAATTCCATTCTTCTCCCATTCGGTCAAAACATTTTGTGCTTGGCTCACTATGTTTTTAAAATCACTAAATGGAATGTGAACTTCTTTGGTATTTAGATTTAGAATATTAAAAATACTCAAGTCTTCATTCGAATTTGCGAAGTATTGGAAAGCCAGATACGCTATCAAATGTGGTGCGAGCACTAAATTGTTTCGCATAAAGCTGTCCAATATTTTATCTCCTAGTATTTTAGTATAAACTGATTCTCTTTGAGTGTTTTCAATCAATTTTTCGCCATCAGCAAGAAAGTAATTTTTCAAATCAACCTTCTTTCCAGTCGAATCAATACTTTGACCGTCCTTGTCAACTAAGTTTCCCAGCACATCCATAGGTTCTCCAAGGGTAAGGTAGATTTGAGAAGAATTACGAACTAAATTTTTAAAGAACCTATACATTTTTTTGAAGCTAGAAAGTTCATCGCGAGTATGGATGTATTTTTCTTTTCCAGAACTTCTTAAAAATTGATTTATCAAAGATTTTGCTTCCAAAACAAACGGATATCCAGCCACCATTGGAACGATAAATATTTTTTTGTCGACTCCATCTTGAAAATTCGCTCTTTGCGCCTCAACTACAGATCCCAGCAACCCCAATTTTAATTTCTTTTCAATGCGCCCCATTCTTGATCTTGTACCACCAGGGAAAAATATGTTATTGACCCCAGCTTGCAATGAAAGGCGCGTCACTGCTTTCAAGCATTCGAGATAAATAGGATTCTTTTTTCTTCGATCGACTCGATAGGCACCGAGCCTGTTCATAAAGTATGCAAGGATCTCACTATCAAAAAGATTTAATCCGGCTGCATATGCGAAAGAAGGCAAACCTGTCATTCGATCCAAAATGTAACCCATCATCACTGAGTCCAGATTACTAAAATGCGTTGGCACAACCACGACTGTTCCTTTTTTAAACAATGAACGCGTTTCGTCTATATAGCCATCCAATATCAATCGATCGTATAAATCTCTTTTTGAACCCCAATAAAATCTATTTCCCTTTCCTGCAAAGGAATTTAAAATCCTCCTAAACAATTTAGTTAAAAACCGAACAGCAAAATGATAAGTCTTAACCTTAAAATTCCCAACAATTTCCTCAGAATATCTATTGACAATTCGTTTGATCAACTCAACATTTAAAATCTCTTTATCCTCTGCCAGTGAATTTTTCTTAATGCTTTGAGCTATACCTTTCCAAAATTTAGGTTCATCTCTAGGATCTACCTTCCATGCAGAGGCTTTAATTCTAATCTTTTCTAGATAAGAGGTTTTCTCCAATAAAGATTCAAAGTCCTTTCCATGATTTTTTTCAAGTCTTTCAAAAACCTCTTGATTTACTTTTTGCACAAATTCGTAGCGATTTTGGCTGAGCAAGTGGATAGGCCAATCGGAGACCTCAGGGATTATATGTTTTTTTCGTTGTGACAAATTATTAAAGAAACATGAATTTAGATATTCGCATTGATTTTAGCTATAAATTCTAATAGCTCTTCTCTACCAATTTTCTTTTCAGAACTAGTTACGAAACATTGAGGCAGCGTTTCCCAGTAATTTAAAAATTCGGTTTTTATGCTTTCGATATTTACATTCGGATCACTCCCTTTGACTTTGTCGATTTTTGTAAAAACAATTACAAATGGAATTCTAGATTCACCTAAAAATTGTGCAAACTCCAAATCGTTTTTTTGCAATGGGATTCTAGAATCAATAAGTAAAAATGTGCAAGCCAGACTCGATCTAGTTTCAAGGTATCTTTGAATCATTTTACGCCATTTCTCTCTTTTCGTTTTGGAAATTTTAGCGTACCCATAACCTGGCAAATCAACTAAATACCAAGCAGTATCAATTTCAAAAAAATTGAGCATTTGAGTTTTGCCAGGTGTACTGGAAACCTTTGCCACACTTTTACGACCAGTAATCATATTAATCAAGGATGACTTTCCAACATTAGACCGGCCAATAAAAGCGTATTCTGGCAATCCAGTTTTTGGACAGTTATTTTCACTATCAAAACTTCCGATGAAATTTACATGATTCAGTTGCATATCCTAATATTACCTGCAAGCACCAAGCCACAGAAGAGATAAAAGACTATTGTAAAAGTAATCTTTAAAAGAAAAGTTCAATTTACAGCTTGAACTTGGCGTTAAATTTGAGATACATCTAAGAACCTTTTGATCATGAACAAACTTAATCTCCTCATTTTATGCCTATTTGCCTGCAATGTTGCATTTGGACAAATAGAATTTGGGCTCAAAGCCGGTCTAAGCAGTAACAATCTAAATAAATCAAATATTCTCAATCAAAATGAAGATGAAACCTCAATTGATGTCTTCAGTGAAAACTACGGTTATCATTTTGGACTTTATTCGAGGATAAAGATTTCTTCTTTATATGTAGAGCCCAATATACTTTTTGAATCTACCACCCTGGATTATTCCTTGACCGAAATTGTGGAAGATGAAATTTTAAAAACATTTCATTCGGCTAGCTATACCAAATTGAACATTCCCTTACTGATCGGAATGAAATTTGGATTTTTCAGAGTTAATACGGGTCCAGTTGCTTATATCAATCTTGATTCAGGAAGTGATCTTATTAGGTTTAAGGAATATGGCAAAAGGTTTAAAGAAGCCAGCTATGGCTTAAAATTTGGGATCGGAGTGGACTTTTGGAAAATTCGATTGGATGCAGGAATCGAAGGAAATATAACCCGTCTGGGCAATAGCCTAAACCTTGGAGATGAATCCTATCAATTAAGTAATCGACCAACGAGCTTTAGTCTTACAGCTGGCTATAAATTTTAACATATTATGATTTGGCATCATATTTGAAATATATAAAGTACAGACAAATTAACGACTGTTAAAACCAATTAAAGGCTTCAATTTATTGAAGCCTTTTTTAATTTACTTGATTTAAGATTGGATTGTGACCAAAACTTCTGAAGTCTACAGGACTTACTGAAGATATTCCCATGTCTTGCATATAAACCCCATATAGAACATCTACCTCTGCCATGGTCGCTTTGTTGTGAGTCACAATTACAAACTGAGAGTCTTTCGAAAATTTCTTAATGATTTTGTTAAATTTTAAAACATTTACATCATCCAGTGGTGCATCGACCTCATCGAATATACAAAATGGCGCAGGCTTCTGAAGATAGAATGCAAAGAGCAATGCCGTGGCAGTCAGGGTCATTTCGCCTCCTGATAATTGACTCAAAGACAAAGGCCTTTTACCTTTCGGTTTAGCGATGATCTCAATCGAAGAGTCTAAAGGATTTTCTTCATCTTCCATTACGAGATCACAAGAATCATCTTCACTAAAAAGACTTCTAAATACTTGGACGAAGTTTTCTCGTACTTTATAAAATGTATCCTTAAACAATTGAGTGGCAGTTCCTTCAATTTCGGAGATAGTTTCCATTAAAGAATCCTTTGCTTCCAATATATCATTGCGCTGTCCTGAAATCAGGGTGTGTCTTTCTTTCATTGTATTGAAAGCTTCAACGGCCATTGGATTAATTTCACCAAAATTGGCAATCTTTCTCCTAAGGTTTTCTACGTGAGACTTTAACTCTCTCAGATTTTCTTCTTCAAAATTCAACTTCAAAACTTCTTCTAACTCAACTTCAAATTCAATTTTCAGTCGCTCTCCTACAGCACCCATCTGAAACTTTACATCATTGAATTTATCCTTTGTTTCGTTAATAAAGAGCTGCGTTTTTTGCAGCGTTCTGTTTTGACCTCTCAAGGACTCTTCTTTTTCTGCAATAGAATTTCTCTTACTGAAGAACTCTTGTTCGATTTCACTCAGCGCACTTTTAGCTTCATCTCTTTTTTTGTACAATTCTTCTAACTGACTTTCTAACTCGGCTATATCTTTAGAAACTTTTTGAGTTTCTCTACTATTTTCATCCAATGAAGATTTAGATTCTGATATTCTCTCATTGAGTTCTTTTAAACGTCGTTCAGAAAATTCTAGATCACTTAATAAATTTTCGTGTTCTGATTTCTTTTGGATCAACTCAATGTTTTTAGCGCTAAACTTCTTAGCCTCTTCTGTAAGGTTTTGAGCGAGTAAATCTAATTGATCAGGATTAGATTTCAGCACTTCTTTTGCAGACATAGCTTTTTGGATATTTTTTAAATCCTTGTCTAAAACTATTGCACCTTCAGTATTGATTTTGAGATCGTTTTTTGCATTGCTTTGTTTGGCATTCAACTCTTCGACTGATGTGGATAAACTTTCCTTTTTTGTTTTAAGTTCCACCAATTGGTTGTTGAGTAAACCACTTTCAGTTTTCAGATCAGAAATTTCATTTTCAAAAGAATGTTCTTGATTAAATGAAAGCTCCTTATTTAATTTTTCAAGATTCTTTTCTAAACTAGACTTCTCTTTTTCTAACTTCTCAATATGCTTTGTCAGTTTTTCAAGTTCCTTTTTTCTTCCAATCTTCTTTCCTTCGAACAAGCCAACCGACCCACCTGAAAGTGTGTTTATACGTTTGACAAAATCTCCTCTTATGGATAGGTATATTTTATCATCATTTAGGCTTGAAACATCTTTATCAGTTACAAAGACATTGTCTAGTAAATAATTAAGTAAAGCTTGATATTTCTTGTCTGTCGTTACGAGCGAAATTGCAGCATCCTTTGAATCACTTTTTGCAACCGCGGGTATCTTATCCAACAAAAAGAACTGTGCTTTTCCCTTTTGGGATTTGCTTAAAAGTTCAATTGCCTTGGCCGCTTGACCAACATTTTCAACCAAATAGTAATTTAAATAAGGCTCTAAAAAATGCTCAATAACTCCTTTAAACTCTGCTTCCACATCTAAGATATCAGACAAAATAGGAATAGATTTATTCCAATTTTTAGAGAGAAACTTGATAGATTCTGGGAATCCTTCAAGATTTTCGATCATTGATTTTAGCAGAGTGTGTTCATTTGTTTTTGAATCCAAAGAACGATTTACTTGGATTAATTCAGTTTGTCTTTTTTCTATTTTTTGATTGAGCTCTTGACTTTTCTCGGATGCTTTGTTTCGTTTAACTTCTAGTTCTTCGATTTTTTTTGACAATTCATCAAAATCCTTCTGAACGGTTTTTAATACTTTGTCTATGCCATTTAACTGTTCTTGCTTCGATTGTATCTCGATTTTGATTTGTGCTAATTCATTTTCTACTGCGCTGATCCTATTATTTTGAATTGCTAACTCTTTGGCTTTCTCAAAACTAGATTGTTCTAACGATTGTCTTTTTTCGGTAAGCACATCAAATTTGGATTTTGATTCTTTGTACTCTAGTTCGGCTTTTTTATGATTTTGCTCAAAAGAAACATAGTCTTTTTCAATCGAAGCTAATTGATTTATTAATTGGGCACTCTCTTCTTTTTTAGAATTGATTTCCTCCTTTAACTCTTTAAGTATTGGCGCATTTCTGTTGATGACATTTTGGTTGTTTTCTAAAGAGCGGGCTGCAAATTCTATTTGTTGCTTTAACAATTCTTTCTGAGCCTCGCATTCGCGAATGCGGCTAACTAAATCATTGACTCCTTTTTGCTGTACACTAAGATTTTGCTCTTCAGAAAGCTGATTCTTTTTGTGTTCTTGAACCTCCGCTTCTAACTTCGTGATTTCGATTTCGAGCCCACGATAATCATCCTCAGCTTTGCTAATGTTATTTTTATACTTTTCGTGTTTCTCTTTTAAATCTGCAATCGATAAAACCGAATATTTTATACTGTCTGCCTTATAATTCTCTTTGTGAACAAAATACTGCTCAGTCCGCTTGGCTTGTTTTTCCAAGCTCTTCATGTTTGCTTCTATTTCATGCAATAGATCCTCTACCCTGTCAAGATCTTCGGTTGTTTGATTGAGCTTATTAAGGGTTTCTATTTTACGTTTTTTAAACTTTGATATACCAGATACTTGCTCAAACATTTTTCTTCGAGCGTTGTCCTTATTTTTTAGAATATCTTCGACCATTCCCAAAGCGATAATGGCATAGGAATTAGAACCAATGCCCGTATCCACTAAGAGATTATTAATATCCTTGAGCCTACATTTGACACCATTCAATCTGTATTCGCTATCTCCATTTCTGTATTGAAGTCTTGATATTTTAACTTCATTATACTCTGTCGGTAATATATTTTTAGTATTGGTAAATGTGATGGATACTTGAGCAACTCCAGCTGCCTTTTTATCCTTCGATCCATTGAAAATCACATCGGACCTATTGTCTAATCTTAGATTTTTACCTTTTTGTTCACCCAATACCCATCTGATCGAATCAACGATATTCGATTTACCTGATCCGTTCGGTCCTACGACGCCAGTTACATCCTCATTGAAATTAATCACTGTGGAATTGGCAAAACTCTTAAAACCCTTTATTTCTAGGCTCTTCAACTCCATAAGCGGGCAAATATATTGATTTTACGAATATACTTTTTCTAAATATTAATTTCTTAGAAAGAAATTGATTTGGAGCGCTAATCGTGTCGAAATATCACAAATCTAAACGCACCCATTTTTTGGACCTTAAGAAGAAAATTGTCATAAAAAGTATAACCAGCCAGTAAAATACTTCAGAAAGCCAAACGATGGCAATGTCTTGAGGTTGATATGAAGTTGCCCACCAAGTGAAAACCAAGTAAACTATTGTAGCATAAAATTGAATTTTTAAAGCAGCCGGTGTTGCACCTGTGCCGATTACTCCATTCATGTATATGGCCCCAGTACTAAATGCAACCAAAATTGGAAGCAATATTTTAAGACTTGGCAGAGCACTAGTTAATAAAGCTCCGTTTGTTCCACCAAATAATGGGTAAAGAAAAAACTCTGGAAACAGGCAAATTGGAATTGCAAAAATCATGGTGGTTAAAATGCAAAGTAAGACAGCTCTGTTAATCACAGAAATGGCAGCTTTTGGGCGTTTTTGTCCGATCATATTACTCACTAAGGTGTTAATACCAGCTGCAAATCCCCAACATGGAATGGACAAAATCAAATAGACGTTTCTCACTAGATTAGAAATCTCTAGAGGTTCTTGTCCCAGTTTTTGTTCAACGAATGAGAAAAATACAAACCAACTCCCTAGACCAAGCATTGATTGGAGTACAATGGGTACTGAGGTTAAGCACATATTCTTGACTACTTGAAATTGAAAGTTAATCCTCCTTAATAGTTTAAATTCTTTTAAGGAGCGATCCGAAAACATGTAGACAAGAAACACTATGAAGGCAACTATTTCGGCGATTGTACTGGCATATGCTGCACCTTTTATTCCCATAGGTTCGAATCCTAACTTTCCAAAAATTAAAATATAATTGAGCACAAGATTTGTGACAGCCAATATCATTGTGTCTATGATTATAAATCGTGTGTTTGCAATACCTGTATAAAGTGCAATAAATGCCAATCCGATATAACTAAAGAAAATACCGTAGCTTCTCGGGTATATATAATCTAATATTCTTTCATAATAATCTGGTGATTTGATAAAAAATCGAAAAAGGTCATCCGCTAAAAATTGTAAAATAAAAAAGAAGAAGAGCGCCAAAATAAGTTGAAAAAATACGAGCGCATAAAAATTAAGTTTCAGTTGAGTAAAACTCTCTTCTCCATATCTTCTAGCAATGAGAATTTGTCCACCTCTCGAAAAGCCATATCCGATAGAAGTGATCAATAGATAAAAGACTCCTACCAATGCTATCGCACCAAAATCTGCCAAACTGTTATGATAAAGAAAAACGTTATCACTTAAAACGATAATCTGTTGAGTTGCACTTCCTAACATCAAAGGAAATGACACCGTCAAAATGGTTTTGTATGAAGGTTGGAGCGTTCTCACATTACAAGTCTATCACAAAGAAAAAGATAAATACAAACTCAAACAATACAAATGCCCAAAGCTTGTTTATATTGCAATGAATAATTACCATCATGAGATCACCAATTAAATTTTATTTAGTTCTTGCAGGTTTACTAATGGTTGCCTGTAACAACAATCCTTCTAAAATGGAAAACAAAGAAACTAGTCAACTTTTGATCAAACAAGAAATCAATGCTCCTCAGGCAAAAATAATTGCCCAAGAATTAGAAAACCATGGTGATGTCCGTGTGGACAATTACTATTGGATGAAGCTTACGGATGATCAAAAAAATGCTGAAAACGCCGATGCGCAAACACAAGATGTTTTGGACTATTTAAATGCAGAAAATGCATACAAAGAAGAAATGATGTCGCACACCAAAGAGCTTCAACAAAGCTTGTATGATGAGATTGTAGGCCGGATCAAACAAACTGACATGTCTGTGCCCTACAAAAGAAATGGATACCATTATATCAGTAGATATGAAGAAGGCAAAGAATATCCTATCCACAGTCGTAAAAAAGGGAGCTTGGATGCTGAAGAGGAAATTATGTTGGACGTAAACGAACTAGCAAAAGACTACAGCTACTACGCAGTCGGGGGAAGAAGCGTAAGTACCAATAATAAAATTTTAGCCTATGGAGAAGACACCTTGAGTCGAAGAATTTACAAGATAAAATTTAAAAATTTAGAGACTGGTGATCTTTTGGAAGATGAAATAGAGAATACAACTGGAAGAGTGATTTGGGCGAACGACAATAAGACAGTGTTTTATACTAGAAAAGATGCTGCTCTAAGAGCATATAAAATATTTAAACACAAATTAGGCACACCGGCAAGTAGTGATGTTGAAGTTTTCCATGAAAAAGATGAGACCTTTGGAACCTTTGTATACAAGACTAAATCTCAAAAATATGTTGTGATAGGATCCTATGCCACCTTATCAAGTGACTATAGATATGTAGATGCTGACAATCCTGATGAAGCGTTTAAAGTCTTTCAACCTAGAGAAAGAAATTTAGAATATGACATTAGCCATTTTGATGACAAATGGTTTATACGCACTAATAAAGATGGAGCAAAGAATTTTAAATTAATGAGTTGTCCAGAAGGAGAAACCTTAAAAGAAAACTGGACTGACGAAATAAAACATCGAGATGATGTCCTCTTGGAAGGAATCGATATATTTAAAAATTTCTTGGTTTTAAGTGAGCGAATACAAGGAATCACACAACTACGTGTAATGCCATGGGAAGGTGAAGAACATTACATCAAATTTAATGATCAGGCCTACCTTACTTACACTACTACGAATCTCGAATTTGATACGGATATTTTAAGGCTGGGATATACTTCCATGACTACACCAAACAGCACCTATGATTACAACATGAAAAGTCGTGAAATGAATTTACTCAAGCAGCAGGAGGTCGTGGGTAAATTTGACTCTTCAGATTATGTATCCGAAAGATTCATGGCAAATTCTCGCGATGGTGTGAAGGTGCCAATTTCTTTGGTTTACAAAAAGGGTTTAAAAAAAGATGGAAACAATCCATGCCTTTTATATGGTTATGGCTCTTATGGAAATAGTATGGATCCCTATTTCAGTTCGGTCCGTTTAAGCCTTTTAGATCGAGGGTTTGTTTTTGCAATAGCACACATTCGTGGAGGTCAAGAAATGGGAAGACAATGGTATGAAGACGGGAAGTTCTTCAATAAGAAAAACACTTTTACCGACTTTATAGATTGCGGCGAATTTTTAATAAAAGAAAATTATACCAGTAAAGATCACTTATACGCGATGGGAGGAAGCGCAGGAGGATTATTAATGGGTGCAGTCATAAACATGCGGCCAGATCTTTGGAATGGTGTTGTAGCGGCAGTGCCTTTTGTAGATGTAGTAACGACAATGCTTGACGAAAGCATACCGTTGACTACAGGAGAATATGATGAATGGGGCAACCCGAATGAAAAGGATTACTATGAGTATATGAAATCCTATTCACCGTATGACAATGTCATTAATCAAGAATACCCTTCTATGTTGGTAACCACAGGTTACCATGACTCTCAAGTTCAATATTGGGAACCTGCAAAATGGGTTGCCAAACTAAGAGAGTTAAAAAGCAACAAGAAACCACTCCTATTGCATTGCGATATGGAAACCGGACACGGAGGAGCGTCGGGTAGATTTAAGCGTTACAAAGAGACTGCAATGGAATATGCATTTTTATTGGATTTAGAAGGGATAACCAAGTAACAATAAATAAACGGGCTTTATCCTTTAACACGATATAGCCCGTTTATTTAATAATTAGTATTTTTTTTATTCGATGACTTCAAATCCTCTAAAACCTGAGAATTCGACTTCTCGATGCCCAGGATCTAAATGTTCTTCAAGATCGTCGTCAAACAAAGAATTGAGTTCATCATAATAAATCAATGTGTCTATTAAACGAATCTCATTTTTATACTCAAGAAGGTGTTCGTTATCCTCCATCCAATAGGCTATATTCAGATGTTTTTCACATCTTCCTTCCCATTGAATTGCATCTGCTTCTTCATTTAAATATTCAGTAGAACCTATATTCTCGTCATATTCATCAACCATAGCAAAAAGATACCTTCCGGGCGTTTTCAAAACTATTTCAAAATCAAACAAATATTCTTCGTTTGAGTAAACATATTTCGATGTATATGCATCTCCAGTACGCCCCCCAGGGTTATAAATAGGAGTATATACAGAGTCAATCAAAACTTCGTTTAAGCGAAATCCTGCCTCCCACTCCAATTCCTCATTAAATCGAAACAAAACAACGGTTGGTCGAAAAGGAAATCCTTCAATCGTCGAATACCTTTCGGTACTCATATCGTAGATGCTATTACTGAGATTTGCATTGACCTTAATCGTATCTCCTACGGAATAGATCCTTGAATTTGGCTCAAAGCCAACAGGCAGTTGTAAAATATGTGCGTAATATTTAAAATCGTACGGACAGTCTGTGCCTTGCGGACCACAAGAGTTCAAAGTTACTATTGAGAACAATAGACTAAAGGCCAAATATCTTTTAATTGAATACGTCATAATTGTCTACAAAGTTATTAAAATCAGTTATCGAATTGGGAGTACTGGCTAAAAAACCATTCCTCAGTCTATCTCTAAAGGCTCGAACATTAGTAGTAAATGGAGTTAATGAATTATAAAACATGGCTGGAGTAAATCCAGAAATATTATCAATGAAAACAGTTCCAGATTGCGGGTCAATCGTAAAATCCATTTGGGTATCTTCTAAATCCCATAGCATTCCACCAGGCACAAATCCATTTAAAATGCCCTTGGCATCAGGTGAAAATTCAAAACCATATCGCGATTCCATATATTCTCCAAAAGCCTCTCCCAATTGTGCATGACCAGGATAAGACCCGGGTTTAAAAGACCCATTAGTTCCCCATCCAAGGTTAACAACAATGTAAATTCTATACGGGATCCAATACTCTTCTCCTACCAACATATAGTGAGTTGCATGACCTAACTCATGTGATCCTATTTCAGTCAAAATATTAGAGTCATCTCCTACTCGATAATTTAAGGTAATATCAGGCAACAAAGACAAAGGAAATGCGCTGCTAATATTAAATCCATGCAATTCCATTAGCGCAGAAGTTAAATTAAAATTGGTCCCTTGAAGCATGGCAGCGGAAGCATTGTTTTGTCCAGCCTTTGAATGCCAATTTAATTTTCGAGGCAGCGGAATTCCATCGCTTGCAGCCATTTGATGATATCTTTCGACGGTATTAATGGCAGTACAAGCATTCCACAAACTCCTTTTTTTGGAAGTATTATCATCATCTCCACTTTCATACACAATTTCGATGTTGTTAAAAGCGCCAGAGAAACTTCCAACATTATGCCTGATCAGTCTGATAAATGCAAAGTACCTAAGATCTCTGACTTCCACATTTTGATTGTCAAATTTGGTTTTCACCCAAATTTGACCAGAGTGCTGATCTTTCATTTCCCAACAACCGTTTACATCAGTCCTTGTTGATTCTCCAAAAAACCAATTGTCTTTTACTCTGACAGTTAAATTCTGAACTGGATCCAATCTAGTCATCGCCTCTACAACAATGCATCCAGCAGGAATATTAGGATTCCCATTTGAAGGACAATTACATACGGGATCTGGTGCATTTGGAATTTCCTGACAAATCCAATCGAATATTAATAATGGATTCCCGTTTGGACCAGTTTCTTCGCCAAGATAAATAAGCACCCACTGCTGACCAAATGGACAATAATTTGTGGGATATGGAGGAATGATTTCTAATGGGATGCTTGGAAAGCCTTCGACATCATCAATTGTTAAACCGCCATTAAAAACGTAGCTATTGATTTCACTTTCATTCCCGGTCAACCAAAAACTCGTTGCTATTAAAATCGGGTTTGATTTATCCAAAAAGAGATCATCCAAAATTTCCGTCGCAACTTCTGGCATTTGCTTGTCTATTGGAACACTCCCATAATAAGGCGTCAAATTCGGATCTTCACTAGTTGGATCAATATAATAATCACCCATTTGCAAAACTTCATATTCCATGGGATAATCCACAAGGACAATTTCCGAATTAGATTCCCATTCTTCAATGGCTTCGACATCGGCATAAGAAGATGGAATAAATTTAGTGTAATTGTGAGATTTTGAAAGAGAAGGTCGCTCTCCTTTGTATAAAATTTCATTTGCCTTATTTATATTCTTGAGGCTAAATGGGTTTTCTCTTTTGTTGCCTAAAACCGTCAATTCCACATCGGAATATTCTGCTTTGATTTCAATTTTATTTTTCCTAAACCATCGATGATATTTACTTTGTTGATTTCAATTTTATTGGAACGATTTTGAGCGAGTTCGGAATCCAAGGTGTTTTTTGAATAATCAAAAGATTCTTCCTGGCAAGATGAAAAAAGTGTCAGAAGCAATGTAAAAAAGAAGAAATGATGGGCATATGATTTCATATTGGTATTTTAATCAGTTTAAAGAATTTAATCTCAAATGAACAGTACTTTAAAATTTCGTTCATCACACTGATAAATACATTACCACCTTACTATGTAATCAATTTATTTTGCAGAAAAACAAAACAAAAAATCAAATCACGACACAATGCAATATTGAATAAATCAAAACATTTAAACAAACAATTGTGTATACAAGAGGATTAGCTTTTTGGATTCATTTTCCCAATTGAGTTTTTCACTTGCTTTTTTTGCATTTGCACACATGCGTGAATGCAACTCTAGACTAGAATCAAAAACACCAACCGCTTCTACAATTTTGTTTTCATTGAGATCATCGATCAAAAGTGCAAATTGATATTGATCATTGATCAATTTATATTCTGGAAAATTCATTCCAATACTGGGAACTCCGCATTGCATGTAATCGAAAAACTTATTTGCTAAGGAATAATAATAGTTCAAATTTCCTTTATCCAAAAGATTAAATCCGAGATAAGCCTTTCCGGTTAGGGTTCTCAAAGCTTGAGGTTCCAATTTCCCCAAAAACTCTACCCTATGATTCACATTTAAAGCCGTGGCCAAGGATTTCAATTTTTCTTCTATGTCCCCTGAACCAGCTATTTTTAATTTATGGTTTGGCAATGAACCCATAGCATGGATCAATTCCTCAAGCCCCCTTCCTACATTAAGCACTCCTTGATACAAAAGAAATCCATCGGTTGATTGCGTTATATTTTCTTTTCGATCAATTGGAAGATTTCTAATTACATTAAATTCGACATTGTATTCCTCCTTTAAAATATCGGCAATTGATTGGCAAACCGTATAAGCTAGATCCACTTTGGGAACAGTTTTTAAAGCAAGTTTGGACCAAAAAGCTTTTACCTTTGGTCGAAGTTGAATTTCTGGACTTTCTGTAAAATATTCATGAGCATCATAAATATGCTTAAAAGGTCTAATTATTCTCAAACAGCTTGCAGCCAAAATAGTGTCAAGATCGATGGAGCACACAGCTTCCATTTTAGCAAACAACAAGAAGAAAAAAAGGCGCAAATTATACTCCGCATAAAACCCCAAACCTTTTTTAAAAAAACAATTGATTTGTTTAGTAGGAAAGGGAAGATTAAGAGAAGAACCTCTATTAACACCAAGCAATAAGACTTGAAAGCCCGCTTTAGATAAGACTTCGCAAATTCTTTGCATTCTTTGATCGGTAGCTAAATCGGAGGTAGCGGTAAAAATAATTCGTGATTTTTTATTCATTCCAATTTAAAATACCATCCTTAGAAATAATTTTTTCTTTCTTAATCCAGTCATTCAATATTTTGGACAAATTTGGTCTTTCATGACGTGGATACATATCGAATAATTGCTCTAATGTAAATGATCGACTTTTTATTTTCTCTTTAAGTTCCTCTTCATCTAGAGGAAATTGTTGCTTGATAAGAAAACAATTATCACAGTTACCACAATCAGAAAGTAGATCTTCATCTAAATATTTCAATATGGCCTTTTGTCTACATTCTGAAGTATCGATGTAAGAATCTATCCCTTCGATTTGAGTTTTGGCGATAGCTCGCAATTTCTTAAGTCGAGCATAATCGATATCAAAATGAACCTGTCTGACCCGATCTTCTTTGAGTAGGATACCGTTGCCTTGAGCAGAAAAGTTTACATGTATAATTCCTTCTTTCTTAAGAAAGCCTAATCGCTTAATCAATTCCTCTTTACTTACTTTTAATTTTTGAGCTAAATACTTTTCATCTATTCGAGTTAATTCTAAAAAGAGTCCTTCATAACTTCTGAGTAAAATTTGCATCAGTTCCATGATGTTTTCGTTATTCTCGTAGATTTCGAATAACTTCTTGCGATCCTCTACAATTTGGATTTTTGTAGGTACGATTGCTTCTTCTTCAAAAGAAATTAAATCCAATTTCGCAAGAACTTTAAGGCCGTAATGAATAACTCGCGGGCTTAAACCGCTCTGTTTTGAAAATGCAGAATATTCGAAAAGAAAGCCTTGATTCGCTCCAAATCCCATAGGGACCTTAAAATAATTAAGGAGTTTGAAGTAAAACTGCTTGATATAATCTGCTTCTGGAAATCTTAGTTCAAATTGTTTATTGAGCCTTTTAATATCTGCTTCATTCCATAGTAAAACAGCCTTCGATTTTTTTAGATCCCGACCTGCCCTACCGGATTCTTGATAGTAATCTTCTAGAGTAGAAGGTGGCTCATAATGAATAACCAATCTCACATTACTCTTATCGATTCCCATTCCAAATGCGCTGGTGGCTACCACTACTCTAGTTTGATCACTTTTCCAATTTTCTTGGATTCTGGTTCTTTCTTTCGAATCCAAGCCAGCATGATAACAGTTGGCAGAAATATTGAGCTCCTTTAAAAAATTGGCAATTTCAACTGTCATGCGTCTCGAACGAACATAAATGATGGCACTACCTGGGTTATTTTTTAAAAGTTCGCTGACAGACTTTTGTTTACTAATCGACTTTAGAAGTTGATATTGAAGATTAGCACGAAGAAATGAAGCTCTAAATATTTTTGGAGCTTTTAGCTCTAGGGACTCTTTTATATCTTCTAAGCAATTATTATTGGCTGTTGCAGTTAAAGCGACTATATGAAGATTCATTTGTTTGGTCGCTTCCGAAATCTTCAGATATGAAGGTCGAAAATCATGTCCCCACTGAGAGATGCAATGCGCTTCATCGATGACCAACAAACTGCATTCGATGTTGAGCAGTGCATTCTGAAAATTACGGCTTTGTAATTTTTCTGGTGATACATAGAGCAATTTGAGTTTCTTTCTTCTAGCATTATTAAGAATGATCTCGGACTGATGATTGGAAATGCTGCCATTGATTGTGGCTGCTTGAATATTCCTTGCTTTTAGATTGGCTACTTGATCATTCATTAAGGAAATCAAGGGTGATACCACTATTGTCAAACCATTAAAAATTAATGCCGGAATTTGAAAACAAAGTGATTTTCCACCACCAGTGGGCATCAAAACAATTGAATCTTTTCCTGAAGATATGTATTCGACAATCTCTTTTTGACCGGGTCGAAAATTATCATAACCCCAAAATTTCTTCAAGGTTAGATCATAAATATCTTGATTCACATTCATTAACCCTGCAAGCTAACGAATCATTAGAAGTTTTTAGAAAGTAGGACAAGCTTGCCCTCTTCGACTAGAAAACAATCCCTTCGTTTGAAAATGATATGAAATTGTAAGCATTCC
>JAHDHU010000038.1:2024-25334 GCA_020631135.1 Saprospiraceae bacterium | reverse complement strand
TTTTTGATTTTCAATTTGATTGACAACTTGTTGTGAATTTTTGAATTCGACTTGACTAATGGCACCTTCTTGATACAAACTTTGATTTCTTTTTAATTCATTTGTGGCATGGTTCAAATTGGTTTGAAGACTGTTTTTTTGTTTTTGCCATAAGACAATAGAGGATCTCTCCTCTTGATCAATTACATCTGATATTTTTGCAATGGCAATTTTGTTGCTGTTTAAATTTTCTAATTCTAAATTGACCTTTTTAGAATCGAACTTCTCGAAAGAGCTCGGTTCGTTTTCTGCAATTCGGATTTCGGATATAAGCGCCTGAATTTCGGGCGATGATATTTTAAAGAGTCGGTCTCCCTTTGAGATTTCAATTCCAGACTGCACGTAGGATTCAATGATTTTAATCGAATGAGGAAAGGTTAGGGTAAACTCGTATCCTTTATTTTCGATAATTATATCAGCTCTTGAATAATTTGGAATGGGTACTAATGAAGAGAAGATGCCGCCCAGAATTAAAAGCATGATACAAATAAATCTAAAACGTCGATAGGCTTTTTTTCTAAGGTCAAAAAGAGGCACATCATAATCCTTGTACAGATTGATGTATTGTTGTTCTTCTAGGTCATTTAATGGACCGTATTTTTTGTCAATATCGTTTTTAATAACTGACATAAGTTTTAATAAAGTCGAAATACAATCCTTTCTTTTTCATGAGTTTCTTATGCGAACCAGATTCAGAAATCATTCCATTATCTAGAACATAAATTACATCAGACTTTTTCAAGGTATTGATCCTATGTGCTATGGATATTATTGTTTTTTCTTTAAATTTTGATTTGATATTTCTTAAAATGTTTCTTTCTGTTTGGACGTCTAATTGACTGCTTGCTTCATCTAAAATAATGATGTCTGGATTGCAAAGAAATAATCTTGCAAATCCAATTTTCAATATTTGACCCCCTGATAAATTAGCACCTTCATCACCAATTTTTTGATTGTATCCGAAGTGTAATGATTTTACAAAATCATGCAATTCTGCCAATTCGACCGCCCGTACTACCTCTTCATTGCTCGCATTAGGATTGGCGCAAATGATATTTTCCCGAATGGTACCATTAAAAATATAAATGTCTTGAGGAAACATAAATACTCGTTTTCGCAAATCGTGGAGATTGACGTCTAATACATTTATACCTTCATTTATAACTATATCTCCGGCATATTCTGAATAAAGATTCACGATTAGCTTAACCAAGGTTGATTTACCCGTCCCATTTCTTCCAACTAATCCAATTTTTTGACCTTTTTTAATTTCGAGACTTATGTCTTTTAATACTAAGGCATTGTTTGCTCCAGGGTATTTAAAACTTAAATTTCTAACAGATATATTTTCAATTGGGCCTAATTTTTTTGATTCCAATATATCATGTGGTTCCGTTTCTTGTACCAAAACGTCATTGATTCTAGCAAAGGAAATAGAAAGATCATTAATTTGGATCCACAAGAAAGCAACGCTGTTTAGCGCATTGAGGACAATCATGAAAATGGCAATCGCGGCTAAATATTGACCAAGGGTCAGTTCATCATTAAAGACCCAATAAGCACCTAACCAGAATACAGCAATTTGAGAGAAGAAGAATATTCCACGTTGTAAGGTGAAAAATATTGTTTGCTCTTTTTCTGACTCCAATACCACATTTAATCCCCGTTTATATTCATTTTTCCAGGACATAAATTTCATTTCTTCCATGCCTAAAAGTTTAACGGTATTGATTCCCAATAAAACGTCCAAAAACTTTCCTAAAACAACCAAGTCTTTAAAGAACACTCGGTTCATTAAACTTCGTATTGTAGGTGATGCCGCAAAAGCATAAAAAATGAAAATAAAACTTAGCCCAAGGGCCAATAGACCCAATTTTACATTGAAGAAAAAACAACAGTGGAAGATATCCAAGTATAAAAAATAAATCCATAATGGATCTAATCAAAAATGGATTGACCAATTGACGGATTCGTAAATTTTCATTGAATCTATTTATCAGATCTTCTCGTCTATGGCGGTCAAAATAGCCTTGAAATAAAAAGACGAAGTGCTTGAAAAATTTGGTGAAAAAATCATGTTCCACCATGGTTTTTAATTGCACAACCATAATATTTCGAGTATACAAAAATACGAGTTGGATTAAGAAGATAATTGTCATTCCACCTAGAATCACCCACAACAATCTTTCATTATCGTGGAGCAAAACTTCGTCAACGATGGTTTGGGTAAACAATGGTACAGCCAAACCGATTATTTGAAGAACAAAGGTGGCTAAGCAAATTTGTAGGATTAGTTTTTTCCTAGATAAAATGGCTGGCAAATAGAATTTACTCAGGATTGATTGAGTCTTACCTTTGTGACTTTCAACCAAGTCGAGCATGTCTTTATTCTTAAAGCTGTGTTCTGTGGGTTCTACAGTGAGAACAACACCATTCCATTTTTTTTAAATTCTTCGTGTGTGAATTTGTCTTTGCCATACGAAGGATCTGCAATCCAAATATGTGTTTTATCAATCTTGTGTATTACCATATAATGCGAGCCATCATAATGGGCTATACGCGGAAGATTAAGATCAAATAAAGTATCAAACTCTAACTGATATCCTTCGGTCTTGAATCCGAAACCGGAGGCAATTCTTTTTAAAACATAGAGGCTCGTGCCTTGAGTATCGGTCTGTGCTACATTGGCTAATACCCTTTGTATATTATAAAACCCATGATATTTAAAAATCATGGCTAGGGCAGTGGTGCCACATTCCATCATACCAGTTTGTTGGATGAAGGGAAAGATTTTTAAGGTTGGGTTCTTAAAATTCATTGTGCGCAGTGAAGATCCAATCAAAATTCTTTGAAAGTATCTGCCAAAAAAAAGAGGTGTCTAAAATAATTAGACAGCCTCTTCACTAAATATATTTTTGCAATAATTAAGCCAACTCTGCACTTGGAGTCGGAACAATATATTCTACTTTAGTTTGTAAAGTTAGGTCTCCACAAATAACACCTCCTGCCTCGATAACATGATCCAAAGTGTTTTCAGAGCTATCCATAACTCTTAAATTGTAAACAACAATGTTTTTATCTTCTACAGAAAGTTCTGTTCCAATAACCTTGTCTCCGCCGTAAATAATATCATTTGCCTTCAACTCGATTGCTTGTACCACTTGACCATTATTTAATACAAAGGGGTGATTATTAGTTACCTTAACTTGACCATTTTCAGTTTGAAGAGTTACCATAACTCCTTTGTCGATTGTAGAAGTTTTTTCCTCTATTTGCATCCAGTTATTTTGAATTGGATTCCAAACTTTATGACTCGAAGCATCAATGTCTTTGATTTTTACAAGACCAACTTCTCTTTTAATTAATGTGTTTTGATCAAAACAGTTACAAGCCCATCCAGTCATTCCACCACCGACAATTGTCTTTAATTCTGTACAATTTAATTTTTTCTTGATTTTAAAGGGTTTAAATTTTATCTACTCTTTTTTAATGGATTTTCGAAATTCTCTACTCCAAATTACCAATTATTGTGAATTATTCTAATTGGAATAACGATTTTACAAAAACCAACCTTTGAGGTTCGGGAATATTTTAGTTGTTCGAAAAGCGATCAAGATAACTTTTCAATTCTTCTAGGCTTCCTTCTTCGATTATTTTACCTTGATCTAACACAATGATTTTGTCGAAAGCCATTAAAGAATTAATTCTGTGAGTAATCATGATCGAAGTTTTAACTCTTAAGGCACTTTTGAGATAAGATAATATCTTATGTTCTGTTTTAGTATCGACTGCCGAAAGACAATCATCTAATATGATTATCTGGGGATCTTTTATTAGTGCTCGTGCCAAAGAAATTCTCTGTTTTTGACCACCTGATAAACTGACTCCTCGCTCTCCAACCTCAGTTTGATAACCTTTGGGTAATTTTTCTAGGTCTTTGTGCACAGCTGCGTAAGAAGCATAGGTTTTTACCTCTTTTTCTGTTGCATCAGGCATTCCGAATCGTATATTGTTTTCTACGGTATCTGAAAATAAAAATACATCTTGCGGCACATATCCAATCTCTTTTCGCAAATGACCTAAATTGAGATCTTTAATGTTTTTTCCGTCGAGCATTATTTCACCTTGATCAATATCGTAGGTTCTGAGAATCAGTTCCGCAATGGTAGATTTGCCAGAAGCAGTCTTTCCAATAATCGCCATTTTTTGACCGGCTTCTAGTGTAAAGCTTACTCCATCAAGCGCTTTTACTCCTGTTTCTGGATAAGTAAAATGAACGTCCTTAAATTCAATTTTACCGATCATTTTGTGTTTCACTAGGTCATTTTGAACGATATCCGGAGCACGGTTCAAAAATTGATTGATCCTTTCTTGAGAGGCTTCGGCTTGTTGTATTGTAGAAGCCACCCAGCCAATGGCCATAAACGGCCAAGTTAGGAAATTAACGTAAATCACAAATTCTGCAATATTCCCAAAAGTGATATTGTTCGAAACTACTTCTACTCCTCCCATATAAATAGTGATTAAAGTACTACTGCTGACAAGTAATATCATCAATGGAAAAAACAAAGCATTTACACGAGCCAAATCCAATGACTTGTTTTTAAAATCTGTGCTTTCTTTTTCGAAAAATTTCAAAAATGAATTTTCTTGCACATATGATTTTACGACAGAAATGCCGGAATAGACTTCTTGAGAAACACTGGTAATTTTACTTAGCTGACCTTGAATAACTCCACTTTTTTTGTGAATAATTGTACTTACATAATAAATCGAAATAGACAAAAAGGGTAAGGGGAGTAAGGTGTAAAGCGTCAATTTTACACTCACTTGTAACATTGATCCTATAATTAAGATCGAAAGACTTAATAAGTTGATACCGTAAAGCATGGCTGGTCCTAAGTACATTCTTACTTTAGAGACATCTTCCGAAACACGAGACATAATGTCTCCGGTTTTATTTTCTTTATAAAATCTCGAATCGAGTCTTTGGTAATGATCGAAGATGTCTCGACGTAAATCATATTCTATAAGCCTACTCATGACTATGATAGTCTGACGCATGAAGTACATAAAAATGCCATTTAAAATCGCTAAGCCAATTATGAGGAGCGCAAAACGAATCAAATCTTCACTTAAATCTAGGGTTTCGATATGGGCTGCATTTTCAATTTTCTCATTGACATAATCCAAAGAATTTCGGATTGTTTTCGGAACCTTAACCTTAAAGTAATTGGCAAGAGAAACAAATACAATACCTAATAGCAGATGCCATTTGTAACGAAATAAATATTTGTTTAAGGTTAAAAGCTCTTTCACGTGCACAAAGCTATATAATTAACCAATCTACATGGGGGTATGTTTAAATCATATCATTAGATAAGGTTTGATTTGTTCAAATTTCGATGCATCTAGGGTTTTTAACTTTCTTAAATCGCTCAGATTTTCATAAGGACCATGTTGATTTCTATAATTGATTATTTGCTTGGCCAATTTGTAAGAGAAATAAGGATGCTTTTTTAGTGTTTTGACATCGATTTCGTTAATCTTTATTTTGTCTTGAGGGGTATCCACAAAAAGCTGATTGGCTATCGTTAAAAATAGGCTATCACTAATACCATAGGTTTCTGAAATTTGATTTATATCATAAAATCCTCCTAAAATATCTCTGTATGCACAAATTCTTTTGGATAAGACAGGTCCGATACCATTGAGCTTTTTGAAATCATCTTCGCTGGCCGTATTTATGTCAAGAAAGCTAACAATGGGGATTGGATTGTTATATTTTTCTTTGGGATTAATATTGATTTGGATATGTGTTTTTAAAGTCTCAAAGGTGCTTTCCGAAAGTCCATAAATCTTTTTTAAATCTGATGCTTCATAAAATCTTCCTCCTTTGTTTCGGTATTTTATAATTCTATCAGCGATATAATTGGGAAGATTCATCTGTAATAATTCTTCTTTTGAAACTAGATTGGGATCAAAATCGCTTGGTTTGATTACTTTATGCTTTTTGCGAGTTGATGGTGGCGTTTTGGATACTTTTGGGTTATTGGTTTGAGCCAAAATCTTCTTTGCAACTTGTTGATGATTTTCTGATTTAGCTTGATTTGGTGTAATAAAATCTTGCTCCATCTTAACGACACTCATTTGATTCAATTCTTTCGCATTCGCGAATGCGGGTTTAGGCAAATAGTTAAGACCATGATAGATGATGATTTCTAGGATAACCAAAAGGCAAAAAAATGTTATGGCCCTTTTTTCTTTTTTATGTAATGTCCAATTAAAATATTCCATACTTATATTTCTATAGTCAATGCGCCATTATCGCTAATGGAGTAAAAGTTTTTCGATCCAAGAAGCGCTCGATATTTTTTTATTTCCCAGATGGGAATGGAAGCCAATAAAACGATTTGATCAGCGTGGATTCTTGATAATTCCTTGGCCAGCTTAGCCAAGTTCATTTTTTCGATCAATAAATACTCAGCTTCAAATTGAATATCTTTTGGCACATTGAACTGATCGTTGAGATATATTAATCGCTGAGTGCCAATATTTAATTGCTCCTTATTCAACTTGATGTGTGGAGAATCAAAACCAAAGGCAAAGTCAATTTTTATCACCTCTTCGATTTTTTTTGAAAGTCTATTGTCTTGATTTATGAAAGTGAGCTCTTCCTCCGTTATATGTGATGGATTCAATTCATAACACTGTTGTCCCAAAAAATAATCTGCAATCAATCCATTTTTGTGATGGTACAATACCAAACAATTTTGATGCAGCGAATCGTATTTTTCATAATTCTTAAGAGAAAGGAATGAGCCGAAAAAAAGGAGGCCGAATAAACAAAAAATTATTTTCCTGTTGTCTAAATAAAGCATTATACATATCAGAAATAAATATAGAATTCCCATTTCTAGTTTGCTGAGATATAAATTTCCAATCAGGTTAAAAGGCAACTGCTGGATCAGCTCGATACCGTAAATAAAATACTCGGCAAATAGATTTATCAGCTTTCCAATCCCAATGCTGGCTTTCTCAGAAATGATGTTAAAGATGATTAGTATCAAGCCTCCATTTAAGAGAATTGCAGCAAAAGGAACGGCCAACAATCCGCTTAGAATAAAATAAATTGGAAACTGGTTAAAAGAACTTATGATGAGCGGAAAGACCAATACTTGAGCAGAGATCGAGAGACAGCTTAAATCCCAAACCATTTTCAAAATGTTATTCTTTGGCTGAATCAATTTTGAAATCAAAGGATGGAAAAAGACAATTCCGATCAGTGCCAAAAAAGAAAGTTGAAATCCAAGATCAAACAAAAGGAAAGGATCAAAACATAGAAGGAGTAGCGCTGTCACACCAATGGTATTGATGCTACTACTACTTTTGAAAAATATTTTGCCCATTGTGAATAGACTAAACATCATGGCTGCACGCATCACAGACGGTGAATTCCCAGTGAGTAAAGCAAAGAACCAAATGCATAATATTATTAAAATGGCTTTTGCCCATTCCCAAATCGTGCTTTGGTTTTGAACTAGACCAAAAAGGGATAAAAGAATTTGGGATAGAATGCCAACATGCAAACCAGAAACGGCTAAAACATGCATCGCACCGGTCTCTTGATAAGATTGATAGGTTTTGTCTTGAAGATTTCTTCGGTCTCCTAAAACCAATGCAGAGAGCAATCCAAAAGATGCTTGATTTGGAATTGTCTTCGCAAAAACGCCAAGGCCATAATCTCGAAGTCCATTTGCGCATTTTTTCCACCAAGAGAAATTTTGTCTCCTAAGAAGGGTCCACTGGTTAGTTTTTACAAAGCATTGTTGGCTGATTCCTTTAATAGCCAGAAACTCGCTAAAATCAAATGATGAGGGATTTTTATTTTTTTGCGTATTTAAAATCCTAGATTCGAAATGAATTTGGTCTCCTTTTCTTAAAGATTCTGATAGTGAATCCAAATGCACATAAGTCAATAATTTGGAACGATTGATTTTCCATTTGTTTTCAATGTTTACTTTTTCCGCTTCCAAATAAAACCTTAAGTATTTATGCGATTTTTTGGGATCACTGGTTATGGTTCCTATAATTTGTTGCTTGGACGTAGCTAACTTCCATTGTGAAAGGTAGGCTTGCTTAGTATTTGTCAAATTTATCCCTGCAGCAATGATGCAAATAAAGATTAAGACAGTTTGAATAGTGGAGTTTGTTTTTCGCAATAGAATGCCCAACGATATCGCGATAGATGACGTATAAAACAAAGCTAAAGAACTTGTCAAGTCAAAGTCGTTTATAGTTTTTTCAATGACAATTCCAACTGCGAAAAGGCAAGCAATATAAAAGCTAGGAATTTTAGAAAAATTAAATTGACGCTGCATGGTTTTAGTTAATCATTAAATCAAATGTCATTATTGTGTCTTAGGCAGCGTTAGAACAATATTTATGGACTATCTATTGTTGCTTGGATTGTTTTTTGCATTAACTTCATAACGTAACCAGTAGAGATTGAATAATAGACAAACCGATATAAAATTTATACGGAAACTGTTTTTAATTAATAGTTTTCTTTTTGTTGTTGTAATCAATGCTTTCGCCCAAATTCAAGTTATCGATGGAGCCTCTGGAGTTTATGATCCGGTATCCCTTATAGAGAATGTCTTCTTGGGTGATGGAGTTGAATTAACTAATATTTCACATAATGGAACCCCAAATTCTGTTGGTTTCTTCTCCAATGCTCTCCCTCAGGTAGGAATCGAAAGAGGAATAATTCTTTCAACAGGAATCGCGGAAACAGCAGGGGATGTCAATCAAGGAGCTGGTGACAATTTTGGAACACCTGGTACTTCGGGATCAGCTTTTAATGATCCTCAATTAAATGCAATCTCTAATGTGGATTTGCAAGATGAGAATGTTTACGAAATTTCGTTTATTCCTATTTCTGATACTTTGAGATTTCGATATGTCTTTGCCTCCGAAGAATATCCCAATTATGTTTGTGCTGACTTTAATGATGTCTTCGGCTTTTTTATTGATGGACCTAATCCTGCTGGGGGCAATTATAATTGGGAAAATATTGCGCTAATTCCGGATCTTGCTGATCCATCAGGATTAAGTTTTACAAATCTTGCGGTAAGCATTAATACTGTAAATAATGGTATTTCATCAGGAGGAAATCCAAATTGTAATTTGAGTTACTCTCAATATTTTAATGCCACAACCGTGGGCGAAACTCCTGAGTACAATGGATACCTCGATGTATTTGTCGCACAGGCTATCGTCATTCCTTGTGAAGAATACACGATTAAACTTGCAATAGGAGATGGGACAGATGATCAATTGGATTCTGCTGTTTTTCTAGAAGCGAAAAGTTTTGGTACAGGTACTTTGACTGTAGAAACTGAAACATTTAGTTTAGATGGTAGTATTGCGGAAGGTTGTTCGGATGCCACGATAGAATTTCAATTGCCTGTAGCCACAGAAACAGACTTACCAATTGATTTTAATATTTTGCCGGCAGGTAGTCCAGGTGTGATTGGACCAGTTGCCACCAATGGAGTAGACTATGTCTTGCTATCTGAAAACCTTGTTATTCCAGCTGGATCAGATATCATTTCGTTTGAATTGATCGCTTTAGAAGATAATATAGTTGAAGGAGATGAGTTCTTTGTTTTTGATATTCAAAGAGACATTTGCAATCGGGATACGTTTGTCATAACCATTCATGACAATGAGTTACAAGCGCCTATTTTACCAATGGATACTTTGATTTGCAATGGAGAAACCACTTTGATAGATATTTCTCTTCCTCCAAGTTTTATGCTGCCGGATCCACCTAATTTTCAAAATACAAATGATCTTGCAATCGATTTAGTTGATGTAAGTTTTTCGTCGACGATAAATGTTTCTGGCGTAGTACCTGAAACATTGACTCAAGGCATGATAAAATCTATTTGTATCGATACCTTGACTCATCGAGTTCCTTATGATTTAGATATTTACCTGGTTTCACCGGGTGGTCAAATATTGGAGTTATCAACCGACAATGGTTGGCGTCCAGATCCGATGATGACTGGCGTAAATTTTATGCAAGAAGATACTTTTCTCAATACCTGTTTCACTTTTGATGCCATAGACAACATCAATAATTCAGAACCGGTTCGAGGAGAGGTTTTTGCGGGTAATGAAACTTATACAGGAAATTTTCAACCAGAAGGAGTTTGGTCAGATTTGTGGGCTGGAGATAATCCAGCTAATGGTGATTATACCCTAATTATTATCGATGACGAAGCAGCGTTTAATTTGGGTATTCTAAGTTCTTGGTCAATCTGCTTTCAATCCGTCTACGGAATCGAATACGAATGGTCCAGTGATCCACCTGGTTCTTTAAGTTGCACTTTGTGCGAAGATCCTGAGATAAGTCCCACGATGGATACATGGTATTATCTAAATACTCTGGATACCTATGGTTGTGAAATATTGGATTCTTTTTTTGTAGATGTAATAGAACCCCCAGGGCCAGTGCAGAATTTAAATTGTGATCAATCTGCAATCGGCGAACTTACTTTTAGTTGGGATGCGTTTATAGGAACTACTCAATATGAAATAAGTTTGGATGGAGGTACTACGTGGATAAATGTTGATTTAGACCTTTCTTATCTACTTACAGGATTGGGTCTTAGTGAAGATGTTTCTTTTATGGTCAGACCTGTCATTGGAGATTGTTCGGGTATCATTGCTGATATAATGTGTCAATCGTCAGATTGTAATGTGCCAATGGTGATAACAGAATCTCTGATCGATGCGAGTTGTTTTGGAAATAGTGATGGGAGTGTGAACATCGAGGCTTCAGGAACCATGGGACCCTATAATTATCAACTTGGAGTAGAGATAAATAATACAGGCTTGTTTACAGACCTTCCAGCTGGAAATTATGAAATAGAAGTTACAGATGGTTTGGCCTGTATGCTTACATATCAAGTAACGATTACGCAACCAGATGCCATGGATGCCATTCCCAATGTGCAATCTCAAATTTCTTGCTTTGGGGGCAATGATGGTTCTGTCGCATTTGAAATGATCGGCGGAACTGGACCTTTTCAGTTTGCATGGAGTTCGTCCGAGCTTGATTCAATTGCAATGAATCTTGAACCTGGATGGAATTATGTGACTGTTACTGACGCCAATCTCTGTACTTATCAAGATAGTATAATTCTCATCCAGCCAGATATTCTTTCAGCACAAGCTTCCGAATTTGAGTCCGTAGGATGTTTTGGTGAATCTACAGGAATCGCTGTGGTGGAAGGACAAGGAGGTACACCGCCATATCAATACGATTGGCAAGGTTTGAGTAATCAGGATACCTTGAAAAATGTACCTATTGGAAATTATAATGTGACCATAACAGATGATAATGGCTGTATGGCATTCGCCAATACGACCATCACAGAACCCGATGTGCTTTCTATACTCATGAGCAGTACAGATAGTTCTTGCACCAATTCAACTGATGGTACTGCTACTGCAGATGTTAGCGGGGGAGATGGCAATTATGATTATCTATGGAGCAACGGTGGTATGACGGCCACCATTTCATTAATTATTCCTGATAAGTACTATGTCACGGTCGTTGATGGTAAGGGTTGTACGATTATTGATTCTGTAGAAGTCGGGACTCCTAATCCAATCGATTTTAATACGATAGTTTTTGATGCAGAATGTCACAATGCTAATACAGGTTCGATAGAGCTCACTGCTTCAGGGGGTATAGGTAATTTAAATTATGCTTGGCTTGCTACAGAAACGATGCAAAGCTTCAATACAGCCAACATAGCTAATCTTAGCGCTGGAGAATATTGTGTTACGATTACAGATCAGAATATGTGTTCTGTTTCTTTATGTGAGATAGTAGCTCAACCGGATTTTATTGAAATTACAGCTTTGATTGTTCCACAATCTTGTAACGTTGATAACGGTGCGATAGATATTACAATAACAGGTGGAACACCTAATCCTAATTATTTCGTCACTTGGGAAAACGAAGTGACATTCAACGGTGAAGATTTACAAAATCTTGACGCAGATACCTACTTTGTCACAGTTACTGATTCTAATAATTGTTCTACCGAAGATAATTTTGAAGTAACAGAAAATGTTGGAATAGATATTCAGCCTACATTGACGCATGTCCTGTGTAAAGGTGAAAGTACAGGATCCGTAGAATTGACGTTGGCAGGTGGTGCAGAACCTTATAATTTTTTATGGTCTGGGCCAAATGCTTACAGTTCCAATTTACAGAACATACAAAATTTAGAAGCTGGTGTTTATGAGGTTGAGGTAGAAGATGATGAAAATTGTGTGGTTTCTTTGGCTGTTCAAATTTTGGAACCAGATGAGGCCCTTATGATCACAATCGAAAATGATCAAATTTGTTTCAACGAAACTGACGGGCAGTTGGAAGTGCAGATTGAAGGAGGGGTAGGAGCTTACCAAATAAATTGGGTGACTGGAGAATCTAGTGCTATTATTACTGGATTATCTCCTGACACATATACTGTCACTGTTACAGATGAGAATGATTGTGAAGTTGTCCAATTTGCCGAAGTAAATAATTTTGGAATTATTGAGGTGTTCGCATCTTCTACGGACGCCAGTTGTGCAAATTTTGCTGATGGTACTGGAGTAGTTGATAGTATTTTAGTTAATGGTAGCCCTGCAATTGTAACGGATTTTGAATTTGATTGGAACACGCTGCCTTCTCAATCTGGTCAACAAGCCAATAATCTTGAGGGAGGTCAAAATTATACAGTAGAAGTTACGAGCGCAGAAGGTTGTACGGCTTCCGCCAATGTCATAATTAATGAACCACAAGAAATTGACATCGCCTTGGTCCAATTGGTGGACCCAAATTGCGCAGGTACCAATTCAGGTATGATAGAAGTAATGGCCACCGGCGGCACAGGTGATTTGATGTATCTCTGGGATGCCTCAACTGGTTTGCAAAATGGTCCTATTGCTGTTGATTTATTTGCGGGCAACTATTCCCTTAGTGTTACCGATGATAATGGTTGTAGTGAGTTTGCCAATTATATGCTCGATCAATCCACGCCGATTGATGTTCAGTTTGATGTAGAAAATGTTGATTGCGTTGGCGGTAATAATGGATCGATCACAGTCGATATTGATGGCGGTGGTGGTGGATATGATATTTTATGGTCCAATAATCAAAGTGACACTACGATAGAAAATCTTAGCGAAGGAATCTATTACATCAGCATAACAGATATAAATGATTGTACGATTATAGATTCAGTAGAAGTCATTGCTCCGAGTGACCAAATCAGTATACAAGCAATGACTGAAGATGTTTCTTGCTTTGGCGGTTTCGACGGATTGATCGAAATAATTGCCACTGGGGGTAATGGAATATTCACCTACAGTTTAGATGGTGAAAATTTTAATGGTTCTCCAGTGCAAATCGGACTTACAGCGGGTTTGTACGATGTTTGGGTTAGAGATGTTGAAGGTTGTCAATTTGTTTTGCTTGATGTAGCTATAAATCAACCGGATCAGTTGGAAATCGAAATCGGAACGAATCGAGTTGTGGATTATGGGGATAGTGTTCAATTGTTCCCAAACATTTTAAATGGTGTAGGAGATGTTAGTTATCAATGGACTTCTTCCAGAATCGATCAATTTAGCTGTGACAATTGTGCTTTTCCAACCATCGAAAATATTACCGAAAGTATATTTTTGACGCTTGAGGTGGTGGATGAAAATGGATGTACTGATCTTGTTCAGATTACCATAAATGCAAGATTACAAGACTTTATAGATGTTCCAACTGGTTTTACACCGAACGGTGACGGTAGCAATGATTTATTGAATGTCTTTGGTAAAAATGGAATTACCGTTAATGACTTTAAGATCTTTGATCGGTGGGGAGAATTGGTTTATCAATTAGAAGATTTTTTAACCAATGATGTGACCATTGGATGGGATGGAACATTTAGAGGAGATCTAGCTCAATCTGGAGTTTATGTTTGGACAGCAGAAATTGAAAATGTGGATGGGACTATATTAACTTATCATGGTCAGACCAATTTAATCAGATAGAGGATGAAGAAAGTTGTATTGGTCATTTTGATTTTTTTCACTTATTTCTGCAATGGGCAGGATGTTCACTATTCTCAATACTATTTTAATCCAATTCAAATTAATCCAGGTTTTACTGGTGTTTTTGAAGGTAAATTGAGGGGATCAGTTTCATACCGAGATCAATGGACGAGTTTACTAGAGTCGAGTTCTTTCAAAACTATTAAGGCAAGTGCTGACTATAAATTGCCATTCCGTAAAAATGATTTTGTTGCTTTTGGGATAAGTTTGGTTGGAGATGAGGTAGGCGAAAATAATTTTAGACAAACTTTAGGAAGCGTTTTCTTGGCTTATCATAAAAAGCTCTTCGATAGAGCTTACTCAAAAAATGTGCATTACATTTCTGGCGGTTTAAAGGCAACGATCGGGCAAAATAGTTTAGGTTGGTCAAACTTATGGTTTGGAAGACAATATGATATTGGAGCAGAATTGGTCAACACCTCTTTGCCGTCTGGAGAAAATTTAGCAGATCTAAACTCAGGGACATATACTGATTTTGGTGCAGGGATCAGCTGGTATGCAGTGATTGATAAAAATAGTATTTATGCCGGATTCGCAATAGATCATCTTGCTGAACCAAATATTTCTTTGTTAGGAAATTCGGAAAATCTAGCTCAAAAAATAAGTATCAACATGGGAGGAGCTATGCAGATTAATGATTATTCCTTATTAATGCCATCCGTTTTATTTTTAAGACAAGGGCCATACCAACAGATAAATTTTGGTTCTCAAATTAGGTATTCTAAAAATGATTGGAATGAGATGGCCCTTCGGATAGGTTTGTTTGCCAGATATGCAAGAAAATACGAAGGAAGTCAAATAGATGCCCTTATCGCCACTACGGCCATTGAAATGGGTAGAATAATTATAGGGATTAGTTATGATCTTACCATGTCAAGCCTTGAAAATTTTAATAATCGAAAAGGTGCTTTTGAATTCAATTTGAGTTATCGTAACCCGAATTTCAGTAGAAGACAAAAAATTAATTGTCCTAAATTCTAATAACGAAGTGACGCTTATTATACAATTTGGATTTATTAGCCAATTACATTATTAATAGTTTAATTTTAGCCTTTAATTCGTTTTTGTATAGAATTTCTTCCTACCTGAAATCTACCTTAAAAGACCAGTTAACCAAAATATTTTGATGACACCCATGAGGGTTTGCGATTTTATATTATGAGAAGAAGTCTATTTGTTTTATCCCTGTTAATTGCGTTCATAATTTTACCACAGTCATGTGCCAAAGAAGAAGAAAAAATACCAATCGTTAATGTAGAAACAGGTGAAAAAATTGCGGAAGCTAGTTTAACCATCAAGTTTGCTATTGAAATTATTGTAGCTGAAATTTTTAAGCATCCACATTTGCATTATCAATTTAAAGAGCATCATGCTACCAATCGTATGGATTGTCCAGATATTAGTCCTGACCCTACAGTACCAATCACTTCTTTCCCAGCAAATTTTACTCTAAATTTTGGCGGAGGAGGTTGCACACCACCAGGGACAAGTTCGGAAGTTTCTGGCCAGGTAGAATTAACCTTGGATGGCGTATTGTGTCAACAAGTAGGGACTACTGCATGTATAACATTTAAAAACAATTTTGCCATTGATGGGATCGACATTGATGGTAAAGCGGCATTAGAATATTTAGGTTTAGATTCAGGAGGCAACTTATGTTTTGCGAGCGAATTACCCGAAATGGAAGTGACTAGCGTGGACGGTACATTCGTGGAAATTAAAGGTACTTCAGGCGGTAAATTAACGTTGGTAGATGTTTTAGCTAATAACGACCCTAATGATCAAACTACTTATATCGATGATACCACTTGTCAATCTTATAGCGCTATGGACGCATGTATAGATGGCGTGGATTTAGATTTGGCAACCACTTCAGATTTGAAATCTAGCATAGCTTGTGCATGTCCTGTAGGGGGAGTTTTGGTTGGTACAGACGCTTCAGGAGACATGGTAGTCATCACGTTTGGACCCGCTTGTGGTGACGCCAGCATTTCGGTTAACGGTGATCCGCCAGTTGCTTCTAATGCTTGCCAATAAGATTTGATTGACAAATTGATTACATCACCAAAGTCATTCGATGTACACCGGGATTATACTCTTTGGTGAGGAGTGATCTGACATTGTCAAATGACTTTTGATTTTGCACAAAGTCAATTTCTCCCATATCAACAATAAGGACAGGAAAAGACAATATATTTCGGAAATATTCAAAATAAGAATTTTGAACCTTCAATAAATAATCACTCGTTATTCCCGCTTCAAATTCACGATCTCTTTTTTTAATGTTGGACATTAAAATATCCACATGACGATGAAAATAAACCAATAGATCCGGTTGAGGAAAAGTTTGATTCAACACCTTAAAAAGCTTCTGAAACAATCGAAATTCTTCTTCTTCTAAGTTGTTTCTGGCAAACAGGAGTGTTTTCATAAACATATAATCCGACATCGTAAAATCATAAAAAAGATCTTGCGTCAACAAATGACTTTGAAGCTGTTTATGTCTTTCAGTCATAAAAAACAATTCAACCGTAAAAGCATAGCGCTGAGGGTCTTTATAAAACATCGGTAAAAATGGATTGTCATTAAATGTTTCCAAAACCAATTTGCAATTGTGCAATTCTTGCATTTGCCGACAAAACGAAGTTTTACCAGTGCCAATATTGCCTTCTATGCTTATGTAGTTATATGGAATCTTTAAGTCCATTTTATAATTTAATTACCTCTAAAGTATCCTTGCAACTTGCAAGTAATTCTTTGGTAGTTTTATTTAATATCGGGTGAACAAATTCTGGAACGATATCCATCAAAGGAATAAGAACAAATTTTCTGTCTTGGATCAATTTATGGGGAATGTTCAGATTGCTTGAGTTTAAAATTAGTGAATTGAAAAAAATTATATCTAAATCTATAATTCTTGGACCCCATTTTGTCAATCGCATTCTTCCCATTTCTAATTCGATCTTCTGGATCTTTTTTAATACTTCTTGAGGGTCCAATTTGGTATTTATTCGCACTGCACTATTGATAAAGTCATTTTGATCTTCATTACCCCAAGCCTTTGTTTTATAATACAAAGAATAATCCTGGATCTTACCAATCTCTTCTTCTATTAACCAATGAGCCAATAAGATCTGTTTCAATGGATTTTCTAGATTCGAACCCAAATGAAGTACCAAGGAATTCAATAATAAATGACTTTTTACAAATGTAAATAATCATCATATGATATTGAACTTGATTCCTTTATTTCTAATAAAGAATAAGTGATAAAATAAAAAATCCCTGGCTGTAAACGCCAAGGATTTTGTTCAGATATTAAGGAGAAAGCGTCTCCGCTTCAATTTATTTTAAAAATCACGATATGACACCTATCGCTTTTAAGTATCGATTTAACTGAGTTTTCACCTGTGGGAATAGGAAAAATAATCCCACCATATTTGGAAAGACCATTGCAAATATCATTGCATCAGAGAATCTCCAAATTGAACCCATGTTGGCTGCAGCTCCAATAATTATAAACAAACAGAAAATTAGTTTGTAAACCAAATCAGCAGTCTTTCCTCTACCAAAAAGAAACTTCCAAGATTGTAGTCCGTAGTAAGACCATGATATCATTGTAGATACTGCAAACAATACCACAGCTACTGTTAAAAATACGTTTGAATATGGAATGTACTGAGCGAATGCCTTGGATGTAATTCCTGCGCCCTCATAGGTAACTCCATCAATAAGCACACCTCCATCACCATCGCCACCATATTCAAACACGCCACCAGTATTGTAAATGATAATAACCAGCGCTGTCATCGTGCAAATAACCACCGTATCAATAAATGGCTCTAATAATGCTACCAACCCTTCAGATGCTGAATAGTTGGTTTTAACGGCAGAATGCGCAATTGATGCAGAACCTGCACCCGCCTCATTTGAAAATGCGGCCCGAGTAAATCCTGTGAGCAAAACACCTACTAAACCTCCAAGTCCTGCTTGAGGAGTAAATGCTTGGGTAAAAATCAAACTAAAAGCATTTCCAACTTGACCAAAATTACTTAGAATGATATATAAACAAGCCAATAAATATAGCCCTGCCATAAAAGGAACCACTTTTTCAGTCACGGAAGCAATTCTCTTAATTCCTCCGATGATGATGACACCCACAATGATCGCCATCACCAAACCGATTACAGAACCGGCAGCAGTGCTTTCAAGTCCCATCAAATCTTTTAGGACAATGGTTGCTTGATTTGATTGGGCGGCGTTTCCACCTCCGAAAGAACCACCAATGCAGAATATTGCAAAAAGGACAGCTGCTATTTTTCCTAAAGTTTCGAAACCTTTGTTTTTTAAACCTTTACTTATATAATACATCGGTCCACCATAAACAGTCCCGTCAGGCCCAACATCTCTATACTGAACACCAAGCGTACATTCAACAAATTTTGTTGACATACCCAAAAGACCGCATATGATCATCCAAAAAGTAGCTCCCGGCCCACCTAATGCAATTGCTAATGCTACTCCGGCTATGTTTCCATTTCCAACCGTCCCAGAAACTGCAGTAGCCAATGCTTGAAAATGACTGACCTCTCCTTCGGCACTTTCATCTCTAATCGTATCTCGGATATCTCCATCAACCGATGCTTCTTCAGAAGCGCCATGATGCTTTTCTATATCGTCATATTTACCTCTTACGACGCGTACAGCTGTAGTAAACCTTCTAATATTTACGAAACCGAAGTAGAGGGTGAAAAATAATGCACTCATTACCAATAAGACAAGAACAAATGGCACATCTTCAGCGATCTCGAAAAATATAAAATCGAAAAAGAAATCTGAGATTGGTTGAAAGGCTTGATCTATTCTCTCGTCAATACCTACATCCTGAGCAAATGAAAATATGGGAATAAGAAGTGCCATACAGCTCAGACACAAGGAGCGCAGTAGATTGTTCATACTATTTTTTTAAAGCTGAATTGTTCAGAAGTGTTAAGGTATCTAGTTGGTCCAATATTTCATAGCTTAAGCCAGATAAATATTACATTAATCTAATTGTAATAAATGTCCATGAGCTTTTCGACTCTTTCTTTAAAGTACTTAAAATCATTTTCCATTTTAATGAAAAACAGTTCTCGGTATTGATAGCCTTCAGAACTAATGAGCACAGATCTTTTCTTGATTTTATCGATCCAATCTTTCGAAAAGTTATAAAGCTTATCATTGTGCGAAACAATAAATTGAGGAAAATCATAACCGATAAAACAGGCCTTAAAAGCGTTAGAGTTATAAAGGACTAGATTCATATAGTTGCCAAAATCATTAAGATAAATTTTTAACTCAGATTGCTCGGTTGAAATACCTTGGATCGACTTTATACCTGAAACCGCGATTTCCCGTAAGTGATTTATCAGCTTTTCGATATCCGTAATCAATCGCTTGACAAAACTTTGATCTTTAAATGCTCTGATGGTGATGCAAAATATTACCTGTTGATACAGGTTGTTTAGCATGTTAGAGTTCCAGATCTCTGTAACAGGATGCCCGTAGTAGTTTTTGGCGATTTCTTGGCGGAAAAATTCGATTTGACTATCGAAGTCATTGGTGTCTTTTATTTCTATTTGATTTTCGTCCCAATGCAAGTGTTTCCATACGGATAATAGAAAATTAAAAATATAGCGGTGAGAGAAATAGTAAAAAATGGGAATCTCATTCGCGAGATAAGCCAATTCTTTTTCCTCTCCAGGAAGATTCGTCTTCAATGGTTTTAAGAAAAAAGAAAATTGATCAAAAAATTGATTGGTCGTGTTTTTTTGATTTTCTTTTAAAAAAGGATGAAAAAAAGAAATGTATTTATCGCTATTAAATACGGCATCCAGAGATACCTTAAAATGCTCTGATAGTTGTATCAACTCATCAAGAGAAAGCGCTGTTTCACCATTCATTCTTTTATACGCTGCTCCTCTTCGAATATCTAAGATTTCCATTACGTCATGAAGAACCGAAGTATTTTTGTGAGCAGTCCTTTTGGTAATGACTTCAAAAAATCGCTGTTGCAAATCAATTTGATTCCGTTTTTCATTCATAATTGTAAAATAGGAAGTTTTACATTCTATAAATTATAAAAACCAAACAACTTTAGTTTTATAATAGCGATTTATGTAAATCTCACTGCAGAAAATTGATTTTGTATTTGCTTATTCGAAACTCTTACGACCTTGCTTAAATACGGATCCTAGACTTGCCTGCTTAGTTTTGAATCAATTGTTTTTTTTAATTCGCATTCGCGAATGCGTAAACTATTTTTTTTGAAGCCCATTAACTTAGAAAAATTTACTTTAGTTGATAATTGTGACCTAGTAGTCAATATATTTTGAGTTTTAATTCGTTTAAATTTTAAGCGAGAACGCACATGAAAGAAATTATAAGCATTCTTCTCATACTATGCATTTTTCAATACGTCTCGAGTGCTCAAGAAAGTACTTACGACCTAATCGAAACAAAGAACAGTAGAATCATTAAAGCAAAAATCACGGATACTGATGAAAGCACGATTTATTTTTCTTTATTGGATGGCAGTTCTGATATAGTCCGGAAGATGGATAAATCTGAGGTTTTAAAAGTAATTTATGGTTATAAACCCACAGTAACGTCGGATGTCTTAGATCAATTTCCTAAAGATCTTTTTGATGGTAATTCTTTTGATCATGATGATTTAAGACAAATAAGTGTTAACCAAGATTATATGCATAACCATGTTTATGTAGAAAACAGACCAAACAACGTCAAGTTTAATCTTTCAGCAATTGGTTTGGCCTCAGGATTAGTTTCTTATGAGCGAGCGTTTAATCATCGTTCTTCTTTCGAAGCCATCGTAGCTCTTCATGGGGTGCAAGCTTCCCGTGGAATAAATCAAAAGGAAGGATTGGGTCTTGAACTAGGATACAAATTAAAACTGGCAGCCCTTTTATCTTCTTATTATGTACCAGATCATATTTTGGCTGGTACCTATATAAAAGGATTGATCGGTGGAGCAAGTGTAAATGAACGCAAAGAATTTTTCAGTTTTAATGGGCAAACTTTAGAAAGTAAAAATCGAAATTATGCATACGTGGGTTTAGACATTGGATATCAATGGATCCTCAACAATCGGGTTTCACTCGATATTTATGCAGGGATGCAATACTATAATGGCGAATTTGAAGTGGTGACCAACGAAAATGGAAACATAACTAAATCTACTCGCCGTAATGATTTTGAAGATGGAGATATATTTGGCAATAATAATTTTATAACCAAGGCAGGATTTAGAGTTGGTTACTTGTTTAATTTTAAAAAGCCAGAAGATGAGAAGTAGTTCGAAAACTTTCATAATTCTTTTTGGCTTTGTTATGCATTTTTGGATTTGGTGCAGAACAACTCGCGGCACAAGATCGAATTGTCAAAACAAATGACGAAGTTGTAGAGTGCGAAATCATTGGAGTAACGGGAACTTACATCAGTTACTATAGTCAGAATTCAGGAGATTATATAGTTTATAAAATCAATCGAGATCTCGTTAAAAATATTGAGCTTGATGACATTGGAGAATTTACAGTAAGATCAGAATTCGATAAACCTGAAACAATGGTTTTAAAAGATTCGAGATCCAATTTTTATTTTGCCAATGGTAAGATCATTCATAAATATGAAGATTTAAAACCCTTTTTATCAGGATATAAGCCTTCTGCCGAATTTTTGAAAAGATCATTAGACTATAAAACAAATGCCAATGCTTTTGGTATTGCATCCTTAGTTTTTTTTGGGAGTGGTGTCATGATTTTATCTAATGATTCGTCACTTTCAAATACAATCACTGGTGCGGTATTTTTATTTCTTTGTGCTCCTTCTGCTGGCACGATTGCACTAATCAGTAACGGGATGCACCGAAGATTTAAAAGGAAAGCGATCAATGCATACGGAATTCAAAGCATCAATCAAAACTTCACCTACTTGCAGCAAAAAGAAAACGTTTTATTGGACTTAGGTTTAGTTTCGAATGGAGTGGGGATGAGACTCAGTTTTTAGCGTTAGTTGTATTTAAGCATTATGTCAGTAAGGCCAAATAAAAGTTTACTATTCCAATTGAAGGGTGCCAAATTGGTTGTTGTTTATTTGTGTTTTTTTTTCTTCAATTTCAGCGCTTTATTAGCTCAAAGTTCTTGGCCACAATATGATTTGATTCGGACCCATTCGGGAAAGGAATATAAAGTCATTTACAAGTTTGACAACGAAGAACTCATTGTTTACTACGATTGGATCGACGGAAAGAAAGGCAAGCAGAAAATGGAAATTGACAAGTTTCTTGTCAAAGAGTTGATCATTGGATATTCTAAGGAAGAAGAAATACCAATTCCTGATTTTGAAAAGCCGAAACCTCAAAATTGGTCAGATTATCCTAATGTTTTTCATAAAACCAAATCACTAAAAATGGATGATCCAAATCCAGAATTAGATGAAAAAAAGATGATCAATCATTTATTAAGGAGTAGGCGTATGAATGCCATCAAGGGCAATGTGGTTGCGATAGCCACAGGTTCTATGGGCATTTCATTTGAACGTGCGATAAGTAGATTTTCCAGTTTTGAATTGGGCGCACAGTTGCATGGTTATGGGATACAATATGTGAATCAATCAAAGGGTGGCTTTACAGCAGAAATACGATACAAACAGGGTTTTACTTTAATGAGTAAGCGAAAATATTATGTCCCTAGACAAATATTGAATAAAACTTACCTGGCTTTAAATCTGGCTTTTACATCTGTTCAAGAAAAAAAGGAAAGACTGGGTGTAAATTTCAATAGATTAGAATTTCGAAATAGGGAATATTTGTCAATTGGCTTTGACTTGGGAAAGCAAATTGTTGCTCATAATAATTTAATTTTTGACTTCTACGGTGGCGTCGCGTATTTTAATGGTCTAAACGAAACAATTATAAATGCCAATGGTATTATCAACAATGTAGGAAATCGAACCTTTATTGATGGTGATTTTTGGGGAGGAGTCTTTATTGGATATAAATTGGGATTTCGAATGGGGTATACTTTTTAATCCAAGATA
>JAHDHU010000038.1:0-2014 GCA_020631135.1 Saprospiraceae bacterium | reverse complement strand
AATAGAACCTGCTTGTTACTGTTAATTTTATTAAGTGGATATGTAAATGCCAATACCCAGGATGTAATAGTTTATAAGGATGAAAAGAAGAAGAAAGTAAATATTTTAGACATTACAGAACAATATATTCACTACACTAACTACGAAAGTAAATATCAAATAAAATCAAAAGTCCATCGTGATTTTGTTGAAGAGATTTTTTTTGATAAGAAAGGAGATTATTTGTTTAACGATTTTAAAGGTTATCCCAAAATCATCATTTCTAAAGATGCTAAATCAGATCATTACTTTGTAGATGGTAAGATATTAAAAGGGTTTTTGTCATTAGAAGAATATTTGATGTCCTTCGAACCGAGTGCAGTTCATTTTAAAAAGGCGAAGGGTAAAATCGCGGCATTATCGGTTTCAGGTATTGGTCTCGCAGTGTGTGGAGTTGCTTTAACAGCAAATAATTTAAAAAGTACGCCAACTTCTCAAAGTACTGATAATTTGTTCAAATTTTTTAGTTATAGTTTAGCCATTACTGCCTTTGTGTCCATCAACGGCTTTAACAAGCAAAAAAAATTGGCATTATCTAATTACGGCATCCAAAAAATAAATGATTATAGTCTACAAATGCCACCAAGCAAATTTGAATTAGAATTTGGAGTTGTAGAATCAGGTGTTGGATTAGTACTTCATTTTTAAATCTGATCACTAAAGATTAGCTGTATTTTTTTAATTGAACTTCTTTGGTAAAAATTTGGTCAACTCTCTTACTCACCTCGGGATCGATCACCAATTCAGGTGCATGATGAGGTTTAATTCTCGCATCGATCAGTAAGGATCCCTTGCATCCCCAATGCTTGTTTTCAATAAAAGAATCAATACCGTAAATATCATGACTGGGATTGGCTCTAGTGAAAGTCACCCACAAGAAATTGTTTAGTTCCACAGAAGTGAATTTAGGATCATCGCAGATAACGATAAGGGGAAAACTATCGAGGTTAACATTCTTTAAATCCTGTGTAAGGCGATTTAGTTCTTCTTTTGCCGAGGTGTAATCTTTGAATGGATCGATTTGAATTCCTAAAACACCATTTCTTAAAACGACTGCCTGTTTTATTAGCTGGGAAAGCCTCAAAGTTGGGTCCAAACTTGAAGCCAATTTTCTTTTTATTTGACCACGACAAGCCATAACCACCTTGCTGCCGCTATTCCAACCATCACCAGAATAATCTAAAGTGTCTATCGTAGTTTTTGTTTGAAAATGTAAATCTCGATTCCAGTCTATACGTTGAAGAATATGGTCAAAATAAGAGCCAATATCGTAGGTGTTTATTGGTCCATCATCATCTGATGCTATGATCAAAAATTTGGCAAGTGACGTTTGACCAGATCCCAAAATTCTATTGGCTATTGTAAGTATTTCTTCTGGAACCTTTTCTCTAAAAGGCATGTATCTTTCCTTGCCAATCGCAATTAAAAGAGGATGAACTCCAGCAGCATCTACCGCATTTAGTTCTACCAGTCCAGGAAACTCTTGGCCTGCCAATTCGCCAACCATTTTGTGTATCAAGTACCCAAAACTACTGTCTTCTTGAGGAGGTCTCCCGACTACAGTAAAATGCCACAATGGATTTTTGCGATGATACACGCGATCTACTTTCATCACTGGAAAATCATGAGTTAGACTATAATAACCCAAATGATCTCCAAATGGTCCTTCCGGTTTTTTGACATCTTTTAATATTGTTCCTGTGATCACAAAATCAGCATCTCCAGACAAGATATGTCCTTGATCATCCCTTTGATATAAAAATCTTTTTCCGCCTAGCATTCCAGCAAAGGTCAATTCACTTAATCCTTCAGGCATAGGCATAATGGCAGAGAAGGCATGCGATGGAAGTCCACCAATAAAGATGGAAGCTTTAAAAGCTTTTTCACTTTCGTTATATGCTTGATGATGCACGCCTATTCCTCGATGCAATTGGTAGTGCAAGCCAATTTCTTTATTGGTCTGGTATTCATTACC
>JAHDHU010000037.1:1658-25464 GCA_020631135.1 Saprospiraceae bacterium | reverse complement strand
CATTCAAGCCTAGAGCATTAAAAATAAAGTAACTAAAACCAGCAACTAGAAAGGTAGAAAGAATCACACCTTCCGTTGCGAACAAGAGTATTGGACCGCGTTGAACTTTGAGCTGATCAAAGTTTGTATGAAGCGCACCCGCAAAAAGTAAAAACCCCAACATCATGTCCAGCAATATAGTTTTGAAATCTATCTCTGCAATGAGTCCTTCTGCAATATTGAGAAGGGACGGAGTAAACATGCTAGACAAAAACAATCCTAATGTAAAAATGATCGCTATGATCATCAATCCAATGGTATTTGGGAGCTTTAAGAACCGAACATTGGCGTAACCAAAAAGGGCAGATAATACGATTGAAGCAATGGTAAATAGATGCATTGGGTTGGTCTTAGAAGCTTGAAAGTAAGCATACTATTAAAATATTTGCTTGTTTATTAATCATTTTAAACCCAAGTCTTTGAGTCATCTTGTTTTGATAATCTATCGTTAAATTTAATAAACATCAAAGTCAATAATAATTATGAAAAGACGCGAAATTTTGAAAGGATCTTTGCTGATTCCTGCAAGTATAGGCGTGACTCTATCATCCTGCGAAACTAGAAACGATAATCAATCGATCAACAAAGGTTCGAAAGTCAAACATTCAGCTTGTCGTTGGTGTTATAGTAAAATTCCTTTAGAAGAATTATGCGAAAGAGCTTCCGAAGTAGGCGTTTCTTCAATCGAATTATTAAATCCTAACGAATGGCAAATAGCACATAAAAAAGGGTTGGTATGTGCCATCAGCAATGGTTCAGATTTAGGGATAACGAAAGGGTTTAATGACCCTGAAAATCATGGGCAATTGCTCAAGGATTATACAAGTATTATCCAAAAAGCCGATGCTGCGGGGATTGAAAAAATCATTTGTTTTTCTGGTAATCGAAATGGGTTGTCAGATGAAGATGGACTTGAAAATTGTGCGGTTGGCTTAGAGCCAATACTCAAATTAGCAGAACGATATAATGTCTCCATTGTCATGGAATTACTTAATAGTAAAATAGATCATTATGATTATCAATGTGATCATACAAAGTGGGGTGTTGCCTTATGTGAGAAAATTGGTTCCTCTGCTTTTTCATTATTATATGATATTTATCATATGCAAATTATGGAAGGTGATGTGATAAGAACCATAAGAGAAAATGCGAAGTACATTTCTCATTTTCACACAGGAGGAGTCCCGGGTCGAAACGAAATAGATGAGACACAAGAATTGAATTATGCAGCTATAGTCCATGCCATCATGAAGTCGGGATTTGAAGGATATATCGCACAAGAATTTATCCCGACATCAGAAAAGCCAATAGAATCGCTCAAAAAAGCCATCGATATTTGCTCTGTTTAATTTTTTATAAACTCCAAGAATTGCCAACCTCTTCGACCGGTATACATCCCAGGTATACTCCTGGAACGGGGTCGTAGTTTAAAAATTCTGTCGCAATGCTAGGGTCTTTGAAATAGGCATTGATGCCTAAAGATTTTATATTGTACAATGCCTTTGCGAATAGGACCTCATCCCCAGGTTTATCATCATCCGAAAGTGTGGTTCTTGCCAACTCATTGAATTTTTCTAATTCTTCCTCATTTTCAAATCCCAGATTTTTATTGACGAATGTCTCTATCTCCCCGAAATCAATTTTTGAACGCTCTACCATGGGATCCAATTTTAAGCGATTCAATATTATTCCTAGTCCAGTCCTGAAATGATCTTGCTCTCTCGCTTTATAAAGCCTGTCCAAAACATTGTCTACAGTCTTGATAACTTTTAGTTCTTTAGCTCCAGGGGTTTCTGTTTGGGGTAAAATGATTGCAATTATTTCTTCAACAACTTCAGATTCCAACGTAGATAAAAAACTTGGCTTCCAAGTCTCAGAGATTTCGTTTTTACATGAACTAATAAAAGCTGTGAAAGCCACACCACTTATAGCGGCGCCTGTACCAAGAGCAATATGTTGTAAAGCTGATCTTCTCTTCATGTTATAAATTTCCTTTTTTAAGTTGCTCCACGGCATAATTAGCAGCACGAGCAGTTAGCGCCATATAAGTCAAAGAAGGGTTTTGACATGCGGATGATGTCATACAAGAACCATCGGTTACAAAAACATTTTTGACCGCATGGATTTGATTCCACTTGTTAAGGATCGAAGTCTTTGGGTCCTTTCCCATTCGTGCGGTGCCCATCTCATGAATTCCTAGACCCACACCGTATCCATTGTCCCATTCACGCACGTTTTTGTAACCAGCTGCTTCTAACATTTCAGCCGCAGCTGTCTTCATATCTTCACGCATTATTTCTTCGTTTTCACGAATGTTTGTGCTAAATTTTATGATCGGTAAACCCCATTGGTCAAGCTTATCAGTTAGTTGCATTTTATTGTCAAAATAAGGGAGCATTTCTCCGAATCCATTCATTCCGATCGACCAAGCACCTGGTTTAAATAGGTCATCTTTGAATTTGGCACCAAAACCCATTTCGCTAACTCCTCGCCACCATTTGTTACGACTCGCTCCACCTTGATAGCCAAATCCTCTGAGGTATGATTTTTTAGTGCTCGAATCCCACGGCAGATTTCTAAATCTAGGTATGTAGAAACCGTTTGGTCTACGACCTTTATAATATTTATCTTCAAAACCTTCGACATCAGCACTTGCGCCAACTTGAAAATGATGGTCCATGATATGGTGTCCAAGTTGACCACTGTCGTTGCCCATACCATTTGGGAACCTATTTGAAGTGCTTTGCATTAGGATGGCAGTGCTCGGAACTGTACTTGCATTACAAAAAATAATTTTTGCAAAAAACTCTAAATGCTCTTTCGATTCGCTATCAATAACTCTTACCCCGGTTGCTTTTTGTGATTCATTATCAAAGATGATTTCATGAGCAATAGAATTGGGTCGAAGTGTCATGTTGCCCGTAGCTTCTGCTGCAGGTAGTGTAGAACTGTTGCTGCTAAAATAACCACCAAAGGGACAACCCCTCATACATCGATTTCGATACATGCAATTGCCTCTACCAGCAAAAATTTCTGGATTACTGGTGATATGAGCAGTTCTGCCGATAGTTAAAACACGTTCAGAAAAATTCTGACCTATGCTTTGTGCTAAGTCCTGCTCGACGCAGTTTAATTCCATGGGAGCCAATAATTGACCATCTGGTAATTGACGCAAGCCTAAATTCTGTCCACTAATTCCGGCAAAACGTTCAACATGGTCATACCAAGGAGCGAGGTCTTGATACCTGATAGGCCAATCTATTCCAACGCCATCTTTTGCATTTGACTCGAAATCCATTGGACTCCATCGGTAACTCTGTCTTCCCCAAACCAATGACCTTCCTCCAACTTGATATCCTCGTATCCAATCAAACCTTGTTTTATCTTCTTCTTCATAAGGGTGCTCGGTGTCAGTAACAAAATGGTGCGCATGTTCGGGTCTGGCCGTGTAGCCTGTACGTCGCTGTTTAGGATAGTCTTTGTCCAATTTTTCTTCAGAAAAGTAACCACCATTTTCTAATTCCCAAGGATCTAAATTTGCCGTAGGGTAGTCACCATGATTAATATTTCTACCCCTGTCCAAAACCAAAGTTTTTAGACCTTTTTCGCAAAGTTCTTTTGCGGCCCAACCTCCAGAAATTCCAGTGCCAATGACGATCGCGTCATAACTCCTAGGGTCATTCTTTTTAAATAGTCCCATAGCTAAATTGGTTATTGTAGTTAATTTAGGGATTATTTAATTAGAACTTTAATGAAGAACTTTTTTTTGCTCCTTCTATTAGTAATTATTGGATTCAGTGCAACTGCCCAGGATTCTATAAGAATTAAAAATGGATCCTTTGAAATCAACAAATCCGAATGGGAAAAAACTCATGAGATCGATGATTGGACAAATTGTGGCCTTGTAAAATTTCCGAATCATTCACCAGCGGATATACTCCCAAATGGTATGTGGGAAGTTACTCAAGAAGCATTTGATGGAGAAACCTACTTAGGCATAGTTGTGCGTGATGATGAAACTTGGGAATCTATAGGACAAAAGTTGGAACAACAAATAAATAAATCTAAATGCTATAGATTTTGTCTTTATTTGTCCCAGTCAAGCAATTACAAGAGTTACACCGTTAATGCAGGAAGAGTAGTAAATTTCGTAAAACCGATTTGTCTCAAAATATGGATGGGTCACGAAAATTGTGAAACAAAAGAATTGATCTATAAATCTGTTCCGATAGATCATGAAGAATGGAAAGAATATCAAGTTGAATTTACTGCTACCGATGATTATGATTTTATTATGCTCGAAGCTTATTATAATACCCCTGTAGCGAAGGCATACTGCGGTCATGTTTTAGTAGATAGAATTTCTGACATTCGTCAATGTAAAGAGAACCAATAATGATAGATTGGATAGGATACATTGCTGCTATTATTACGACTGGTTCTTTTATTCCGCAGACCGTCAAAACCATTAAAACAAGAGACACTTCTGGTATTTCTTTTTATATGTATTTCTTTTTTCTTATTGGGATTGCCCTGTGGTTTGTATACGGTATTATGTTGGATGCATGGCCAATAATATTAGCTAATGGATTAACGATGATTTCGTCTTCAATCATTCTGTTTTATAAGATTCGAAATATGAAAAGAGGTGAAGAATAAATAATCATTCAACTCCGTTTCAATTTGTTTTTCTTAATTTTTATTGAAGTTCTTATTCTACTTTTATACCATAAAGAATACTCATGGGTGCGGAAGAAATTGCAAAAAAAATTGGGAGTACACTTCGCTTGTCTTTCACCATCGTTTTAAAGATTTTAGAGCTTTTTGAAGAAGGTGCAACAATCCCTTTTATCGCTAGATATAGGAAAGATCAGACGGGAGGACTGGATGAGGTGCAGTTATTACAAATACTAAATATCCACAAACAAATCAAGGATCTTGAGTCTCGAAAAGAAAGCATCCTCAAATCCATAAAAGAGCAGGGTAAATTGGATGCTGAATTGGAACGACGCATTCGCGAATGCGAGAACCTTACCTTATTAGAAGATTTGTACCTGCCGTACAAACTAAAACGTAAAACGCGCGCAGAAAAGGCCAGAAAACTAGGTCTAGAACCTTTGGCTAAAATCATCATGTCCCAACGGTATCCTTTGATCGATCAAAAGGCGGAAGAATTTGTACAAGGCGAAATTTCTTCATTAGATGAGGCTTTGCAAGGCGCTAGAGACATCATCGCTGAATGGGTGAATGAGAGTAGCGCTTCAAGAAATTTGGTCAGGCGTAAATTTAGTAGAGATGCCATGCTAGTAGCGAAAGTTGTTAAGAAGCATAAGGAGAAGGCAATTAAATACAAAGATTATTTTGAGTTTGAACAAGCTTTGCGAAAATGTCCAAGTCATCGAATATTGGCAATCTTTAGAGCGGAGAAAGAAGGCTTTTTGAGGGTGTCAATCAACATCGATGAAAATGACCTTATCGATGGTTTGAGCAGAATTTTTATAAAAGAAAACAATGAATCTTCAGATCAAGTATTGCTTGCGATAAAGGATTCATACAAAAGACTATTGCATCCTTCTATAGAAACAGAGTTTCGAAATGCAGCAAAAGAAAAAGCTGATAAAGAAGCAATCGATGTTTTTGCGTCTAATGTAGAACAGTTGCTTTTAGCTTCACCTGCAGGTTCAAAGATTACTTTGGGGATTGATCCTGGATTTAGAACAGGTTGTAAAATAGTCGTGCTAAATGAGGAAGGAAGTTTGCTCCATCATACAACCATTTTTCCCCATCCGCCACAAAGTAAATATCAAGAATCGAAACTAAAAATTGAGTCACTTATAGAAAAATATAAGGTACAACTCATTGGAGTAGGAAATGGAACTGCCGGAAGAGAAACTTTGCAACTGGCCAAAGAAGCTGCAAAAATTTATAAAGAGCTTGAGGTGTTTTCAGTAAACGAATCGGGTGCTTCTATTTATTCTGCTTCTGAAATTGCAAGAGAAGAGTTTGGTGATTTAGATATAACAGTAAGAGGTACTGTTTCTATTGCACGTAGATTGATGGATCCAATGGCTGAATTGGTTAAAATTGATCCAAAGTCCATCGGAGTGGGGCAGTATCAACATGATGTCAATCAAGATCAATTGAAGTCAAGCCTGGATAATGTGGTTTCGTTTGCCGTCAATAAAGTCGGAGTCAATTTAAATACAGCCAGCTATAAATTGCTAAGCTATGTTTCAGGGATAGGTCCAAAGTTGGCTCGAAACATTGTAGATTTTAGGACACAAGAAAAGCGCTTTAAGTCCAGAAATCAATTGAAAGAAGTCAAAGGCTTAGGTAAAAAAGCTTTCGAACAATCTGCCGGATTTTTGAGGGTAAAAGGAAGTCAAGATCCACTTGATGATACAGCTGTGCATCCTGAGTCTTATAAAGTTGTGCGAAAAATATCTCGTCATTTGGGAGTTTCAATCTATGATTTAATAGGAAGTGAAGAGAGAATCAAACAAATTAAAGTCAAAGATTATCTAGATGAAACTATTGGGGAAATAGGACTTAGGGATATCTTAAAAGAATTGGCCAAGCCTGGCATCGATCCGAGAGGGAAGGCGGAAAAATTTGAATTTTCTGAGCAGGTAAAGTCCATTAGTGATTTGAGTCCTGGCATTGTTTTACCCGGAATTATAAGTAATCTTACCAAATTTGGAGCCTTCGTGGATATCGGTATAAAAGAGAATGGCCTAATTCATATTTCACAAATAGTTGATAGGTTTATTTCTGATCCTGCAGAGGTTTTAAAAGTGGATCAAAAAGTTAAAGTAGAGCTTGTGTCTTTAGATCTTGATCGAAAAAGAATAGCACTAAAAATGAAAGGTGTGAAACAATAAGGATAAGCGCATCGTACTTGTTGCACTATTATTTACAACAATCTCTTCCATCAGGAAGTGCCATCATTGTACTCAAAAAGTAATCCACTGATCGTTAAACCCGCTGCAGTACCGATTAAAAAGCATCGGTCTCCAGATTTTAATTTTCCTTCTTCAATGCTTTTTGCCAAAGCCAATGGAATAGAACTGGCAATACAATTGCCCATAGTTTTTAGATAGTTTGCCACATTGCTGGAATTATTTTGGTTTAATCTATGCAACATTTTTAATCCCATTTTGCTGGCTTGGTGAGGGATGATTAGATTTATTTCTTCGAGATTCGTGTCAGTGTTATCGAAAAACGATTGTAAAAACGAAGGTAAAATAGACATCACACTTTTTAGAAGTGTAGGACCTTCCATTTGAAAGGAATACAATCCGGCATCATAAGGTGTCGATCGCGGATGATTTTTGTTTCCTCCTGCGATTATTTTAGTGGACATAACATTTGATGTATAGGTTTGTGAAAGGTGTTTTATCAAACCTCCAGAACTATTTGCGCTGGATATAATGACCGCTGCAGCTCCATCGCCAAACAAAGAATATGCTTCCTGGTTTGAAGGATCTAAGCCATTGGAGCTTATTTCGGAACTCACAATTGCGATATTATTTATGGATTCTTGACTTAATAAATAGCTTGCGTAATCCAACGCACTTATAAAACTTGTGCAAACCGAATTTATATCGATACATGGGAAATTCAATTGCTCCGCATTTTTAAATTCACTTTTGATTAGGCAAGATCGGTTAGGGATTACATAATCAAAAGTGGCAGAGGCAGAAATCAAATAATCAATATTTTTAATATTTAAATGTGCATTTCTAAGAGCGGCTTTCAACGCTTCTGCTCCCATGTAGCTATTAGATTCCTCATGATTTGCACGATGCCTAGTTTCAACCCCTATGTTTTCACAAATCCAGTGTTCCGGAAGATTGAGTTCTTCTTCTATATGACTACTGGTAATGATCGTTTCCGGAAGGTACTTTCCAATGCCAACTATATCAAATGCTCTTTTTATACTCATTCTTTATCCTAGTAAATTTAGAGGAACGATCCTGGTCGAGAGTGAATGGCTCAATGATAATATTCTTAATTCCAAAATCCAAAAATAACTGATCAAGTGATTTTTTTACTTGCTTAAAATCTTCTTCTTTCTTTGTAATATCTCGGCTTTCTAAATGTAGCCAAATTAGTTTTTTACCTTTTCGAATGAGGGCATAATTAAGTATATTGTTCGACGAGACCATTATAGCACGACGTAAAAAATCTGGGAAGATGGTTACGGATTTATTGGTTGTCTTAAATTCGAAAACATCATCGGATCTCCCTTCAATTTTTTCAATTACTGTGGACTTTGAACCACAGGTACATAGCTTCCCTTCATGAATAATGTCATTAAGTTCATATCGAATTACAGGCTGAGATTCGCGTAAAAAGTCTGTTATAATTGGATGGAAACGGGTTTTGTCAGTATCTAAATATTTTTTTTCGATTTCTATCCAATCTTCATTGAAATGCAGATTGTTTTCTTTGCAAGTGTAGGCTAAAAACCCTTCGGTGCATTGATAAACCTGATCGATTTTGCAACCAAATATTTGTTCGAAATAAACTTTTTGATCTTCTTCTAAAACCTCCGCCACAGAAATAACTTTTGATAAAAAGGAATCAATATTTTGATGCTCCATATACTTGGCGATTTCTAAAAGCACTGATGGCTGAGCAACTAAAACATTTGGCTGTATTTGGATGAATGATTCGATATTATCTTTTAAATTTTCTTTGATATCGAAAAATTTAAAACTCAATAAATTAGAATTGACCGATTCATAAAGATTGTTGTTGGCTCTTAAAAAAAAAGCAACTTTTCTATTTTTGAAAGAAAATCCGATCACCCGATCCAGGATAGCTCCTACCCAAATGGCTTTCTCTTTTTTAGAGTTTAGAAAGAGTCCTCTATTGCCACTTGTTCCTGAGGAGAGTCCTACGCTAATGTCACCTATGTCGGTCGAAAAATTTCTTGATTGTTCGCTAGCTTCGGCCACTTTAAATGCATCTTCTGCCGAGATACCAACCGTATTAATGGTGTCAAAATTTTCCATGAAGATGGATTTCGAAATGATTGGAAATTCTTTTTCTTTCTCAATCATGGACTGGTAAAAAGGTGATTTCTTTAAATTGTGTTTCCACCTTCTTTTCCTCCGATTCGATACCTTATTCGATGAAAACTTTCGCTTAAGTCGATGAATCAAAAAGTAATACAGGATATGTATTTTATTTGGCCTCATTTGCTAGGAGCGATACTTCATTAACGATTCTTCACAATGACAAGGCATGATGATGGTTTCAGGGTTTGCCTTGTGGTAATCATGTATACCTTTTAATGAGTTTTTGTAATCTGACCAAGAGTCAAAAAATAATTTTACAATAGGATTCGGGAAACGCAATTCGGTATAGTTGGCTTTGAGCCATGCCCCGTCAGCAACTAAAAATGTTTTGGGCTCCGTGTTGATCATTGCACCCATTTGGCCTTTGGCGTGACCATCTAAACGGCAGAGTAAAATAGATCCATCCTCAAACAAATCAATCAAGGGTCCCAAGTGATTGTCATTTATTTCTGCATTCGCGAATGCGATAAATCTACATCGTGATTCAAAATCCGAAGGCAAAAGATTAGGTATGAATCCTTTTCTGAGGGCCGAGATTCCCTTCTTGCCTTTGACATCTTCAAATGCATCTTTACAGCAAATGAATGTAGCGTTTGGAAAGTCTCTCAAACCGCCAATATGATCTGCATGGAAATGAGAGACAATTATAAATTTAACTTCTGGAGCATCAATGCCTTCTTCCTTTAATACATTGATGAGCTCTTCTTCCTCACCAACGTAAACTTTGGTTGCCAAAGCGTATATTTTGTAAGGCCAATTTTTGGTCTCATTGTAAAATCGGCGGGTATAACCTGTGTCAAATAATACCAGACCATGTTTGGGGTGGTGGATAATGGCATAGCTCGCATAAAATTTTATCGATTTTCTGGAACCTCCGGAAATTGCATGGGATTCTGAGGCTGTACAATAGCCAGCCGATTTGATTTGTACACTTAGCCCTTTCATTGTTGAGAATTGAGAAACCATCGGGCAAATTCATCCATTGCTTCTTCGGTTGTTTGTTTTGCTTGATATCCCAAAAGTGCTTGTGCTTTAGAGATGTCAAAAGTAAAGTTTTTGGAAAGTACACCAACACCATATCTTGTAAGAACCGGCTCTTTTCTGCGATCAATAAATTTTGATTTTAATTCCAATAGGCTTGCGATACCATACATGATTGGGTAAGGGATTTTTTTAGTCACAGTGGTTTTGCCAATGGATTTTAAAATTGAGTTGATCTCGTCCCAAAGGACAACCGGCTTGCCGTTCGAAATATTGAAATCTTCGTTTTTATGATTGCTGTGCATGGATAGACGTATGGCTTCTGTCATATTGCTCACCGAAGTAAGATCCACCAAGTTGTCGCCATTGCCCATGATCCTTAATTTGCCTTCTAAATGAGACCTAATTAGCCTTGGCATGATTACCGTATCTCCGCGACCAATTAATGCCCGAGGTCTTAAAATCATATAATCCAAACCAGAGTTTTTTAAGAGGCCTTCTGCTTTGACTTTCGTTATTGCATAGTTGTTGACTAAATTGAGAGGTAAGGGGGTTTTTTCTGTCACACCTAATCTATCCGTGTAATCAAAATAAATACTGGGACTTGATATGTAGATAAAGCGATCAATTTTATTTTTTTGACATTCGTCAATGAGATGCTGCTGAGTTTGAATGTTGGCCTTTTCAAATACTTCTTTGCTTCCCCAAGGAGAAGAAAAGCTGGCACAGTTGATGACCATTTCTATCTTTTCATCAAAGAGCGTTTGGACAAATTTCTTGTCACATAAATCTCCGAGAATGTATCTCAAATTTGGATGAGCGTATCGATTGTCTGTACTAAATTTTCTCCCAGTCCCTATAACACTGTACTTGTTGGTGTGATCAACTAAATGCTCCACTAATCGAGATCCCAAAAAACCCGTTGCACCGGTCACCAATACTTTGATCATGGATTTGTTTGATTAGATAACGAATCGAAAGTAGCATATTTTCTTCCATTCAAAAATTTACCAATAAAGCTATTGCGAACCAGGTAGTGATATGTAAAAAAACAAATGATCGAAGTTAAACAGATCACAAGCGTCAATTTTAAAATCCCTGGTATCGGCCAATCCCTAAAAAGAGAAGGTATAAAGGCAGTTATGGGTAGATGAATTAAATAAACCCAATAAGATGAATCCGAGAGATACCTCATAAGTGTGGATCGCTTACTCATGTAGCGAATAAATAATCCTGTTATTCCGAAAATGAAAAGACTGATTTCGACAGCGCTAAGAAATATAAAGTCCAAGCGATAGGCATTGTGTGGCAATTCTAATTGAATGATGAGCATTCCGTGAACGCTCAATAGTGCAATGGCGATTAAAAAATTAAACCAAGCATTTTTTTTAAAAGAATGGATCGATACCTCTGATTTTCGAACCAACCAACCTAGGATGTAAAAGCAAAAATAGAAAATGAATGTACATGAATCTAATGTCAATCTGATCGATGGTTCGACTTTAGAAGTCTTCAAAGAAAACAAAATCAAAAAGATCACTGAGGTGAAAAGAGCAACACGACCCAGTGAATTTTCGATCATTGCTTTAGAGCCATTTAAAAATCTAGTTTTGAGGGAAACATTTAAAAGGCCAATCATCAGAGTGATGATGACAGAAAGGCAAGTGAAGAAGATTAAATAATACAAAAACCATAAATGGAAGGTGGAGTTCGGAAGGAAACTATATTCTAATAATCTACATTCAGTGAATACGTCCGAAAAATCTTTACCAGAGGATAAAAATGATTCACTAAAACAAAAGCTAAAATTGATCATCGGCCAGAGCAATATCCAAAAAATTAAGAAGGGCAATACGATCCGTGCAAAACGATTATGGATGAGCTTTTTTAATCCTCGATTTTGAAGTAATAACACCGCGAAATAACCTGCCAAGAAAAAAAATATTGGCATCCGAAAGGTGTTGATAAAAAACACAATCGAATCTGCAAAAATGTGCCTAGCATTAGGATCGCGGATCGGCCAAGCTTCTCCAAAATCCGTAAGATTGTAGCTCAAAGCTGAATGGATGACGATTCCCAATAGCATCATTACGGCCCTTAAGGAATCCAAAGCATGAATCCTTTTTGTTTTCGATTCTCCCAAAATGAAATTATACTGATTCGTTTTGTCGCAATTTGTCAAATTCTCTTGTCGAATCTAAAATTAGAATTATCGCCAATCAATTTCTAATGGCTTAATTTTAATCTTATAAATGACCACGCCAAGATTAAAGAATATATTGACACTTTGCCTGCAAGCTCTTTCGCTTAATCTAATCGTCGCTCAGGATGCCAGTGTTAGTCATCCATCTGGTATTTATTTAGATCCGATTGAATTAAGTTTTGAATACGATCAAAATTATGAGTTGAGATATGCACTGCATGGAGAGGATCCTGACAGTGACTCCTATTTATATACCAATCCTTTAAGCATTTCTGATCGCTCGATATTTGAAAATACGATCTCTGAAATACCAACTACGCCTCTGGATGCCAATCCCAATTTGGTTTGGAAAATACCTGAAAGTAAAATTTTAAAATCATCAATTGTTCGATACGCTTTATTTGATGGAGCAATCCAACTTTCTCCAATTAAGCAACTAGAATATTTTATAGGAGAGACTTTTGATGAAATAGAATTCCCTATTGTTTCCTTGAATGTGGATGAAGAAGGTTTGTTTGATTACGAAACGGGAATATATGTTCCTGGTAAAGATTATGATGACAATCCAAATATTTGGCAACCTGGAAATTATTTTAATCGAGGTGATGAGTGGGAAAGGATCGCTGAGTTTTCTTTTTTCTTTAATGGCGAGGAGATTATCCGACAGCGATTAGAATTGGAAATTCACGGTGGCGCAAGTCGTCAATATCCATGTAAAAGTTTGCGACTCCAGGCAAAAGATACCTTGGGAAATAATAGAATTGAACACCCTTTTTTTTCAAATCTTACTAAATCATCCTTTAAAAATTTGATTCTGCGAAATGGTGGACAACAATTCAACAAAGTCATGTTTACGGATTTATTGATGCATGAACTTCTGGAAGAAAAAGATATCGAAACGCAAGCATCGACCCAAGTCGTGGTATTCTTAAACGGATCTTATTGGGGAATCCACAACCTGAGAGAAAGGTATGATAAATATTATTTAGAAGATTATCATAACACAGATCGGGAATTGATTGATTATCTCGAAATAGCCATGCTTTTCAATGATAAGGAGGGTAGCAGCGAAGACTACCAAGCCTTAAACGAAGAACTGGAGATGATGGATTTGTCAGATGACGAGGTATATCAAAGTGTCGCCAAACATTTTGATATTGAAAACTATATTTTGCATCATATCTCAAATGCATACAGTGGTGGCCGCGATTGGGTAGGGAATAATGAACGTCTTTGGAGAACTCAAAGTCCAGGCGCCAAATGGCGATTTTTGGCCAATGATTATGATGATGGCTTTTACACTTATTACTATGACGCGTACGAGCATGCTACAAACGATGAGGGCGAGTCCTGGCCCAATCCTGAATGGTCGACGCGTTTGTTTAGGTCGCTAATGGACAATGAAGGTTTTGCTCAAATGTATCGAAATCGTTTGGAGGAATTGTTAGAATCAACTTTCGCTAGTGATAAAGTCATAAGACACATAGATTCGTTAGCCGCTCGATACCGCAACGAAATGCCTCGTCAAATCGCTCGTTGGAATTATCCTCCGGACTTAGACTTTTGGGAAGGACGAATTATAGATATGAAGAACTTTGCAGCTTGGCGACCAAGTAGGTTGCGCAATAGTTTTTACGAACGCTTCCCCAAATTATTAGAATCCGACAGGGTTTCCATTTTTCCTAATCCTACCTCATATTATTCACAAGTCTATGTTCCATCTCATTTAAATTGTCAAAAAATTTTGATCTACGATACTCAAGGCAAATTAATCCAAGAGCAGCAATATTTGGGAAGTCTTATGACCAAACTCCAAACTTACTCGTGGTCTCAGGGTATGTATTTTGTCCATTTCTTTAATCAAGATGGTGAACTGATAAGCCGAAAGAAAGTGGTGAAGCAGTAGGGTGTCCAGTACCTTTAACTGAAATACGATTAGCGAAATAAGTTTGTTTCCTTAGTGCCAAGAGGTGGAACACCTTTGTCAAAGGAAAATCTAGTTTACTTCCTTACTAGCAAAGATCTTAGACCTTTTGCGATAATTGCATCAAAGCTTCCCAACTTCTTGCATGAATCTTCAAAATCATTTCCCAAAACCCTTATTTGTTAATTACAATTCTTTCTATCAATCTTTTGTTGGTTTTAAGATCCTTTATTTCTATCAAGTACATGCCATTCGCGTAAGCCGAAACATCTAAAACACTTGTTGTCGTTTCGAGAATTAATTTACCATCCATGGCAAATAACTTTGTTTGGAAATCCACTTCGCTATTGATCTCTATGTAAATAATCGCATTTGCGGGGTTAGGATAAATTTTGACCAAATAATTGTCTAATTCGTGTGCACTGCTAAGGCCATCACAATCTTCATCGATGCCATTGTTGGGGATTTCTTCAGCCTCGGGATTTATGTCAGGATTGGTATCATCGCAATCATCTCCATTTTCGACAAAACCTGCTACTGGTGCGCAGTTGTCAAAGAAAAATTCAGGATCTCCAAATCCATCTCCATCCATATCTTGGTAATAAGTTGTAAATGCCAAGCCTTCGTCTACTTCGTCATTGCAGTTATTGTCAATGGTATCACACACTTCTGTGGCATCTGGATTTATTTCAGCGTTGTCATCATCACAATCATCATTGTTTTCTACGTAGCCGATTGGTGACATACAATCTTCTATGCTGACATCAGGATTTCCGAATCCATCTCCATCCATATCTTGATAATAAGTTATAAAAGTTAATCCTTCATCTATTTCACCATTGCAGTTGTTGTCTTCAGTGTCACAGACTTCCGTTGCATTCGGATTTAGCTCAGCGTTGTTATCATCACAATCATCATTGTTTTCTACGTAGCTCATTGGTGACATACAATCTTCTATGCTCACGTCAGGATTTCCGAATCCGTCTCCATCGCTGTCTTCAAAATATGTTTGAAAAACGACATCCTCGTCTATGACATCATTGCAGTTATTGTCTAAATTGTCGCAAAGCTCATTAGCCCCAGGATAAATCGTTGAATCATTGTCATTGCAATCTGTATTGTTTTCTACATAGTCCAAAGGTGCGATACAGTCTATTATGCTTGTATCTGGATTCCCAAATCCGTCCCCATCCTCATCTAAGTAGTATTCATTTTGATATTCCGGAAAGCAAACGTCCATCACACAGGTACCCAGTGCCGTATTAATGTCGCATTCATGAGTGGAGATGACGATTAGTTCTACAGAATCTAAATACTCGACACCATTAACTGTACAACAAAGCGGATTTGCTTGTGCATCATAATTTAGAACATGGTTTGGATTGGGGTTTATCAGAATAGGGTCATAGATTTCTGCTCCTATATCATTCCAACAGAATAAAATTTGATACGGCATCGAGATGGTATAATCTATAATTGGTATAGTTGGGACTTCTTTTATTTCGAGCTCAATACACACTTCAGAAGTTTGCGCACAATCTGAAATTATTTGAGCACAAATTTCATAAATACCAGGAGTCGTACTACTTAGAATTGTTTGTAAGTTGGTGTCCGTCAATTGTGACAACGAGGGAATGTTTGGAGTACTGTGCCATGAGTAAACATTTTCAGATTCGAAAGAATCGAAAAAATTGTATTCATCAGTAATTTCTAATTCGATATTTGCAAAAGAACAAACTGAATAACTCGTCGAAATATTTCCTGCAGGCATTGAATCAATTACTTCACAATCTTGACATAAAATATTTGTTGGATCAGGATATTGAAATGTCTTGTTGCCACCTTCAATAACTTCGATCAATATGGAGCACGTCGTGGTCGTGCAACCGTCAATGAAAAACCAATATTCCTGACCGGGGATAAACGACCCTTGTGATAACACCACACTATAAGTGGCATTCACAAGGGGACCGCAATCTGGACTGCAAATAATGGAATTGTCAAAATCACAATTGGTGTAAATGCCATATTGTATGCCGGGTGTAGTTCCTCCTGTGGTACTGCAGTCGTCTGCTGTAATAAGAAATTCAATTATTGGAACTTCAGGTGCAATGAAAGAAAACCAAACCATATTGTCAGGAACTCCACCATCTGGACAGAGTGGCATTGGACCTGTCGCATTTGAACTTGCTTCTGGCATGTCGAAGCATTTATTATGGATATCACTTAAAGAGCAATAACTAATTGATTCTTCACAAAGAGAGTATACCTGTAGTGTATCGGTACAATCTGTCTGATTTAGACTGCAGTTGGCTTTTAAATTTATGAACTGTAAAAAATCAATTTGACATTCACCAGTATTGTCTTCCCAGCAACCTGTCATGCCATCTGAAAAAGGCATAAATGAAATCATCAAATCATTTTCGTTTTCACATTGCAATACGGTTGTGAATTCTTTGACTTTTAAATCAAAGCAAATCGAAATATTTATCATAGTAGCTCCGATTCCCCAAGACTCCGCTAGTGTCCCATCGTTTGTGCAAGTCATTGCGGATCCACTCGAAATCCAAAACCAGCCGGGCGGTAAATTGTCGCCAACTGCTAATCCGGGAGTGCAAGGACAGGATTGGCTTAGGTCATTACACAATTCTAAATTACCATCTGAATTTATATAGGTGCATAAATTGGGCACGGGTTCTTGCAGAACAACGTTGTTGTACCAAGAAACATCTTGTCCGTTTGGACCAAAAGAGCTACTGGGGCTAATAGAAGCAGAATTGGGGTTAAAGCTGCTTAAGTCCCAGGCTGGACCAAAATTGGGAATAATTCCATGTAACCAAACATTATTGCTGTTTGTAGAATTATATAGAAAATCCAAACAAATTTCATATTCTTCACCTGGAGTCAGTTGATTTTGAACGCTTTGTGGATCCCAAAGCGCACCGCCTATAGGATTTCCGTTAAGGGTAAAATTGGTTTGATCTTGTTGTAAACAGCTAATGTATTGTGCGGTAGTGCTTATTTCTAAATGAAAATCACTGTTGGTCACATCGATGTTTCTAGAAATTGCGATCCAATAAGTTGTTTGCCCTAAAACGGAATAAATACCGGTTACGCTAGAGCCCACGAGTGAGCCACAGGGTTGGTTGGGATTCATTAGAAATGGTAGTGAAGATAGATCAGCACAATCATCTCCCTGGTAGACACTTATCTTGGGAATCCAATTCTCTGCAGGGTCAACATCCACCAACAACTGTTTGGCACAAGAATCAGTCGTTATCTCGAACCAAAGCGTTTTGCTGATGTTTTGGCCACATTCTGTATAAACTGGTTGAAGGCATCCATCCTCTAAATTACCACTTGTAAAACTTGCGGTTCCAAATGTCTTACCGGTGCAGTCTGTGTCAGGTGTAGTTAAAAGTATAGCGCTGTTGCAAACGCAGCCTTGTGTATTTCCCTTGAGATTGATGAGTAAAATGCTAAATGAAAGGCAACAGAGTTGTATCGCTTTTTTCATGGTGGTGGCTTTGCTTTCTAATTAAATTCGAGGATATTTTATGTTTCGGAATCAAGGACTGCTTCTTAAGTTAACCAGATAAAAACTATTGAAGAAGATTACTTGGCTAAATTTCTAATAATGTCAAATTGAACATTAAAAGATTGCCATCGAAATTAGAGCTTTCCATCATATCTCAATGCCTTTTTCAACAAGGAGCATTTTTTTATATCTTCATCAGACCTTAAATAGACAATTATCATTTTATAGAAATCGCATATTTGTGATCTCAAGTAAAGCTGACCATGGCAGAAGAGCAAAAGAGACAATTAGAACAACAACTTTGGAACATCGCCAATACCCTAAGAGGCAAAATGGACGCCGATGATTTTAGAGACTATATCCTCGGTTTTATATTTTTTAAGTACCTCAGTACACGCATGGAAATGTACGCCGATACCATCTTAAAACCCGATGGATTGAGTTTTAAAGAGGTTTTGGGTCACGAGCAGGAAAGTGAACTGCTCCAAGAAATCAAATCACTGGCACTCGATACTTTGGGCTATTTTTTACATCCCAACGAACTCTTTGGAGAACTATCAAAAAGAGGAAATGCGGGTGGAAAAAACAATTTTATACTAGGTGACCTCGCCAAGGTATTGGTCAACATAGAGCAGAGCACCATGGGCTCCGAAAGCGAAGATGATTTTGGTAACCTCTTTGCGGATCTAGATCTCACGAGTCATAAACTCGGAAAATCCGAGAAAGATAAAAACGAACTGATCGTCAAAGTCTTGGCGCATCTAGACGAAATCGATTTTGATCTCGCCAATGATGACAGCGATCTCCTCGGTGATGCCTACGAATACCTCATCGGTCAATTTGCCAGTGGAGCGGGCAAAAAAGCAGGGGAGTTTTATACACCACAACAGGTCAGTAAAATTTTGGCCAAGTTGGTGACCGTCGGCAAGCCAAAACTAAAATCCGTTTATGATCCTACCTGTGGCTCTGGCTCTTTGCTCTTAAGGGTAGCTAAAGAAGTCAAAGAAGTGAGTGGATTTTACGGTCAAGAAATGAATCCCACCACCTATAACCTTTGTCGAATGAACATGATTATGCACAATGTGCATTATAAAAAGTTTGACATCAAAAATGAAGATACCCTGGAGCGTCCGCAACACATCGATCAGCGCTTCGAGGCCATCGTCGCCAATCCACCTTTTTCTGCCAAGTGGAGCGCCAGTCCCTTGTTTATGAGCGACGATCGATTTTCTGCCTATGGTAAGTTGGCTCCAAGTTCCAAAGCGGATTTCGCCTTTGTCCAGCACATGATACACCAATTGGACGAAAAGGGAACCATGGCGATCGTGCTTCCACATGGGGTCTTGTTTAGAGGTGCCGCAGAAGGACACATCCGCAAGTATTTGATCGAAGAAAAAAACTACCTCGATGCCGTGATCGGATTGCCTGCCAATATATTTTACGGCACGAGCATACCGACCTGTATTTTGGTGATCAAAAAGCAACGTGCACATCCGGATAAGGTATTGTTTATAGATGCCAGTAGAGATTTTGAAAAAGTCAAAACCCAAAATGTCCTAAGAGAAGAAGACATCACCAAGTTGATGGACTGCTACCAAGATAGGGCGGTCCTAGATAAGTACAGCTATGTGGCCAAGATGGACGAGATCGTCGAAAACGATTACAATCTAAACATTCCCCGTTATGTCGATACCTTCGAAGAGGAGGAACCCATCGATCTGGCAGCAGTGTCGAAAGAACTCAAAGCCTTGGATAAAGAAATAGAAAAGACCGATAAGGTCATCGCAGCTTTTTGCAAAGAACTCGGAATAGACACGCCATTTTGATTTTTCAGACATACATATCTTGCGTATTTGGGCACGTCCCCTGTGCGTTGCACAGCGGTCAGGCTATCACTACTCACCCCGCTGTACAGCGGGGTTTAAACAAACCGTTCTATCCTTCGTGCGGTGATCTCCGTTTTAAAAATAAACCAACAGAATTGAAAAAGCTTTCATTTCAGAGTGTACAAAATTTTGTAATGAGTGATCCTGCGCTTGCCATGGCTCTACCAGCCCCCGTGCCCGCCACGGGGTGCATAAAACCAGTTTCCAGATCATGAGTAGTGCTGTAAAAAATAAGCGGGTACCAGAACTGAGGTTTAAGGAGTTTGAAGGGGAGTGGGTATATAGGAAAATGCTCAATTTTGCACCATTGCAAAGGGGTTTTGATTTGCCAGTAGCCAAAATAAAACATGGTAAATATCCGGTAGTTTTTTCTAATGGAATTATGAAAACTCATAATGAATTTAAAGTTAGAGCACCAGGTGTGGTCACTGGAAGATCCGGAACAATAGGTAAAGTGACCTTCGTTGAAAAGGATTTTTGGCCTCACAATACTGCATTATGGGTGACCTCTTTTCTTGATAACGTGCCTAAGTTCGTTTTTTATTTTTATTCGAATTTTAAACTTGAACGACTCAGTACTGGTTCTGGTGTTCCAACACTAAATAGGAATAATGTTCATGCAACTAAGAGGTATGTTCCTAAGATAATTAGCGAACAACAAAAAATAGCCAGTTTCCTTTCAGCAGTCGATCAAAAAATCCAATTACTCACCCAAAAGAAAGAAGCTTTAGAGCAATACAAAAAAGGCCTGATGCAAAAGCTGTTTTCTGGAGAGCTTCGCTTTAAGCCTGACCCGAATGAACTTGAGGGTTCTAATGGCAAAGATTATCCGGAATGGGAGGAGAAGAGAATGAAGGAATTTTTAAAAATTGGAAGTGGCAAAGATCATAAAGCATTGGAATCTGGTAATATTCCCGTTTTTGGTACTGGAGGATTGATGCGTTATGTAAATGAAAAACTCCATTCTGGTGAAACGGTTTTTATTGGAAGAAAAGGTACAATAGACAAACCTTTCTTTTTTAATGGTGCATTTTGGACTGTTGATACTTTGTTTTACACCTATGATTTTCAAGAGGTATCGCCTTTTTTTGTTTTCATATTATTCCAAAGAGTAAATTGGAAATTGTACAATGAAGCTTCAGGAGTACCTAGTTTATCTAAGTCAACCTTAGAAAAGATTAAATTTCAAATTCCTAGTTTGAATGAACAAAAAAAAATAGCCAATGCATTGATGCAACTAGACAATAAAATAGAGGCAATTGCCTCTCAAATTACCCAAACCCAAGCCTTCAAAAAAGGGCTGCTTCAAAAAATGTTTGTATGACCCGCCAATCCGAAGCTGCCTTAGAAAACAAGCTCATTGCCCAACTTAAAAATTTGGGTTATGAGCAGATTACTGTCACAGATGCAGGAGGCCTCAAGGCTAATCTCAAAACCCAACTCGCTGCATTCAACGAGACCACCTTCTCCGATAAGGAGTTCGACCAAATCCTCAATCACCTTTCTAAGGGCAACGAGTTCGAAAAGGCCAAAACATTGCGAGATCGCTTTCGGATGACCAGAGACGATGAGTCTTCTTTTTATGTACGCTTTTTTGATTCGGAGGATTGGGGCAACAATCTCTATCAGGTCACCCATCAGATTGCGCAAGAGGGCACCTATAAAAACCGCTACGACGTCACACTCTTGGTCAATGGATTGCCATTGGTACAAATCGAACTCAAGCGTCGTGGCTTAGAAATCAAAGAAGCCTTTAATCAGATCAATCGATACCAGCGCCACAGCTTTTGGAGCAACGATGGTTTGTTTCAGTACGTACAGCTCTTTGTCATCAGCAATGGCGGCAATACAAAATACCTGGCCAATAATAAGTTGCAATCTGTCAAACAAACCTTCTTTTGGTCGGATGAGCAAAACAAAAACATAACCGAGTTGGATGCCTTCGCTGCATCGTTTTTAGATCCAGATCATCTTGGTAAGATGATCGCCAAATACATCGTGATCAATGAGACGCATAAGATCATGATGGTGTTGCGGCCTTATCAGTATTATGCGACCGAAGCGATTGTAAAGCAGGTCATGCATTCCCATGACAATGGGTACATCTGGCATACTACAGGTTCAGGAAAGACACTCACCTCCTTTAAGGCGAGTCAGATTTTGATGGATTTGCCGGAGGTCCACAAAGTAGTGTTTGTGGTAGATCGCAAAGACTTGGATTACCAAACCATGAAGGAGTTCAATGCCTTCAAAAAGGGTAGTGTGGATGTGACCAACAATACCACTAAGTTGGTTGAGCAGTTGGCAGACGATACCAAGTTGGTTTTGACCACCATACAAAAACTCAATAATGCCATTTCGGATCGTTTCAAACACCAGATAAAAAGCCTACAAGATCAGCGCTTGGTTTTCATCTTTGACGAATGTCATCGATCACAATTTGGAGAGACCCACGAGCGCATCACCAAGTTTTTTGATAAAAGTCAGCTCTTTGGATTTACGGGTACACCCATCTTTTCCGAAAATGCTTCGAAGAACGATTTGGGTAAACGTACCACCAAAGACCTCTTTGGCGAATGCTTGCATAAGTATGTCATCACTGATGCCATTAGCGATCAAAACGTGCTGCGCTTTGGGATTGAGTACATAGGGAGGTATAAAAATAAAAGTCGAAGTTTTATCGATATCGAGGTAGAGGCTATAGATAAGAAAGAGGTATTTGACTCGCCTCAGCGGATTGATAAAATTGTGGATTACATCATCGCACATCACGACCAAAAAACCTTTAACAAAGCATATTCCGCCATACTTGCTGTAAGCAGCATTGACAATGTCATTCAGTATTACAATTTGTTTCAGAAAAAGAAAAAAGAAGGCTTGCACGATTTGCGCGTGGCGACCATATTTTCTTATGGTGCCAATGAAGAGGATGAGGATGCACAGGATACTTTGCCTGGTGAGGCCATGGTAGATGATCAAGAAAAGGATGATAGTAGGCAGGCTGCTGATCCTTTAGTTGTTTATAGATCGAGTCACAGTCGTGATAAATTGGATGCCTATATAAGTGACTATAACAAAATGTACGGCACCAGCTTTAGCACTAAGGATAGTAAACAATTTGAAAACTACTTTAAGGATATTTCCAAACGTCTGAAAGAACGAGAGAAAGACAGTTTTAAAGATAAAGATCGCTTGGATTTGGTGATTGTAGTCAATATGATGTTGACTGGTTTCGACGCCAAAAAAGTAAACACTCTTTATGTCGATAAAAATCTACGGCAGCACGGATTGATCCAAGCATTTTCGAGAACCAATCGTATTCTAGGAGAGCAAAAATCTCAGGGCAATATTTTGTGCTTCCGTAATTTAAAAAAGGCGACAGATGATGCGATCACCTTGTTCTCTAACAAGGATGCCATTGAGGTGGTGACCATGCCTGATTTTGAGTTCATTGCCGGCAAGTTTGAAGAAGCTTTAGAGCAGTTAAGACAAATCACTCCGACTTACGAAAGTGTCAATGACTTGGTGACAGAAGAACAAGAGGCTTTATTTGTAAAGGCTTTTAGAAGTGTCTTGCGAAATTTAAACGTACTGCAATCTTATACTGATTTTGATTGGAATGAGCTAGGTATAGACGAACAAGAGTTTGAGGATTACAAAGGCAAGTATTGGGATCTTCACGATAAGGTCAGGCAGGAAGAGCAAAAAGAAAAGACATCTATTTTAAAGGACATCGATTTTGAGTTGGAGTTGATTCATCGAGACAAAATAAATGTCAGTTACATCATCCGGTTGTTGGCTAAGATGACCGGTGAAAATTCTGCGGAAGCCAAAGCCCAGAAAAAGACGATCATGGACTTGTTGGGTGGCGACCCCAGCTTGAGAAGCAAACGAGAGTTGATCGAAAAATTTATCGATGAAAACCTGCCAAACATCAATGATGCGGATACCGTCGATGATGAGTTTGAGCAGTATTGGAAAGATCAAAAGGTATTGGCGCTAGCCACCTTGTGTGAAGACGAAAATCTGGATAAAGCCCAGTTTAATGCTTTAATCGAATCATACATCTTTAGCGGCAAAGAACCCGGTAAAGAAGACATTTTTAAGTGCTTAGATAATCGTCCGAGTATTCTGAAGGCTCGTTCGATC
>JAHDHU010000037.1:0-1648 GCA_020631135.1 Saprospiraceae bacterium | reverse complement strand
GATGTGTTTGTGAGGGGAATGGTGGGGTAGGAAATGGAGTAATTGGAATTATTATTTATTTGCCCAGTCCATTTTTCTAAATGCTGAGATTGTTTTTGTTAAAATTTCGTATTCTTCAAAATTTTCCAAGATTACGTATTTGTGTGCTTTTAAATTTCGGTTAATCTGATTGCTTAGAGCAGCTGGTTTAATGCTGATGCCATCTTCATTCAAGTAAAACTTGAGGATAGCTTTTTGCTTGATGGGTTTGGGATTTGTAATCTTGTTTGCTTTCAGATATTCTTTTACTGCCTCGCTTAATCGGTTTAAGAATGATTTGCTTAATTCAATTTTATCATTGTTTAAGATGTTCTCTTTCTTTTTTGAAATATTTGAAGCCAAAAGGAATCGATCGAGATCTGACAGATATCGTAAAGAGATATGTTCTTCAGGCAGGAGGTTGTGTAAAGCGAATAACTTAATTGTTTTTAAGTAATTGTTTAACGCTGATTGTTCGTCACTCATCAATTCATCTAAAAAAGAATCTTCAATATGAAGATCTTTAAGGTCAAATCGAATTGCTTCACTTTTAAGTAAATGACGAAGTAATATTTTCATGGCTTGGGTGTAAAGTTACAAAATACACGCATAACACACTTAAGTATACTAAAAATATGTGTTTTACACGTGATATTAGTGTATTGTGCAAATTTTGCGCCATTTCAATATGACTTATTCATTTGGAGTGGTTAAATGGCAGTGTATCGAAGAAAAGGACTGAAAAGGTTCGTAAAAAGACAATAGGTATTCAGCAGGGATCTAATTTTCTTAAATGGTTATAACTACATCATAATTGTAAAGAGGTGTCTCATCGGTTTTATTTTTTATGTCGCTTGTATTTTTGCTGGTCCTATTCATTTGTGTCACAAGTCGAATTGAACATGTGTTTGTTAGTTCTCATATTATGAAAAACAATATTCGTTCACACAATATAATACATGTATATTAAGGTGTATTTAGTATATTTTTTAATGATCTTAAAACTACACCTATGAATGATTCTCTTTACCTCTTTGTATTGCTTGGTCTGTTTTTTTTGACCATTATTTTGATTGTGATAGTTATACGTATGAATCCTAAAATTGAAAAATCTCAATTTTGGCTTACTGTTCTAGGAGCAACTTTGGTTGGTTTGTTCTTCGCTATTCTCAATTCTGATGTTGTTCTTAATTTTATTAATGGTCTTCTCTAATTATTGAAAGCAATTCAAAGTTAGAAGGCTACAACAAATAGAACCAAGATGTATCCTCAGCGAAAAGTGTGAACCAGATAAACTTGTTTATCTGGTTCTTTTTATTTAAACCATTCTTTGTAACTAAAAATTGTTGAACCAGATTTTAGGAATTGTTATTTTCACATGCCTTCCGCAATATTGTCTAGAGCTTTAAAGAACATAAACATAAACCTCCTTCTCCTCCTCAGGAGGAGAAGGCCGGGATGAGGAGGAAAAGAAATGCATTCCTCCGTCTCCTTACATAAAAGTCATCAGAAGAAAAAGGCCGTGATGAGGAGAAAATAATAAAAAAAAGAGACACAAAAAATATTGCATCTCTTCTTTTCTAGTGACCGCGGAAGGATTCGAACCCTCAACCCTCAGAGCCGAAATCTG
>JAHDHU010000036.1:24642-25513 GCA_020631135.1 Saprospiraceae bacterium | reverse complement strand
GTGTAAATACATAATCTCCATCTTCAAAAGCACGAACAACATTGGCTTTAAATCCACCTGGAGGAGCATGGTGCATCACTTGTCCAAATCCCTCTAATCCATCTGCCACATCAAGATTATGTTGGATATATTTTTCAGGATTGATATAAGAAATGGGGGTTTGATCACCAGTATTAAAACTATTTAATAGTGCTACGACTTGGTCTTTTTTTGATAATTCCATTGGTATGTTTTTTAGTGAATTAAGTGTTTGGTAACGGCCCAGTTGTACAGATGACTGGTCGATCATTTTCATAAATTTTTTTGAAATAGAGTGATCCATAAAAGGCTCTAATGCTTTGTCTGAATTTTCTTTATTGTCCCAATAAACGGCTACTAATTGCTCTTGATTTTCATTGACACCAGTTATCCGTTGAAGAAATCCTTTTTGTTTTACAGAAAAAGCCGTTTGTACTTCTTTATTTGTCAAATTAAAAGCATGGATGTCTGCATCTGGATTTGTGTTAAAAGACATCACTTCAACGAATGTGCTTGTCTGAGCGGCAAAATCAGAATCGATGCTGTAGCGATTCATGTTCATTGTTGATTCATCTATCATGGAGGCATATTCCGCTACGGATTTGTCTTTCATGAATTTGGCCATAGATGCTTTGGCGTCTTCAAGTGATTTCCAATAGACCAATACAACATATTCTCCATTTTCATTCATCCCACTTTGTCTTTTAACGTATCCAGATTGTTTGCTAGTAAAAATTTCTTCGATCTGAGCATCCATCTTATTGAACTCAGTGAGATTAGTACCAGATTTAGTTTTGAAACTTGTTACTTCCAAAACCGTGTGACCATGATTACAGCTAGAATATAAAATCGC
>JAHDHU010000036.1:0-24632 GCA_020631135.1 Saprospiraceae bacterium | reverse complement strand
AAAACATGATTTTTAGGTTTGTAATGATTTTCAAAATTTGTTTTTTTAGTTTGATAATAATGCAAAACTATGGGCATAGCAGTTTTGAAGCATTATCAAAATGAGGACAAAAATTATCAAAGTGTAACCTTATTTGATGTATTGCTTTCTAAACTGTAGTGGGGTAGTATTGGTATGTTTTTTAAAAAATTTTATGAGATTGGCAGGTTCTTCAAATCCAGTTTTATAACTGATTTCTTTTATCGACAAAGATGTAGAACTTAAATAGCGCTTGATTTCTATTGTTACGAAATCATCGATAAAAGATTTGGCGGTTTTGCCTGTCAATCTTTTGACAATTTCATTAAGTGACTTGTAAGAAATGAAGAGTTGTTTGGCGTATTCTTTTGAACTTCTAGTGGTAGGGTATTGGCTTTCAACGGCTCTTTTAAATTCTGAAAATATTTCCATCCATTTAGTCTTGACCGCTGAAATAGATCTAAATTCTTTAGCTCGTTCGGCTTTTAATAAAAATGCTTTCAGTAAGGAATACAATATTTCGTATTTGACTTCACTGTCTGGGTGTTGATATTCGTCCCATAATTCGTTAGCGAGATCAATCAATTTATCTAATCCCAATTCTGATTGTTGCAAAGTTGGGTTTTCGATGTGATAATTAAATAAACGATAAAATTTATGGCCACCCGAATAGAATTGTCCATGATCGAAAAAGGAATTGTTGAAAATGATACATATTCCTTTCGCGTTCAATATTTCTTCATCGAAATGATGTATTTGATTTTGAGCAACAAACAAAACACTTCCTTTGGACAATGAATGAGATTTAAAATCTACAAAATGCGTATAACGATTTGACATCAAAACAAGAATTAAGAAAAAATCTATTTTATGTGTTTCGAAAGGATTGTGTGCATGCGTATCTAATAGCTTTTTAGAAAGTTGCGAAATTTTCATGACTTCAATTCCAAACGTATTTTTTTGTTTAAAATCAATTTTTGGAATTTCTTTTTGCTTCTTCATTAATTGTAGATATCAACATTCGCGGATGCGAAAAAAATTAACACAAATTCATCTTTGGTGACTTTCTAAAGTATTTCGTGGTCATATATGTTAGATAGCTTATACAAGTTATACAGATAGTTTATTTTTGCGTCTTTTACAATACAATTTATGAGTGTACAGTTTAATTCTGATGTTGAAGCGGTAGATGCCTTGGCAAGTTCGTATAAAACTTTAAAAGCTGAGATAGGCAAAGTTATCATCGGTCAGGAAGATGTGGTTAGAGCGGTAATAATTTCGCTATTTAGCAATGGTCATAGTTTATTGGTAGGTGTACCAGGACTGGCAAAAACTTTATTAGTAAGTACTATTTCTGAGGTGTTGGATTTGAGTTTTAAACGTATCCAATTTACGCCAGATTTGATGCCATCTGACATAACTGGGTCTGAAGTCTTAGATGATGCCCGAAATTTTAAGTTTAATAAAGGGCCAATATTTGCAAACATCGTGCTTGCGGATGAAATAAATCGTACACCTCCTAAAACGCAAGCTGCTCTTTTAGAAGCGATGCAAGAAAGATCTGTTACGGTTTCAGGAGATAGACATATGTTACCAAAGCCATTTTTTGTATTGGCTACGCAAAATCCGATTGAGCAAGAGGGTACTTATCCTTTGCCGGAAGCACAGCTGGATCGTTTTATGTTTAACATTCCTTTGGATTATCCGAGTTATGATGAAGAAATTGCGGTAGTAAAGGCAACTACTACTAATAAGGTAACTGATTTAAAAAATGTTGTTACTTCAGAAGAAATAGTGGCTTTCCAAGAATTAATTAGAAAGATTCCTATTGCAGATAATGTATTGGAGTACGCGGTAAATTTAGCTACTCGTACACGACCAAATACACCGAGAGCGACAGCAGAAGTTAATAATTATATTTCTTGGGGTGCTGGACCTAGGGCTTCACAGTATCTAGTACTTGGAGCGAAATGTCACGCAGCCATTAATGGAAAATATTCTCCAGATATCGAGGATGTTCAAGCTATTGCCAATTATGTTTTAAGGCATAGAATTGTAAGAAATTATAAAGCAGAAGCTGAAGGTATAACTGAGGAAAATGTGATTGCTGGTCTTTTTTAAGGCATACGCCAAAAGCCATCATTTCATCATCTTTAATTAAAGGACATTGATGAAAAAATATTTGTTTCTTTTTATTTGTGCCATTGTGATATTCTCTTCTTGTAATGAAGAGATGGTAAAAAGTAATGCAGCCAAGCCATCGGCGATGGGTGTGATGAATGAAATCGTAGTTGTTTCTGAAGAAGATGATTGGAATACGATGATTGGAGATACTTTTCAATATTACTTTGCTTCGGCCTATCCAATTATGCCACAACCGGAGCCCTTTTTTGATCTTAGACATTTTACTTTGGAAGAACTAGAAGGTGAACCTTTGAGAAGACAGCTGCGAACATATGTCGTTTTGGCCAACTTAAATGATGATGATGCAGCGACCACTCGCATGGTCAGAAGAGATTTGGGAGAAGATCGTTTTGTTAAGGCTCGAAAAGATGGAGAGTTAAAATCTTCAGTTGGGAGGGATAAGTGGGCAAGAAATCAAATCGTCATTTATTTATTTGGAAGAAATGAGGATGAATTGGTCCAAAACATAAAAAACAGTTTTTCTGCAGTTGCTAAAAGAATCAACATCCATGATGAGCAGCAACTCAAAGCCAAGTTATATGCGGAAAATGTCAATCTTGGCATTTCTAAGGAATTGGAAGAATCTTATGGTGTAAAAGTTGATATGCCTGGGGACTTCAATTTTGTCTTGTCCAGGGATAATTTTTCTTGGTATCGAAAGGATACAAAAGATGCTACTTTAAGTTTTGCAATTAAGAAAATTCCTTATCAAAGTGATAAAGATTTTTCTAAAGAAAATTTAATAGAGCTTGCCAATCACTTTGGTCATTTTTTGGATAAGGATGATCCTGAAAATTATATGCGGATCAACGAAACTGACCTTCCAATTTTCGATTATACTAGAGAGATCAATGGGAATTATACTAAAGAGATAAGAGGTATCTGGGAAATGACGAAAGATTTTGAAGGAGGTCCTTTTGCAGCATATATGATGCACAATAAAGACGATGGCACTTTAGTCTACGTTTATAGTTTTGTTTTTGCTCCAGGTAAAACTAAGAGAGACTATTTCCAACAGATGGATTATTTGGTCAAGCAAATGAGTTTGATTTAGACCATTAGACCACCTAATCATCTAACAGGACAATTAATCTTCGCCTTTCTACGCTTTTTCGAATATCCATTCGTTAGTTATTAAGAAATCATCTATTTTTCCGATAACAATTATGAAAGGATTAAAACTACTTTTATTCGTACTATTGATTTTTGCTTTTTCGTGTGGTGATGAAACCGATAACAATATCATTTGGGACAAGGCTGGTTCTCCACATTTTATTTTGACTGATTTGACTTTAAAAAACGGAGAAGACATCTATGCTGAACCGGGGGCAGAAATCATTATTAGTGATGGTGTAAATATCAATACAGAAGGAAGTGTATTTTTAGAAGGAACCGAATATGAACCCATTATCATTAATCCTGAAACACCTGGGGTCGGGTGGGGTACGTTTTCTTTAAAAGGACCTTCGGATTATTTAGTGATGGATCATGTAAAAGTAACAGATGGAATAATCACTTCGTACAGTAACTAATGTTGAATTTGTAAATACCCAAGCTTTAGATTGGACTTCCGCTACGATTAGATTTTGGTACGGCTCCTTAATCGTTTCTGATTGTGTTTTTTTTGGTGTGAACAAATGTGAAGGAGTGCTGGCTCATGATGTACATAATGCGACGATTAGAAATAATACATTCACGAATGTGCCAGATGCCATAGAATTTATTAATAGCAATGATGGATTAATCGAATTTAATTCTATGATCGGAGGCAATGACGATGGGGTAGATTTAAATTCTTGTACAGATATGATTATTCGCAACAACTATTTTGCTTCTATTGGAGATTCCGCTTTAGAAATTGGTTCCGAAAACTTTGGAAGAACGATCAATGCAATGGTAGAACATAATAAAATTGAAAATTGCCATAAGGGTATTTGGTTAAAAGAATCTTCAACAACTCATGCTCTTCAAGATACTTTTATCAACTGTAATATTGCGGTAGACGTAATTACTCCAGCCGATAGCATAGATATATCAAGTATTGTTTTGGAAAAATGTCAATTTGTTAATAACGGGATTGATGTACAAGAAGATGATAGATCTGAAGTGGAGGTGATCAACTAGTGATTTTGTTTGTGAAGAAATAATTTAACGAACCAATTAGATAAGTTGAGATAAAAAAAGACCCGAACTCTTTAAAAAGAATCCGGGCCGAATCTCATTGGGAAATTATCTTAGGATTTGTAATTACCGTCCTCGTCCATTATTCCTAACTTGATAAACAGGGTTCGTACTTTCGCTGCCGATCCATCATCACTTTGATATTTAATCAAACCGTCCCAATCTTCTTCTGCTGCATATTTGGCTTGTCTTGGCCAATCTCCTGGTTCGATAATTTGATACTTGTCTCCATATTTCGCCAAAATGTTTTTTAAGTCATTTCTCGACATATCTGCTAATTTGGACCAACTTCTTACGCCATTTTCATTCAATACCTCATTCATTTTTGGCCCTATGCCTTCGATAAATTGAAGATTGTCTTCTTTTAATTTGGCCCAAGCTCCGGTTTTTTTTGGAGCTGCTGGTTCTTCCCTTTTTACCGCAGCCATCGAAGCTACACCAGTTGAAGCAGCAGCTTTCAATGATGATTTACTTTTTCTACATTCTGCTAAATCTCTTTGAGATTGATCGTATTTAGATTTCCAATCGATGCCGTCACCGACTGTTTTAGATGACATGGAGCGACCCAAAAGCCATCCTAATAAAGCAGGCAACAGCCATAGGAGCCACCACCATTTGCAAAAACAAAATAATATTATACTTAAACCTGTCATGGTTGAATTTTTTAATTTGAATTAGTTAATAATTTTTAGCTCGGTCCGACGATTTTGTGCTCGTCCTTCAGCGGTTGCATTATCTGCAATGGGTTGATCTGGTCCTTGTGACGTAGGGATAACGGCATCAGCAGAAACTCCTTTTGACACCAAATAATCTCTAATTACATTCGCACGACCTTGGCCAAGTTGAATGTTTTTGATTCGGTCACCTGTAGAATCTGTATGTCCGATCAGCTGGACTTTTTCTCCAGACTTGACTACTCTAGCGGCTACATCATCTAAATAGGCTTCTATTTCAGCATCTCCCAATTTATCAGTAGAATTACTCGGAAAGTAGATCAATGTGCGATCTCCGACTTCCTTAATTTTTGCTGAATTTCTCAGCATCCTAAATCTGATCAAATTGTAAAGTTCTTCTTCTCGGCAATTATCTGCTTTATTGCTAGAAACCAAGCGCACTTGATTGTCTTGCAAATCCAATAATCCTCTGACCTGTTGGGCTCTTGCCATGGCTAAAGATTTACTGGTACTAGAATTAGTTTCATCTCCGAATTCGAAACCTTCTATTTGAAGAATTTGATTTTCTTGCAAAGAATTTTGCAAGGAATCTCGAAATTTTGTCCATCTGGCTTCTAATTGAGGCGTGTCATCCGAACAAGCAAAAGATATCGGACTAAGTTTCTTGATCGGGAGTTTTTCGATTGGCGCAACGACCGCTGTCGAATTTTTTCCATCAACCACACAACAATTACAATTGTTAGCTAAATACCAGAAGAGTAAACCTACGAGAAGTAAAAGAATAATATATATTCCTCTCATTGATTAAAGTTGGTTTAGTGATAAATATTTAAAAAACGCTTGGAAGTAGAAGTGGTCTGATAAAGATGAAAATCAATGTAAAAACCAAACTTCCTTATAAATCGTTCCTTAAAAAAGTATTTTTTCGCATTCGCGAATGCTTAACAATTGTTAGGACTTCATTAACAAAGAAGCATTGGACTCGATCATAATTTTGTTAAAACAAAAATTACTTATGAATACTTCGAGATCCTTATTAATTATTTTCTGTTTTCTATCTATAAATGTATTTGGTCAATCTTCTTATATCGATAAAAAAGGCAATGCTCATTTATGGGGAAAATGCATGATTGAAGATTTTAATTCGAGTGAATACAAAGAATGGTATGATAAAAACTACAATGATTTTGAATTAAATAATACAAATCGATTAAACGAAGAAAGTTTAAAAGATTATAAGGTGCAAATATTTATAGGTACCTGGTGTGGAGATACTAAATATTTATTTCCTCGATTTATGAAATTGTGGAATGGTTTAAATCTTGACAATGGTAAGTTAGAAATAATTGCTCTTCATAATGAAGATGAATTGTACAAAATGGGGCCAAAAAAAGAAACGGAAGGACTAAATATTCATAGGGTGCCGACCTTTATCTTTAGTAAAGATGGAAAAGAACAAGGAAGGATTGTCGAGCGGACTGTATTTGATTTAGAAACAGACATTAATTGTATAGTCAGCGGTTACCCATACAAACCCCATTATAATGCGGTACAAATATTAAGTGATTATCTAGAAACTGCTAATTTGGATTCTTTGAGGGCTTATTCATCTCTTAAAGCTGGCTATAATTCTATCTATCGTGATCTAAGCACATCTGGAGAATTAAATACTTACGGATTTGTCCTTATGAGCGAGAATAGATTCGACGAAGCTGAATTTGTCTTTAAGGTAAACCGTTATTTATTTCCATTTGATCCTAATGTGAGAGATAGTTATGGAGAAGCTCTTTTAAAAAATGGTTTCATAGAAGAAGCGAAAAAAGAGTATTTAGAATCAGTTAGGATTAACCCTAAAAATGAAAATGGATTTGAACAGTTGACAAAAATCAACGAAATGCTCAAGCAGAAAAAAGAAAATGAATCAAAAAATATAGAATAATGACAGCCATAAAAAAAGGTAATTTGGGAATTTCCAAATTACCTTTTTTATTATAAGACTGAACTGCCCTTACTTCATAAAGTCAATACTCTTCTTAACGAACTCTGCCAATTCTTCTCCTTTCAGCATATTTTGATTTAGCAATGCCAGTTGATGTAGGTATTTCGCGAATGCGGATTTTTTTTCTCCTTTCATACGGACAAGTTTTTCAGCGATCAATGGATGGTTAGAATTTATTACCACATTGTGCATATCAGGCATTTGTCCCATATTCATTCCTTGCATTTGCTGCATCTCTTTCATCCTACGCATAAATTCAGGTTTTGTAATCTGAACAGGATGATCTTCTGGAGATAAGGCTTTTAGTTCAATAGTTCCACCTTTCAAATCACCTAAGGAATCGGTAAATAAATTCTTGACCTTTTCTTGGTCTTTTTCTGAAAGAACTGACTCATTCGATTCGTCCTTTTGCACCAAATTATTGGCAGTATCAGAATCGACGCGAACAAATGTTACATCCAAACCTTTTGACTCAAGATGCTGCATAAAATGGTTGTCAATAACATTGTCAAATTCTAATACATCATAACTCTTCGCTTTCGCGGAAGCTATATAACTGTGATGTTGATCTTTATTGTTTGTATACAGAAGCACAATCTTATCATGTTTGTCAGTTTGTAGAGCTTTGACTTTTTCTTTGTATTCTTCTATCGTAAAGTGATCACCATCTAGGTTTTTAAGCAATCCAAATTTTATTCCTTTGTCATGGAATTTTTCTTCTGAGATCATTCCGTATTTTACAAAAACTCCAATTTCTTGCCACTTCGATTCGTATGCCTCTCTATCTTTTTTGAAAAGTTTGGCTAATTTTTCTGCAACTTTTTTGGTGATGTAAGAGGTGATCTTTTTAACATTGGCGTCTGACTGAAGATAAGAACGTGATACATTTAGAGGGATATCTGGAGAATCTATAACTCCATGAAGAAGCGTCAAAAATTCCGGTACGATATTACTCACATCGTCTGTTACATAAACCTGGTTACTATATAATTGGATTTTGTTTTTTTGAACTTCTACGGCATTGGTCACTTTCGGAAAATACAAGATTCCAGTAAGATTGAATGGGAAGTCGATATCTAAATGAATCCAAAAAAGTGGGGGAGTGCTATATGGATAAAGCTCATTGTAAAAAGCTTTATAATCTTCTTCTTTTAATTTATTGGCCTTTTTCTTCCATGCCGGATTCGGATTATTTATAATATTGTCTACCTGAGTTTCAACAGGTTTTCTTTCTTCACCTTCACCCTCATAAGTTGTTTCTGTTTTAGTCCCGAATCGTATTTCAATAGGGAGAAATTTACAGTACTTGTCTAATAAGGTTTGTATTCTGGCCTCTTCTAAAAACTCTTCAGAGTCTTTAGAAATATGGAGTACAACGTCGGTGCCTCTTGTAGATTTTTTGGTAGGCTCTAAGGTAAATGATGGGTTACCGTCGCATTGCCATTTTTGAGCTTTACCTGATTTTTTATATGATCTTGTATTTACTTCGACATGATCTGCTACCATGAAAGCGGAATAAAAACCAAGTCCAAAGTGTCCTATGATGTTGGCATCATCTTTATATTTTTTGACAAAGTCTTCTGCTGAAGAAAAAGCTACTTGGTTAAGATATTTTTTGACTTCTGCTTCTGTCATTCCAATACCTCTGTCGCGAACGGTTAGGGTTTTAGCTTCTTTATCCAAAATGATGTCAATGGTAAGTTCGCCAAGATCTCCATCGAATTCGCCCTTCGAAGACAAGGTTTTTAGTTTGGATGTTGCATCAGTTGCATTGGAGATTAGTTCTCTTAAAAATATCTCATGATCCGAATAAAGAAATTTCTTAATAATGGGAAAAATATTTTCCGTTTGTACCGAAATGTTTCCTTTTTGCTTTGTCGTCGCCATTTTAATAGTTTGTGATAGTACTAGTTAATCAAAGGCTGTACCATCGATATAATGGTGACATTTTGTCTAAAAGTGAAGTAGAATTGGCAGTTGATTAAACTGAGATTGTCCGCAATCATAAAAGGAAGGAGAAAAGCTTCTCCTTCTCAAAAACCACTATGAAAATATCTGGAACGAATTATTTTAAATCGTAAAAAATTCCCACATTATAAGAGGGTGCTGCTGCAATGATTTCTCCCCTAAAGGCACCAGCCATTCCTGCTGAAATACCTATTTTTTTGGTAATGTAATAATTGGCTTCGATAGCGATACTCGCAAATTCAGAATTGTTTGCAAAAATGCTTGTAGAATTTACTTCAGCTGCGGTATCCCCATTTTTTAGGGATTCTACAAGATTAAATTTGGTGTTTATCCATAATTTCTCCTTTAAAAAGCCAAGGCCAAATTCTAGTCCTAATCTGAACTCTTCTGAAAACCCTTTGGTTCGATGATTAAATCCTAGGTACCCACTTACATAAGAAGACTTTTTTCCTAGTTTAAATCCATGACCAGCATCCAATTGTATTATCTGATTAAATTCTCCATCTCCGGTTTGTAGGTTGTTTTGGATTCCACCAGAAGAATTTCCGGTTGGTAAACCAAAGCTTAGACTCAGTGCAACTGGTATTTTCGCTCCAACCTTGCTAATGCCATACTTAAATCCCAAATCGATGTCACCGATTGAATTGATAGCATCACCTGGTGCTAAAACTTCGTTGGTTGTCGCAGATCTTAAATTATTATTGAAGCTTCGACTGAATAAAGGTGCATTGGCGATTATTGTAAATCGATCACTCAAACCATATTCTCCATAGAAAAATGTATTAAAAACTCCATTGGTTACATTCGGATCTAAAAGTCCTTGATCTGTATAGTGCTGATCAAAAACGATCCACCATTCGGAGAGTTTAAAGTATCCTTTTCCTTTTGGTTGTGGCCATGGACCTCCTGCAATTATATTACCGCTGAAAATGAAAGCTAGTATGGAGCTGAATAGTATTTTTCTCATTGTGATTTTTTATTGAATTTGACCGTCACCTACTTTGACATTAAATGGTTTACAGAAATAAACGATGTATCGATATTCATCGAATGAAACACCTACTATATTATAATGATGTGCTCCACTAAAAACTTCAACTGATCCAATTTCGAACGCATTTCCGATAGAATTTGGATTGTTGGATAAGTAGATATACAAACCAGGCAAGGAAGAAGATGCCGAATAATTATTCATAAACTCTAGTAAAACTCCTTCATTAGTTTCTGAATAAGCGAAATCTCCTTTTAGCTCATAAAATGTAGTTGTTTGAATCCTTCCAAATATGGTATCATTTTGAGTCAAAACTGTGGATTGACCCACAGTAATTTCTTTTGAATGGCTTGTAGTCCCGTCCAAGGTCTTAAGTGTAATTGTTGCATTCCCTTGAGCATTTGCGGAAGCCAATCCTTCATTGTTTATTGTGATAACCGATGTGTCACTCGATTGCCAATTTACTTCTATAGTTTCTTCACGTCCGATATTATTTAAATATTGGAATTCGAATTGGTAATTACTGCCGAAAGCCAAAGTGTCAACAGGGTTGGTACAACTCAAAACGGGTTCAATGTTGTCTTCAACAAAATCATCTCCGATACATGATTGAAAAAATAATGTAAACGTTGCGAGTATAAGAAATAGATGAAGATTCATAGTGTTTAATTTTTAATTATTGATTTGTTCGGAAACTTGCGGGTTTATTTCAGTGGCGCTACCAATTTTCCATTCTGCATCTAACATTCTATGTATATAACAATTGTCAGCCTCCGATAATAAGATCTTGCGTTGTGCATTAGTAATGTCTCCTTCAATGTTTATTTCCACATTTACAACTGGTGAAAGTGATCTATCTGGATTGCGTTTTACTGTTTGAAAGAGCGAAGCGTCTACATCGCGGATTACCCATCCATTTTTTCTGGCTATATATCTCACCGTTGCTACCTTGCACATGCCGAGTCCTGCTAAAACTAATTCGGTAGGAGCTAAGCCAAGATCGGTACCTTTGCTTTTGATTGGTTCATCACCAAGTATAGTATGTGTACCGTTGGTGATTATAGATTGAAATCCGGTTGGAATATTTTTTATTTTTATTTCTGTTGCCATTGTTATTTGTTTTAAACTGAGTCACCCAAACCAATTGGTTTAAGCGACTCAGAAATGAATGATTTAAGGGTGAAAGGGATTAAGCGTGTTGTAGTTCAAGCTTAGTTGCTTTTGGGAAATCTATTTCAAAATTTGCAATATTGTGAATAAAGTTGCTAATGGTTTTATCACCGATATTGATCACAACATCGATCAAATTAGCCTCGGAGTATCCTGCTTCGAAAAATTCTGATTTATCTTGCTCGGTGACTTTGCCTTTTCCGGAAACTATTGATAAAACGAATTTTGCGAGTGCATTTAGTTTCGAATCGAACTTTGCACTTCCACTTCGGATTTCCAAAATTTGATCATTATTGAATCCGTTTAATCCGGCTATTACGGTATGTGCGGATTGGCAGTAATAACAATCATTGTACTGACTTACAACCAGGTTTACAATTTCTTTTTCTTTTTTAGAAAGACTTGTTTTTCTATTTTGAAGATTTAAGTAATCTCCCAGAGCAGTTTCGTTTTTAGCATAGTACGCGTATAAATTTGGAACAAAACCCAGTCCTTTTTCTAACTGGTTAAAAATTTCTTGATTTGAAGTTGATACTTGATCTTTTGTAGGAATATTAAAACGACTCATTTTGTAATATTTTGTTGTTATGAAAAATTATAACACAAATATGAGCTGATGAGGATCTCGGATTATAGTCCAAATTTCCTTTTAACTTGACCAGTATTCCTTATCGTGTCTCTAAATTTCCCGATGACTTAACGAAATTTCCCGATGATTAGGAATTAAAAGAAATTCTAAAATCGGATGGAGAGATCCCTTCATGTTTTTTAAAAAACCTACTAAATGATTGTAGATCATTAAATCCAACATCATATCCAATTTCGGAAATGGGTTGATCTGTATATGCCAGCAATCTTCGTACTTCGTGCATGATCCTTTGTTGGATCATTTGAGAAGGGGTTTTATCATGAAGCTTGCCAAATAAGTTGGATAAGGTTTTGGGTGATTTATTTAGTAAAGTGGCGTATTCCGATACTGCATGTTTTTCTTTGAAATGTTGCTCTACCAAAAAATGAAATTCTCGAATGAGATCGGATTGGTGTGGATCTAAGGTTTGATAGTTTTCTTGTTGTTTGTAAATTCTAGTAATCAATATCACAATTCTCTTTAACAACATTTGCAACATTTCGAGTTGCAGATTGTCTCTAGAATTCATTTCTATACTCAATACTTTCCATACAGATTCCATTACCTCCTTATCATTTTGGTCAAGCTTGATGATTGGTGTAAGTGACGAGCCATAAAATAAAACTCCTTTGCATCCAACCTCTCTGTCATGTTGTAAAATGCAATAGAAAGGAGAGTTGAAGCGAAGCAGGCTAGTATTTCCTTTTCGAATAAATTTTATTTTATTGAAATTGGTCAAGCAAACAACTTGATCTTTTTCGAAATGATGTTCGCGACCATCGATTTCTAAGATGTTATTTTCTTCTTTAAACCACAATATGGATAGAACACCTTCTTGGGGTTTCAGATTGATCATTTGGTTTTCTAGAAACTCAAGTACCTCAAAGTATTCGCCAGTCTTGCCTGTGTATTTCATCTTAAAGCTTAAAAACTTTGATTCTGAAATTGTTCAATTTTTGCACGACATTTACCACAATGTCCTAGGTGTCTCGTTATTTCAGCTTTTCGATCGGCATTTCTTTCTAATCCTCTGGATACTTTTTTTAAATCGATGTCTTCGGGGCAGGTATAAGTTTTCGTTACTTCTATGGCGGCCTTAATCACACCCAGGATAGCTATGAGTAGCAAAATTTGAAACATCTGTCCTTGCCTATTTTAAAAACCAGTTTTTATTAGCTTGTGAGTAATCTTGCGATCCTTATGGTATACAGTTGCAAAATAAACGCCTATAGGCAAGTGACCCAATTGTATGGTGTTGGATGTGGAGGATAATAATGTTTTACCCAATTGGTTAGTAATTTGAATCATTTCAAATTGTCCTTCAATATTTAGTTTATCAAAGATGGGATTTGGAAATAATTTAATCGGTTCGAGTTCTTCATTTTTCACAAAGGAAAGTGCATCTATTTGATGTCTATCAAAAAATTCCCAAATTTTCTCAGAAGCGTTATAGTCTAGATTTGTCCCAGGTAAAATAACTGGAGATGAAGGCCAAGTATGACCTCCGCCATCAATTTTCACAAATAATACTTCTGCTTCATCTTCACAATCTTTATAATATTCCTGGGAAACTGTCGAGTTATCATTAGGATTTGTATCATCAAATTGAGTGAATTCAAAATTTTCAGAACAGATATTATGATTTAACCAAAAGTCAATCACATCTTCAATGGGTTCTGCGGTCCCGGCAAAACCATCATAAGGAACGACCATATCGTCAGTCCCATGAATTTGCATCACAGGAATTTTTCTTGTTGGGTTACAATCAGTCATCATTTGAGGAGAAAAACTTCCTGTTACAGATGCCACTGCGGCAAAGGTTTCTGATAAATTACAAGCCAACCAATAACTAAAAAAGCCACCATTGGACATCCCACATGCGTAAATCTTCCCTGGATTGATTTCATAGTCATTGAGAAGGGTATCGATCATGGCCTCTGTGAAACCAAGATCATCTTCGGAACTGCCAAAATTCCAATTGACATTCCAAGCATTGTCGATCCCATTTGGATAACAAATCAAAAAATCATTTTCTTCAGCGACATTGTTCATTGCACTGTATCCTTTTTGTTGAGCCGCACTTGAAGTGAATCCATGAAAGTTAAAGACCAATGGAAATGATTTGTTAGAATTATCATATGATGAAGGAATGTACAGAATGAAATTTCTGTTCTTTCCATCGTGTTCAATCATGTAAGTGATCTCTTGTTGTGCCAAAATTTGGGTACAAATATATAAAGCACTGATTATCAGTATTATACGTTTCATGTGATAGCTATTGGTCTGATAAATTTACACTTAATTATTAGCCTCAAAGATGAGAAAACCTGTAAATGAGCCTATAAATATTTATTGAAACAGAAAATTCAAATATGTAATAAGTTCAAATTCAGCCTTTAGTATATGGTAAAAAATCGTCAATTGTAAAATACCCTTTCGAATAGGCCTTTTTTGGCATGGTTGGCAAGAATTCTGCACATTGTTGGATGTTCAGATTATTAAGGAGAATACTTAATGGTGGTCGATCTTGGGGGAAAACCGGGTCGGCCATTTTTTATTTGATCAGTTTCATAAGATTAAGGCCAATGCTTTTTTGATACTTTAAGACGTTTGGACAATCTAAACATTAGTTAAAGCGTATCACTCTTATGAAAGCTACACCACTTAGGATATTCATATTCCTTCTTATTGCCGTTTTGATTGCATGTTCTCAAATCAGTTTGCAGGACAATTGGGGAGCGGGGTTTCTCATGCTGGGTGCAGCAGTCTTACTTATACCAAGTTTACTCGTTGAAATCTTCTTAACCATTCAATCTAAACGAGGGAAGAAAACAAGTTACCTTACTTCTTTAATTCTAATACCAATAATCATTGTTGGTTCTTGGAAAGCACTTAATTGGATGGAAGATGTTAAACCTGAGATTTATTTACCAGAAAACTATGATAAGGATATCGTGATCATAATTTACGATATCCCGGGTGCAAAATCCTTGAGAGGGAATCTTTGGTTTCCTAGGAAAAGAAAAATGAAGTTCGATGATTCTGGAGTATTATGTACTTCTTCAAAGCGCGTACAAAGTCGTCTTTATAAAACGAAAGTATTTTCTTCAAAAGGGGAAAAAATTTTTCCCCCGAATGGAAAGAATTTCCATTTAGACAGAGGTAAAATAGATGGAAAAGAAATTTCAGTCATAGATTTAGTAAATGCCAAATGGGATACAGATAGACAAGATTCAATTATCCATTCTGGTCAATATGATTTGGATAGATGCAAATAATATTGATAACTAATTTCGCATTGGCGAAAGCGAAGAGGACTGTTAGATTACATGAAAATCCTCCGAACCTTAGGGTATTATTCGAAGGATGTCATTATAAATTATTCTAGATTTTTTCGCCTTTGCCTAAATAATAAGTTAGACTTAAATTTAAGTTTTGATTGCGAGCAATGGAAGATTCTTCGTTCGTATCAGGATTTAAATCAGCAAGGCCAAAGGCGTAGCGAAGACCGACTTGCATCTGTTTAATTTGCATCCCAAGACCCATAGACATTCCATAATCTAGGTTTTTTAAGGTGTTTTCGGCTATATCATTACCCCAAGAAATGGGTTCTTCAGTAGACTGCTCTACACCCATAAAATTGCTGTCGAGTTTAAAGTCACCACCGATTCCATAGGCGAAATAAGGTCCAATAGCAGTAAAGATTTTATTATCCCTGACCTGAAAATATCTTTTTAATTCAAGCGGAATTTCAAGATAAAGAGGATTTATGGTACCACTTGCTTCGTAAGGTTCTCCAACAAGCTCTATTGCTTGATTCATCTTGGATCCTTTAACTGAAAGCAATAAACCGCTTTCAATAAATAAGTTGCCGTATAATGAAAACTCAGTCGTAATCCCAAGGTGGAAAGCGGGTTTTAACCTGTGATCTGATTGGTATTCTTCGAATTCTGATGGGACATTACTTATTTTTAATTTAGTCAAATTCGCACCTGTGCGGACACCAAATTTTTGAGCGGACAATTGGCCTATAAAAGTTAGTAAGAATATAAAAAGGAATAATTTCAATAAATGATTCATAGAAGATTTTTGTTTTCCTACTCGTATGGTTTTTCAGTAACACCCCGTTTTTCAAAGTGGTTTCTGGACTCCACTTAATGATTGTTAAATTTTAAACCATTTATTCCTTTATATCTTTGAAAGAAGAAAAACGTAATCAAGATTTAATAAATTGTTCTAAATAATATCACAAAGCGAAAATTTAATGGACAAGAGACCAGAGCTTGACACGAGCATTGCTGTCAGCGATTTCGAAGATTTCTATTGGCTTAAAGAAGAGTTGATAAGATTTAGTCGTTCAGTTGGAATTCCAACTACTGGAAGCAAAATGGAATTGTCTGAACGAATTTCTTCTTTTCTCATATCTGGAAATATACCCATTCGCAAAAAATCAAAACAAGTTACTTCTTCCAAATTCGATTGGAATAGAGCGCACTTGACTAAAGAAACCTTGATAACAGATAATTATCACAATTCTGAAAATGTCCGTTCTTTCTTCCTAAAAGAGATCAGTTCTTCTTTTAAGTTTAATGTCAAATTTATGAGATGGATAAAAGATAATGTGGGTAAAAATTTGGGTGATGCCATTGCCGAATGGCATAGATTAAACCAAAGGGCAAAAGGTAATAGTGAGAACACAGAGATTGCTCCCCAATTTGAATACAATAGGTATCTCCGAGACTTTCTAAAGGATAATCCTTCGCTTTCTCGAATAGAAGGAATAAAATTATGGAAGATCAAAAAGACTAAAAGGGGAGATCGCAGTTACTCATCCGCTGACCTCCAATGGTTAGCCACAAAGTAAGATTTAGCTAGATCAAATTATTTAGCATTGTCTACCAACCATTTTTCGAGATTAGGACAATAGTCGTAATCCGCTTCTATGGTTATGTAAGTTTCGTCATATTTTTTCGATAGCCATTCTGATAAGTAAACATTCTTTTTACTCTCTTTGGCAAAATTCTGAATTCTATCATAATCTTCAGAAAGATTGGCTTTATGAGGTTTAGTTTTGGATTGTAATTGGATCAAACGGTAAACAATTTCTCCTGTTGGCAAGGTCATTTCTAATGGCTCCGAAATACCACCTATTTCGAGTTCTTCTGTTGCGAAATACACATCAGGTGTAAGATCTGCTGTTTCGAAGAAATTATTCCCAGTAGCTGGATTTTTCATTTTACCATTGTTCGAATAACTAGGTATTCCCTCAATGGAATATTTTTTAACAGCAGCTTCGAAGCTTAAAGAGTCGTTTAAAACTAGTGTTCTAATCGAATCACCCAAGGTTTGAGCCTTATCTAAATCTTGAAGTGTGATATTGGGTTTAATAAGAATGTGCCTTGTTTTTATGTAGTTACCTCGTCTTTTTAGATTTTGGATTATGTGAAATCCGAATTCTGTTTCAACTGGTTCTGAAATTTCGTTTTCGGCTAAGCTGAACGCGGCTGCTTCAAATTCCGGCGCGAAAATTCCCCTTTTTGCAAATCCTAGTTCACCACCTTGTGCACCAGATCCAGGATCTTGAGAATATTGTTTGGCTAATTCTGCAAAATCTTCTCCTTCTTCAATTCGTTTTAGCAAATCATTTATTTTATCGAGTGCTTTTTGTCTTTCTTCCTCATTGACTTGAGGCTCTATGACGATCTCACCAACTTCCACCTCAGCATTTAAGTAAGGTAGACTATCAGAAGGAATGCTCGCATAAAACTTTTTGACATCCTCTGGAGTAATTTTGACCTTATTGAGTAGTGTTCCTTGCATTCTTTCTGCTAGGATTTGTTGTTTTTGGTCTTCTCTCATTCTTTCCTTCATTTCAGCTACTGAAGCACCGTAATACTCTTTAAAGAAGGCTTCATCCCCGTTCATTTGTTGAAGAACATTATCAAAACGAAAGTTGAGTTGTGCCTCTACTTCAGCATCCGTGACGATTACGCTATCCACTTTAGCTTGGTAAACCATCAACTTTTGAGCAATAATACCTTCTAATATTTGGCATTTGTCTTCTTTTTGAATCTCCTGCCCACTCTGAAGAATATAAGCGTATTGACTTTCTACATCTGATAGTAAAATAAATTCACCACCAACCTTGGCTATAACTTTGTCAATAACTCTACTTTGCGTAAAACCCGCTATAGTGATTAATGTAATTAAAAAGCTTAATGATATTTTTTTCATCTCTGTCAATTAAGATAGAATTTGATCTTTTGGTTTTCAAGCGAGCGATTATAAAGATCTTCTTTGTATGATTTAAGAATCTTGTTGGATCGTTCGAGTAATATTAATTTCTTAATCTTTTCTTTTGCGTGGGTGCTTAGTCCCTCCGACTTTTCTTGGTAGTCCACTATGCTCAGAAAATATTCGAAAGAATCAAAACTTTTCTGTGAGTAACCAACCTTGTTAAAAACGTTTTGATCGAATACTTTATCCGGAAAAAACTGTTTAAGTTCTGTTAAAGTTTGCCATTCATCTTTAAGCAAGCAAATTTCTGCGAAAGTACCACAATACTCTTCAACTTTATCCCATTTTTTTTCATCCCAAAATTTGTCGAGCTTTTCTAAATCAGCGACTGTGGATTTAAACTTCCCAAATTTTACTTTTATGAGTTCTTCTTCTGTTTCAAAATTCACATGTTCTCTTTGCGCAAATTGTTCGATTTGAGTTGGACTAATAAAAGTATCTAGCGCATTGTCAAGTAAATTTTTCTCAAATTGAAGAATGATCAATTCGTTTTGATAGTTTTCAACAAGTGGATTGATCTTTTTTAGATCGATAGATTTTTTTGCTTCTTGTAATAGCATTTTGGATCTCATCCATTCTTCTGCACGTTGATTTAAAAATGCAATCGTGTCTTGATTACTTTTTAATTGTGGGACACTTTGGATGACCTCATCTTGATACAAGGCCATACCATCAAATTTCGCCAAGATCTCTCTTTGTTGATTGTTTTGACAAGCGAAGAGAAGTAAAAGAAATATAAGCCGCAAGTCCAATGTTATTTGATCAGGCTCTTAAATACTTCCTCGTTGACTACGACTTTGTATTTGTTTTTTAAGTCTGCAATCCATTTTTTTTCAAGCGAATCTTGGTAATCAGAGATTACGTATCCTCGTGCCTCCGAGAGCTTTTTCTGACCTTTAGGTAAAATTTCAACCACCTTGTAAAAAGTAGATTGATTTTTCTTTACATCTACGTCAGGTTTAGAAATTTCACCAACTTTCCATTTTTTTAAGTTGGCTAATTTATCATCTTCACGATCCACAACCAGTTCTTTGTAGCCGATCATTTTCTTTTCTGGGTCGAATTTAGCTATTAAACTCTGAGGGTCTATTTTTTTGGAGGACTTGAATATTTTTTTCAATTCTTTAGCATTGCTAGTTTTTACTTGATACTCGATTACTTTGGCTCGTTCTGACCATTGGTAATTTTCTCTGTTCGCATCATAGAATTTTTCTAAACCGACGGTGTCCGAAGATGCTTTTTTCCAAACTTCTCTTTCGGTTGCTTCAAACAAAAGAATACCTTCACGATATTCTCTCATCAATGCTTTAAACTCTGGATACTTGTTTTCCAAATTTGATTCCTCGTAAGCAATTGCCTGTTCCGTGACGTATTTATCATAAAGCGTCTTAGCTGCTTCTTTAGCTTTGGCTCTTTTGTTATATCTCAAACGGGTTTTAGATTCTTTTTTGCAGAAAGCTGCAAATTCTTTAATGCTGCTTTTTTGTCCATTCTTAAATGAAAATAGCTCTTGATCTTTTAGTTCAGGAATCGCCCATTTAAAACTAAAAAAGTCATCATTCAAGCCATTGGCGAAAGCCTCAAAAACACTTTTATCCTCTTTAAAATCTCCTTCATCCTTAATTTTTCCAATCAAAGCGTTTCTGGCGATTTCAAATCTGCCCGAATTGGAGACCACTCGTTTTAATTGTTTTTGTGCTTTGTTAAAATCGTTTAAATCTTTTTTGCTAATTCTTTTTACGATGTGATAACCAACCTTGGTTTCAAATGGCTTGGTTAATTGATTGTCCTCGGTCAAAGCAAATGCCGCTTCTTCAAAAGATTTTTCATAAACATTGATCCCAAAAAATCCAAGATATCCTCCTCTGTTACTCGTTTTAGAATCTTGAGAATGTTTCTTACAAATTTCTTCAAATGAAGCTCCATTTTGTAGCGCTTGATAAATACTGTCCATTCTTATCTGAACATTTTTAACCAATTGACCTTTATATTTTTTTCTTAATAAGATGTGGGCCACTTCCATTTCTCCTCTTGCGGCTCTTTCTTCCGTGACTTTAGCAATGTGATAACCAAAATTTGATTTTATGATTTCGCTAGTTTCTCCAATACCTAAATTGTAAATGGCACTCTCAAAATCGTAAAAACCTTGCGGAAGCATAGCCGAAACAAATCCGATGTCCCCGCCACGATTTGCTGATTGTTTGTCTTCTGACATTTTGCCGGCAACATCTTCAAATTTGCCACCTAATTTTAATAATTCTAAAGCCTTATTTATTTTTTCTTTTGCAGCTTGAGCTTTATCCGGTAAATCTGTGTCTCGCGCATTCACCATGATATGACTCACACGTAGGTCTTTCTTTTTTCGTTCAAATACCTCTTTAATGAGTTGGTCAGAAACTTCATTGTCTACGAGGTAAGAATTAGAAAGTTGTTTTCGATATCCATCTAATTCTCTGTTAAGAGATGTTATGGTATCCAATTTTAATTCTCGGGCTCTCTCAACTTTGAGTTTAAAGTTGATGTAAAGGTTTAAATATTCTCGAAGGCTTTTTTCGGTATAATTTGCCTCATCTCCATTGTTCTTATTATAGATATAATCAAACTCAGAAACTTGAACTGGTTTATCTTCAACCGAAAACAAAACAGCATCTTCATTTTGGCTAAACCCAAATGTGCTTAAAATTGTAAATATTAGAAACAAGAAAATTCGATAGATCATATAGGTTCTTTAATTATCGATGTGTAAAATTAGGTAGCGAAGATACGTAGAGATATCAAATATTGTTATTCTTGAACCATCATACGTTTGATGCGTGGAGACAAATTGCTTAGGATTTCATAAGGTATGGTTCCACATTTTTGAGCTAAAACTTCAATTGGATGGCTTTGACCAAAAATTATAACCGCATCTCCAACTTTTACCTCTGCTAGATGAGAAACGTTTACCATGATCAAATCCATACACACATTGGCAATAATTTTGGCTTTTTGTCCATTAATAAGCACTTCATAATTGCCATTGCCAGCCTTTCTAGGTAATCCATCTGCATAACCAATCGGAATTGTAGCAATCAATTCGTTTTGGCTGGTCACGTGGGTGCCGTTGTAACCAATTTGAGCACCGGACGAATAGCTTTTAATTTGAATGATTTTACTTTTTAACGTATGCACTTTTTCTAAATCTAAGTCCAAATCAGTTGTATTTATACCATATAAGCCAAGACCTAATCTGACAGCATCAAATTGAAAATCAGGAAATCGAGGAATCCCGGCACTGTTTAAAACGTGCCTTTTAAAGTGCAGTTTGGTCGAATCTTTAAATGAATCTGTTTCTTTCGTAAATGCAGCTATTTGGGCATTGGTGTATTTATCGTGTCGCTTTTCTTCCGATGCACTCAGGTGAGTGAGTATCGAATCGATTTTGATGTAAGGAGATAATTGATTTTTTAGTGTTTTTAAATCTTCTACTTCTAATCCCAATCTATTCATTCCTGTGTTAAGGTTTAAATGAATCGTAAGTTTCTGTTTTTTTCTTTCACATAATTCTTCGATAGAGATGTATTGATCCATACTGAAAACGATAGGTTGAAGATCGTAATCAAACCATGCTTCTTGTGCCTTTATTTGCGAATTCAATATAATGATGGGGGATCGGATACCTTCTTTTCTAAGTTCGATCGCCTCGTCAGTAAAGGCAACTGCTAAGTAGTCTATTTGATTTTGAATCAAGAGTTTAGCGATTTCTAAACTTCCTGTTCCGTATGCGCCAGCCTTTATGACACCGATTATTTCTGTCTCAGGTTTTAGGAAAGCAGAATAAGATTTAATGTTGTGGCTTAAGGCAGAAAGATTAATCTCTAATAGCGTATCGTGCCATTGAGTGGCTAGAAAATTTGCCAACTCTTCTAATTTGGCTTTTCTTGCACCTTTAATTAGGATTCCTTTTTCCACAAATGGATGTGTTTTAAAGTAGCCAATTAATGCTTCGTTATTATCAAAAGATTTGATAAGATCATCATTAATATACTTGTTTAGCTTATCACCTACATGAAATACGGCATCAATATCGTAGGCTTTAATCAATCGATGTACCTGCGCGTAAACCTCTGCTTCTTCTGAGGGTAAACAGTCAAAGTCACTTATTACCAATGCTTTGTCAAGAAGTTCAGCTTGTTGCCGAAGCATCGAAAGGGCAATTTCGAGCGAACTAACATCTGCGATATATGCATCATTTATAATGATACTTTTGTCCGGACCTTTGACAATTTCCAATCTTTTGGAAATCGATGAAAGTTGATTTAGGCTATTTTGAATTTTTTCTTGTTTGACATTTAAAAGTTCCAGAAATGAAACACAAAGACTGGCATTTTCAATGCTGATTTTGTTCGAAAATGGGTAGCGATAACTGTATTTCGTCCTGCTGATTAATTTGGCTTTAGGGTGCAAGACTTGTATTTCAGATTTATATTTTTCTGGGCAGATGATGTATTCACAATGCTTAAAAAGCTGATTTTTTTCTATGAATTTTTCTTCCTTTGAATCGAAACCATTATTGTGGGCTTCACCCAAATTTGTAAAAATGCCCATTGTAGGTTGAATCAATTTTTGCAATTTCTCCATTTCACCTCTTTCAGAAACTCCGGCTTCAATGATGGCAAAATCATGGTGCTCATTAATTTGTAATATGGATAAGGCTACGCCGATTTGAGAATTGTAGCTTTTTGGGCTTTTTACTACTGCGAATTCACCTTTTAAGAGATCATATAGCCAATCTTTTACAGTGGTTTTTCCATAAGATCCAGTAATGGCAATAAATGAAATATTGCTAAAAGAATTGCGGTGTAATTCAGCCATTCTATGCAATGCTTCTAGGGTATCTTGTACCATAAAATAGTTGGCTTCCGCCAATGGAGTTACTGGTTTAGAAATCACAAAATTTCTGATTCCTTTATTATAGGCGTCTTCAATATGATCATGACCATCATTTTTTGGGCCTTTGAAGGCGAAAAATAAACTCTTTATAGGAAAACTGATTTTTCGAGAATCAAAGCAAATAAGACGCAAATCGCTCTTAATCAGTTGATTGTTTAATGTTTTACAACCTAGTATTGTTTGTATTTGTTGAGCGTTGTATTTCATTAGATCAGATCCTGTCCGATGTCTCGTCTAAAATATTTACCATCAAATTTGATTTTTTCGGCATCCGCCAATGCAATTTCCAGGGCTTGTTGTAAAGAATTGCCGAATGAAGTCAAAGCCATAACTCTTCCTCCATTGGTAAGGTATTGTTCATTTTCTGACTTACAACCCGCATGAAATATCAATGAGTTTTCAACTTTATCAAGATGAGAAATCACTTTTCCTTTTTCATAGGCTTCAGGATAACCTCCAGAAACCAACATTACAGTAGTTGCAGTTTTTTCTTCAAACTGAACATCTATTTCATTTAATTTTCCATTGGCGCAAGCCACAAATAAATCTACAAGATCATTTTTTATTCTTGGTAGGATCGCTTCTGTTTCCGGGTCACCAAGTCTACAATTGTATTCTATTACTTTGGGTTCTCCATTTACTTCGATTAATCCAAAAAATACAATTCCGAAATAGTCAAATCCTCGATTATTAATGCCATTTATTGTAGGCTTTACAATTTGATCCAATACTTTGTTCATCATCAGTGAATCCACAAAAGGCACAGGAGATACAGCACCCATGCCTCCAGTATTGAGACCTGTATCAGCTTCTCCAATACGCTTGTAATCTTTCGCTTCTGGCAATAAAACGAAATTCGAACCATCAGTAAGTGCGAAAACTGAAAACTCCAATCCATCTAAGAATTCTTCAATAACTACTCTTGCAGAGGCCTCGCCAAATTTGCCTTCCAACATTAATTTTAATTGACTTTTGGCTTCATCAAGATCTTCAAGTATCAAAACACCTTTTCCAGCAGCTAATCCGTCAGCCTTTAGCACATAAGGTGGCTTTAGTCGATCTAAAAACTTATATCCATCGTCTAATTGATCTAGGGAAAACTCTTGGTAAGCAGCAGTAGGAATATGATTTTCAATCATAAATTCTTTGGCGAAAGCCTTACTGCCTTCCAATTGAGCTCCTTCTTTAGACGGGCCTATGAAAAGAATGTCTTTTAATAGATCATTTTGCTTGCATCGATCATAAAGTCCATTAACCAAAGGCAATTCTGGTCCAACTATGATCATATCGATCATGTGGTCTGTACAGAATTGCGAAAACTTTTGTTCGTCCTCTATATCTAGAACCACATTTTGACCGATTTCTCCAGTACCTGCGTTTCCAGGCGCGATGAATAACTTATTTAATTTAGGACTTTGAGCCAATTTCCATGCAAGGGTATGCTCCCGACCACCACTACCAATTAAAAGTATGTTCATTTAAATCATTCTTTGCAAGCTGCAAAGTTAATTATTCAAAACGTAGAAAGCTTATGCCTTTGATATAATTAGTGGGCTAAACAGTAAAGTTTTATATATTACAAAAAATTAT
>JAHDHU010000035.1 GCA_020631135.1 Saprospiraceae bacterium | reverse complement strand
AGAATTCTGTTGAATTCTGCCTTTGGAAAAGGTGGATAAAGCGGTTTATCATTCGAAGTCATAGACTAATAAATACTTGTGATCTGAAACGTAGACATCATCGGTTTCAGGGTCTACTCCAATTACATCTTGGAAGTACCATCCAGAATTTTCTGGTTCGCTGGTACGATAAGGTGAAGAGATCTGATGTAATATTTCGCCAGAGAAGGCATCCACTACGTACAATTCAGGGATTCCTACTGCAATCGCTCCTGAAAAATATACTTTATCGTCATTATAAAATAGATTTCCTTGGCTGCCACCTGTGGCTACATTAAATTTTTCCTCTCCAGTGTGCACATCTAGGGAGATAAGAAATCCCGTATGATTATTGGCATAAAAATTCCCATTTTGAACAATTGGATCAGACGGACCAGTAAAATAATTGCCATAGTCCTTTCTCCATTCCAAACTTCCATCTTCAAAATTGTATGAGTAAACCTGATTGCTACACAATAGAATCTGGCCATCTTCAAAAAGTGGGACAGATGGTATTGGGCTTAAATTATGACTTTTAGGAATAGTATCTGATGTCCACTCTAAAGTAGCATCGGTGATGTTGTAAAGATGCAACCATGACTCTTCATAATGAGGAGCAGTTCCCCACTTGATCGTAGTAAAAGTTGCATATTCTTTGCCTTCCCAACTGAATAATTTTGGAGTTGTACCCGCAACAAAATATTGATCCTCTTTGAGTAATGTAAAAACTGTTTCCCATTGGCCGTCCGAAACATTGGCAATTCGAAAATTTATATCATTTTTCCAATCCGCATAATACATTGAAGCTATTCGATCTTCATTTCCAGAAATTGTAGCTGTACCCGAGTTCTCTCGATTATGCCAAAGGGTTTCTCCGGTATATACGTCGATACCATAAGATAAGTTTACATGGGCAATACAAAGCACTCCTTCATGTAAATATGATTGACCAGAAAATCCTCTTGCTCCATTTCCGTAAGTATCCATCGCTTCTTGCCATCTCCATTTCAATTCTAATGTGTTTTTATCATAGCAATTTATCCATCCTTCAGAATTATCGATATTGGTGATCATTACAATAATCAAATCATTATAAATCAAAGGGTCTTCAATCATACGTGCATTACCATCATCCAATAAAATTTGCTCTTTTAAATTTGGAATTTCTTCAATCGGTTGATCTGGCTCGTCATCTACACAAGCAGTGCAAAAGAGGGATATCATCAATGCGCTAAACAATAAGATATTTTTCATTTCATTTTTTTTGATAATTCGAAATTGATAATAGAATTGCTCTTGAATAGCTGGATTATATGAATCATTAACTATTGATTTTCGAATCGGTGAATTATTTGGTACTGTATACGATTTATCACTCGAAATCGTAAACTAGTAAATATCTATGGTCGGTTACATAAACTTTGTTGGTTTCTGAATCAACCGCAATTTCTCTTCCAAAAATCCATTGATCATTTTCACCGGAAGTTTCTCGATATGGAGGCAAAACCTCATTTAACTTCTCACCTGTATTGGCATCCAATCTCATTAAATATCCTTTACCATCATTGGCAACAGCTCCAGAAATATATACCTTTTCGTCTGCATAAACGACATGGCCAGCGCCCCCTCCAGTAATGGTATTAAATTTTTCTTCTCCCGTATGGACGTCTAAGGCTACCATAAATCCACTTTGATTATTTCCATAAATGTTTCCCTGGCCAACTTCGGGCGAGGTCAGCCCAATAAAATGGTTGTTAAAATATTTGAACCACTCCAGAGAACCGTCTTCGACATTAAATGAGTAGATACCGTGACTAGCTAGAGTTATTTGTCCATCATGAAATTTTGGTTTACGTGGCAAAACGGCTGTATTTGAAACTTTTGGGATTGTATCTGTTGTCCATTCAATTTGTTTTTCATTGATATTGTATAGATGTAACCATGACTCCTCGTAATGAGGGTTACTCGCCCATTTGGTTGATCTAAAACCTACATAATCAATATTGTTCCACTCAAATAAAAACGGATTTCCTCCTCCTATCAAATATTGGTCATTTCTTTCTATTGTATAAATGGTATCCCACTCGCCAGTGTAAATATTAGCTAAGCGGTAAGAATAATCTTCATTCCAAATATTATATGTTGCGTCAACAATTCTTTCTTTATGTCCAGCGATTATGCCATTACCAGCAACATCACGATTATGCCATATGGTTTGACCCGTGTTTATATCAATTCCGTAAGAAAGGTTAGCTTGAGCTACACAAAGAATACCATCATAAATATGGTTTCGAGTGCTAAATCCTTTTGCACCAACTCCATATGTATCCAAAGCATCTTGCCATCGCCAAAGTAATTCTAAAGTGTTTTTGTCATAACAATTGATCCATCCTACATTCTCCTCGGAATTATCAATCATCACAATTACTTTATCTTCATAAATAATCGGATTCCTGATTTCACGAAAATTTCCTTCATCTAGTAGCACTTGATTGTCTAAATAAGGTACGTCTTCCATATTTTCTTCCATAGGAACATTTACATTCGAATCTTTAATACATCCAAATGCACCTAAGATTATTAGGATAGCTATAAAATAAATTGTTCGTTTTCTCATTGATAATAATTTTGTAGATGATTTTATAAGTTATTAATCCAAAAACTATACGAAGAAGATCAGATTAAAACTACACTTTTCTTCTTTATACCAATTAATCTAAAGATGTAATCATTATTGAGTAAAGGATGAAAGCAATTGTAGTAATTCAACTACTTTCATCCTTTAAAAATTTGAACTATTTAAAAATTACAATTAGGAATATTAAAGACTTGATCCCAAGAATTCGCTGGATCCAATAACTTTGAAATCTCTTTGTGAATACGATCATTTGCCGGTTCTGCAAAATGAGAAACATCTTGAATAGGTTCTAAATTTACGATTGCTCCTGGCAATTGTTGACTTTCTAATAGTACTACCCCATCACTTGGTAAATCTGGTCCAGGTATAAATACAGACTGTGTAAAATATGTTGTTCCATCTGAACCTTGCTCACACGGAAAATTACTCACATTGGTGCATACCTGATCAATACATTCTTCGTTGATTCCGCATTCACCATCCGACATACAAGGTTGACCACTTGGGATTTCGATTTGAATCGTAACCCATGTTCCTTCGAAACCTGCTCCTATTAACTCATTAAATCCGTCCTCACTATTGGCAAGCCATTGCGCACCTTCTTCCAGTTCGTCAGCAGTATTTAAAAGTCCTGAACTTAGTCCGCCATTAAAATAACTTAATGGATTAAACCACCTAGGTCTGCTCATGGATGCGAGTGCTTGGCATTGCAAAGCCAATCCATAATAATTATCTTCCAATTCCTGCATGGCTCCGGGAATATCCATTCCAGAAAAATCTGCAACCAAATTCCAGTGGATCGGGGATTCCGCAATTGCATTAATGCCGATTGCCGGTAAGGAAGCTGGGGCCAAACTCGAACCTACACTCCCTACCTGCAAGTCTTTGATTGAGTTTTGGTTTGGACCTGAAAATTGACTGAATTTATCTAAGGCTTTATCGAAAATTCCATCACAAAATTTTTCTGAAGCTTTATCGAGAAAAAATGAGATCAAATTGGTCAATATTATAAAAGGAGAATTAGATAACGCATCGTTAAAAGCATCAATTGGGTCATTTACCATCTCATAACATGCATTTTCTAAAAAGTTCTGTAAGTGACCATTTTCAGCAGCGTTGGCCAAGTAAGCCCCATGATGCGATGTCCCGATCGTTATGTATCCTCCGAAATAATTGGCATTATCTTGATCCAAGGATCTTGCAACCAATCCTCCAAAACTGTGACAGATAGCAATGTCTTCACTCCCAGCATTGACACTTTCTAACACAGGAATTAAGTCCGCTTTATATGCCTCAAGACCATTATTGGAAGTGTATGTACCATAGGTTGTATTTAGTCCAGGACATGATTCAAGTTTTTCATTGAGTGTTCCAAAAGAATCTGCTGCCCCTCCCATACCATGTAATAGATGAACTTGCTTTTGTCCAAATGAAGCGAGGGTGAGAAAACATGTTATGATCGTTAAACTTGTTTTTAATATTTTTTTCATTGTTTTTGATTTAAGATGATTAAAGAGTAATGGAATAATTTTCGAAAACCGTCCATTTAGTTTTTAATACCTTCTGATTAGAGATTGGCGCTTTTTCTGTAGAAGTTATTATTACAGATTTAGGAACTGTTTTACCACTTTGGCTACACGTATACTGATATCTGAAAGTTTTTAATACTCCTTGATCATCTGAAAGTTCAGCGAATAACAGAACGAAAGTACTTTTGTTAAAAATTGAGTTTTTAATTTTTCCACTTGGTAAAACTTGTTTGATTTGAATGGTGCTTTCTCCTTCGGAAACTTCAGCTCCATTTTGTTTAGCAACATCTATCATTTCCCAAAAATCATTTTTTAATTGCCGTTCTGATAAAGCATATCCCTTAAAAAGTTCTTTCCATTGTGCTTTATCCTGTTGCATTTGAGATGTCCTTACTGCTCCATTTACTTCAATAGTCATCTGATCATTGCAAATGGTCGTTTTAGAAATTACATTGTCCTCATCTTCACGACCACTGCGATCATCTGAACGTTCATTTTCTTGACCTAAAGAGTACTTACTTTTAATACTAACTATACAAGAATTGCCCTCACTATCGATGGTATTGGTCACATCAAAACTAGCTGGAGATTCTTGCAACATTCGTATGTCGCCACGATTCATGTCCCGAAAATTTGAACCATCTTTTGGTTCAATCTTCGTTGCGGAATGCATAGTATATGAGATCGTTAATTCATCGTTTCGATCATCAATTGATGCATTTTGAGCATGCTTGGTTATTGTTTTTATAGAAAAATGGTTTACAAAAGCCTTTTTGGATAACGGCCAAAAAGCAAATAGAATAGAGGCTGTTAAAAATCCAATGATTTTCATTCTTAAAAATTTAGTGATTAGTAAATTTCAGCAATGCATTTAATCAGCATTACACTTCAAGCAAAAACTCAAAAGGAAAATTAAATGGTAAGAATGGGCCCAATCATCATTACTGATTGCCCTTATAAATACACTGTGAAATAAATTTGTAATCAATCCAACGGGACTCTCATTTGCGAATGCGAAAAAAGTTGAAGTTGTTTCACCCTTCGGTGAATGGAGTACTGAGCTGTTATTATTCGGAAATGATTTCTGATTCTTCGATTTGATCTTCTACAGCTTCTTCAAGGTCAATTACACCTTGATTGAGATCATCGAGTTCGTCAATTTCAACTTTTAGATTATCGATTATGAAGACCTGACGTTCCGGTGTGTTTTTACCCATATAGTAATTGAGCAATTCTTCAATCTTTGTTTTATCACCAAGGACGACTTGATCTAGGCGAATATCCTTGCCGATAAAGTCTTCAAATTCGTTTGGTGAAATCTCCCCAAGCCCCTTAAATCGTGTGATCTCTGCCTTGCCACGAAGTTCTTTTATAGCATCTTGTTTTTCTTTTTCACTGTAGCAATAAAAAGTTTTGCTTTTATCTCTCACTCTAAACAACGGTGTTTCTAAAATGTACAGATGTCCTTGTCTTACAAGATCCGGAAAGAATTGCAAAAAGAAAGTCAAAAGCAATAAACGGATATGCATACCGTCTACATCAGCATCTGTCGCTATCACAACATTGTTGAATCGTAGGTTTTCTATACCATCCTCTATATCCAAAGCGTGTTGTAATAAATTTAGTTCTTCATTTTGATAAACGACTTTTTTGGTCATCCCAAAACAATTTAGGGGTTTACCCCTTAAACTAAAAACAGCCTGCGTACGTACATTTCGGGCTTTTGTAATAGAACCAGATGCGGAATCCCCTTCTGTTATAAAAATGGAGGATGCCAGTTTTTCTTCTACATCGGAACCTCTTTTGTCGGTTAAGTGTACCCGACAATCTCTCAGTTTTTTATTGTGAAGATTAGCTTTTTTAGCTCGTTCGTTGGCTAATTTTTTGATGCCCGCTATGTCTTTACGTTCTCTTTCTGATTGAACAATTTTTTTCTGAATTGCTTCAGCAACATTTTTGTTTTTGTGTAAAAAATTATCCAATTCCTTTTTTACAAAATCTACAATAAATGATCTAACGGTAGGACCATTTGGTCCAATGTTAACTGAACCTAATTTGGTCTTTGTTTGTGATTCGAAAACAGGCTCTTCTACCCTTACACTAATCGCCCCGATGATTGAAGTTTGAATATCTCGAGCATCATAATTTTTACTGAAGTGATCCCTAACCGTTTTTACAATGGCTTCTCTGAAGGCTTGTAAATGTGTACCACCCATAGTGGTATTTTGCCCATTTACAAAAGAATAATATTCTTCTCCATATTGCTCTCCATGTGTTATGGCCAATTCGATATCACTTCCTTGTAAGTGAATAATGGGATATTTCAATTTTTCAGGATCCGTTTTTCGGTCCAATAAATCCAATAATCCATTTTTGGAGTAAATAGATTTGCCATTGAAGTTTAATCTTAAACCTGCGTTTAGATATGCATAATTCCATAGGCGATTTTCGACAAAGTCTGATCGAAATTTATACTTTTTGAAAATGGAGTCATCTGGCTGAAAAACCATTAAGGTTCCATTTTCCTCAGTAGACTTTACCTGCTTTCCATCTTTGGTAATTTCACCTTTCGAGAATTCGGCAGTTTTACTTTTTCCATCTCTATAAGCTTGAACCATAAAATAATCAGAAAGTGCATTCACAGCTTTGGTACCTACTCCATTTAGTCCTACAGATTTTTTGAAGGCTTTAGAATCGTACTTACCCCCAGTATTTATTTTAGAAACACAGTCTACCACTTTACCCAAGGGTATTCCTCTTCCAAAATCTCTAATACTCACTTGCCCATCTTTGATAGAAATTTCAATCTTTTTTCCATGCCCCATCACATATTCATCAATCGAATTGTCTATCACCTCTTTGACTAAAATATATATACCATCGTCTTCAGATGAACCATCTCCCAACTTTCCAATATACATCCCAGGTCGCATTCGTATATGCTCCTTCCAATCCAGCGATCGTATATTGTCTTCAGTATATTTTACTTCACTCATTAAATCCTATTTAGTCTACTAAGATTCAAAATTACTAAACATATTAAAATAAATGCTAATCTATAAAACTGCTGATTTTGAATTATTTTTCAAGCAGTGCCAAAAAACCATCTATACCTCCTAACACAATGTGTGTTGAACTGGTTGAAATACATCTTAGGTCTTTGGAATTGGTTATTTTTCTTTTTTCCCAGCTGTTACCTAAGTCCATTGAAACTAAGATTAGCCCATCTTTACCAACAACCCAAATTTGATCGTCAATAACAGCTCCCTGATACAAACGATCAGCTTGAGAAAAATCTCCCAATCGCCTGCTGGTGCTCCAATTGACTCCAAGGTCTTCACTTTTTAATATCAAGCCGTTATAACCCACAGCAAATATATTTTCGTCATCTACGTGCAGAATGTCTTTGAAGAAATCTCCAATACCCGAAGTATACTGCCAACTTGCACCTCCATCATCGGATCGAAAAATGGTTCCATAAGCAGCAGCTAAATAAATTTGGTCATTGATTCGTTGGACGTCGCTAAATTCTACATCCTCTGCAAAAATGGGCTTTGCATCAAAATTTGATTCGATCATATTTACAAATCCCTGCCTATAAGCATGGCCACCAACAGATAAAAAAGAAGAATCATTGACGAAAGTCAATCCTCGAATATAGCCCCATTCGGTAGTACGTTGTTCGATCCAATTACCTCCTTGTAAATCAAATAATTTTCCATCGATGCCACCAATGATCACTCTATCATTTTGAACTGCCAGACCAAACATTTTCTTATTTGTCAAAGAATCAAACGACCATGATTGGCCACCGTTTTTAGTTTGTCCATAAAAACCTAGATTCCAATCTTCGCCACCAACCAAGTGACCAATACCGTCTTCAGAAAAAATGATGTTTTCTATGTCTCCCTCAAAATCAACTTGCAATATCTCGATGTTCGGAATAGATTCTGGTTCGCAGGAAATTAGTAAGAGAGAAAATGATAATAAGTAAAGAAATAATCTCAAGTCACTTCTCCTGAGCAGGGATCCCTTTGGCAAAGGTCGGGAACGAGGCGCTTCCGTAATGTGAAAAACAGTCATTGTATGCCAAATCTATCTGATAATCTCCAATAAATCCATACATAAAGGAGGTTAGTTCAGAAAAGTCCATATTTCTCGAATTCGGCTTTGGGTAATAAACAATGTTTTTGACTGTTCCATCCGGATTCCAAAAAACATTGATCCATATTTTAATGCCTTTTAAATCGAATTGTGCTTTTTCTGCGTGTTTTTCCATATCAGAAAGCATGGTAGACCACTTGTCATATGCGGTATCCATAGAGTTATTACAGACCGAGAGCAAAATACTTTGGCAATCACCAACAAGAGCCTCGTATTCCTTTTCGTTTTCGCCAATCATGAATACTCTTGGCACCTCTTGAGCGCTCGCACTGATTGCACAAAAGCATGCAAAAGAGAAGATAAATGACTTGATTATATGTTTATTGAGGACTTTCACCTAAGGTTTGTAAGTTAAAATAAAAAAATAACATATGATTGAATTTTAATGAATCCAAAGTTAAAACCCAATCTTCCATTGAATATTTACAGAATTCTCTATTATTAAGTATTCTTTAACGCTTTGTACGTGCAAATATCATGCATTCAAACAAATTGCAATGTGTTATTTTTGTAAGATAAGAGACATCCATGATCATTGATATCATTCTGGCAATTTTAGTAACCTATGGCTTCTATTCTGGTTTTAACAAGGGTCTTATCGACACCATTTTTGATTTAATTTCGGTGGTCATCGGTATCCTCGTTGCAATCAAGCTATCCTATGTTTTGATTGAGTTTTTAGAAAAAATCTTACCTAATTTGAGTCCTCAAATAGTCTATTTAATAGGTTTGGTAGTGACTTTTTTCTTGGTAATGGTAATTGTTCGTTTTGTAGGAAATAAAATTGAAGGGTTATTTAAATTTGCGAATGTCAATATACTAAACAAAATTGCTGGAGGAGCATTAAGGGCTTTTATACTGTCAACCATATTTAGCTTTTTGATATTATTGGCTGGGAAGTTAGGTGTATTGTCTGAAGAGACTGTTGGTCAAAGTAGGACTTATAAAATGATTGAACCTTTCCCGACATATGCAGAAGCAGGCTTCAACAAGATAAAGCCTTATTTTCAAGAATTTTGGGATAAAACAATGGAAGTCATTGATCAGGCGAAAGAAATGGAGCAAAATCGTTAATTGCGAATGGCTTCATTTAAGGACTTTTTAAAAACCCTCTTTCAAAAGCAAGCTCACGTATATCAGCCAGATTTTCTACATGAATCCTTTGAATTTGATAATTATTCAGAATCATTTATCCTATGGAAAGGAGAAAATACACATTTGGCATTTTGCCAAAAAATAAAAAGAGCTCAATCAGATTACTTAAAAAAAGAACAAACTGATAGAAATTTAGAATATTTCATTTCGGACAAATTTTCAGGAATTTCGTTGAATTGCAAAGGACAGCCATTTAAGGAAAGGGATTACTTATTTCTGACTGCTGAACTTATCGCAAGATTAAAAAAGGATGGATATATTTTGAGCTTGTCCGAAGTAAGGTCAACTCCTTTTAAAGGCAATGTAAAAAAGTCCATCAAGGCTTATTTAAAACCTTCGAGAAAATTAGTGATCGGTAATCAAGCTCAACAGCTTTATGGTAACATTATCATGGAATTAATTAGTATCAATGGCAAATTGGATCGATATCATATCAAATGCAATTATTACAATGATCAGCATTTTTTAGATCCAAAAGATTTTAAATTATTCGTCCAAAATTATTTTGATTATGTCTAAACCAGAACCAAAAGTAACAGGTATTGGCGGTGTATTTTTTAAATGCGAAGAGCCCGAAAAGGTAAAGGAGTGGTACGCGAAACACTTGGGTTTTCCTGTCAATGCATATGGAGCCTCTTTTAAATTTAAAAAATTGGAAGACCCTACAAAAAATGGTTATCTACAATGGAGTCCATTTTCGAAAGGGACTGACTACTTTGATCCATCGGATAAACCCTTTATGTTTAATTATAGAGTACAAAACTTAGATCAACTTTTGATCAATCTTAAGAAAGCTGGTGTTGAGATCGTTGGTGAGGTGCAAAAATTTGAATATGGAAACTTCGCTCACATCATCGACCTAGAAGGAAACAAAATCGAATTATGGGAACCTGTTGATGAAGTGTTCGATCAATGGGAAGAAGAACAAAACAATAAATAAGCTAAATAAGCTAAACAGTCAAATGAGATGACAAAGGTTTTATGATTTGGTCATCATGTCCCACAAAGCATCCTTTAGAGCCTGCAATCCGTTTTGAGAAATCGAGGAAAAGAAAATATAAGGAATATCAATTTCTAAATCGTCCACGATCATGGATCTTAAGTCATCATCTATCAAATCAGATTTACTAATCGCTAGTAATCTGGGTTTGTCCATTAACTCTGGATTGTATTTTTGGAGTTCGTTTAATAAAATCGAATATCTTTTATTGATATCATCACTATCTGCAGCTACCAAAAACAACAAAACCGAATTACGCTCTATGTGTCTTAAAAATCTTAAGCCTAAACCTTTACCTTCATGAGCCTTTTCTATAATTCCAGGGATATCCGCCATGACAAAGGATTTTCCGTCTCTATATTCAACGATTCCTAAATTGGGTATCAGTGTTGTGAATTCATAATTGGCAATTTTAGGCTTGGCTGCTGAAACTACTGAAAGCAATGTAGATTTACCGGCATTTGGAAATCCTACTAGTCCTACATCTGCAAGAACTTTTAGTTCGAGAATTTTCCATTCTTCTTGACCTGGAATTCCAGGTTGGGCATATCTCGGAGATTGATTGGTTGAAGATTTAAAATTCGTATTACCGAGACCACCTTTTCCTCCAGAAACTAAAATGACTTCTTCACCATCCTCTGTTATTTCAATTTCTTTTTCATGAGTTTCAGCATTTTTGGCCACAGTACCCAAAGGAACTTCCAAAATGATGTCTTGGCCAAAAGCACCTGTCCTATTATTTGCTGAACCGTTTTCACCATGACCAGCTAGAACGTGCTTACGATATTTTAAAGGAAGTAGGGTCCAAAGTTGTTTGTTGCCTCTGAGGATAATATGACCTCCTCTACCGCCATCTCCACCATCTGGACCACCCTTTGAAGTCAATCGCGAGCGTTCGAAGTGAGCAGAGCCAGCTCCTCCATTACCAGAACGACAACAAATTTTTACGTAATCAACAAAGTTTTGTGCTGGCATTTAGTCAATCTGATCAAAAACCTTGGATAATCGAGAAAATATTTCCTCAATTGTCCCCAAACCATTAACAGTTTGAGATTTGTTTGATTTGGAATAATGATCGTAAACCACTGAAGTTTCTTCACTATAAACCTTTATTCGATTACGAATGACTTCTTCATTTTGATCATCTACACGACCTGAGGTTTCGCCTCTTTTTAAAAGCCTCGAAACGATTTCATTGTCTTCTACTTCTAATGCAACCAATGCAGACACCTCTTCTCCCTTTGAATGAAGAAATGAATCCAAAGCTTGGGCTTGCGGAATAGTTCTTGGAAATCCGTCAAAAATAAATCCCTTTACTTCAGGATTGGCTTCAACCTTATTTTTGAGCATTCCGATAGTTACTTCATCTGGTACCAAATGACCTTTATTCATATATTCTTTGGCTTTTAAGCCCAAAGGAGTTTCATTGCCTATCTCATATCTAAAAAGATCACCGGTCGAAATATGTAAAAGTGAGTATTTTTCTACCAATTTTTGAGCTTGGGTTCCTTTTCCGGATCCTGGCGGGCCAAATAAAATAACGTTTGTTCTCTTCATTTTTTCTTTCATAAAAATTGCTCTAATCCAATCCAGTAAGTCCATGACTAAAATCGCTTATTAAATCTTTTGTAAATAAATATCGATTCATCCAGTACGTCGATTGGAGTATATCACTGATTACAACGCCTTTAGAGCTCGTGCTGTGAATAACCTTAAATTCTGTCTCGGACTTTAGCAATACTATTGCAACGTGAGTTACCTTGCCATTGTTTCCGAAAAACGCTAAATCTCCTTCTTCTATCTCATTAAAGTTCTTTAATCTACCTTTTTGCGCCAAAGTGCTGGATGACCCACTCAGATTAAATCCATTTTTAGAATAAATAAAGGTAGAAAAACCAGAGCAATCAAAACCAGTTCGTGGTTGCTTCCCACCGTAGGTGTAAGGGATACCCTGATACTTTTGTGCTTCTCTGGTTATATCCTTTCGAATAACTTGGCCTCTTGAAGCCCGAACTGGTTTAAGAACAGTTGTTTTTCGTTTGTTCGAAGCCAAATGATTTGAGCTTCTATTTTGATTGCTTATTGGCCTCTTTCTTATCTTTTTTTCTTTACCCTGTCCAATATCTCTTAGTTTGGGCAATTGAACCGATTGGCACCCAAAAAATAAAAATGTTGAAAAGAGCAGCGTTTTTCGAATTAAGGTCATCTGTATAGTTGAGAGATTCTAGTAATCTTTAGCAGTCTTTTATCTCTTCACATTAGTTAGTTTATAAGCTAAATTAATTGCAAAGAAGCCTCATTCTCAGTTAGTCCTGAGATTGGGGCTTTTTTATTCAAAATCAATATCTTACGTATATTGATATTTTATAATATCAATAAATATGCCATTTAAATAGAATTGTAGGATTGGCGAAATTAATCTAGCCCCACATGATTTGTGGGTTAATAGAAATAATCAAAATTCTAAGACTTAAATGAAAAAAGGAGTACTTCTAACGAAGTACTCCTTAAATATTGAGTTTATTTTTATCGAATTATTCAGCTCCTTCAGTAGCCCCTTCTTCTGAAGCTTCATCACCATCCGCAGGAGTTGCCTTCACAGCTTCTGCCGCAGCAGCGGCACTTTTAAGTGCTCTTGGTACTTCAACAGATGCTACCGGAGTAGCTTCTGGGCTCATAATTTGAACGCCTTCTTCCACTTTGATGTCTCTAACCCTTGCTGACATCCCCAATTCTAAAGAAGAAATGTCAACTACCAACTTATCCACCAATTTGTCTGGTGTGGTCTTGACTTTGATTTTTCTCATTGATTGCATCAATTTACCACCTTCTTTCTGGCCCAATGAAACGCCTTCACAAACCAATGGTAATTCAGCCTTTAATTGTACTCCATCTACTAATTGATGAAAATCAATATGTACAATGGCATCAGATACTGGATGAAACTGAATATCTTTTATAAGGCATTTGTATTTCTTTCCATCAACTTCAACCTCAGCAAGCTTAAATTCTGGGGTGTAGATCAGTGATTTTACGTCATTTTTCTTAACACCACAATGAACATTTTCAGGACCACCGTAGATAACTGCAGGAATTTTTCCCTCTTTTCTAAATTTCTTGGTGCCTAGTTTGCCAAAATTTGTTCTAGCAATTGCTGGTACATTAACTATTTCCATAGTAAAATATCTTTTACGCTGTTTAAAAAGGACTGCAAAGATAGTCTTTTTGCTTCAAAAACGGGCTTTAGACCGAATTTTTATGAAAACTCACTAATCAACAAAAAGAGCAGCAATCGACTTGTATTCGTGTGTGTTTCTAATCGCTTTGGCGAATAGGCGATCACATGATAAAACTCGAATTTTTTTACTCTTCAATTTGAGAGGAATCGTATCTGTGGTAATTAATTCTGTCAGCTTCGAACTTTTAATATTCGCGTATGCGTCACCAGAAAGAACTGGGTGCGTACAAATGGCTTTGACTGAATTAGCTCCTTTTTCAATGAGTGCATTGGCTGCAGCACACAAAGTTCCGGCCGTATCCACTATGTCGTCAATAAGAATCACGTCCTTACCTTTAACTTCACCAATAACGGTAATTTTTTTGACCTCATTGGCTTTACGCCTTTCCTTATCACAAATGACCAAATCCTTTCCAAAGTACTTGGCGTAGGTTCTAGCTCTCTTCACTCCACCTACATCAGGGGATGCAAAAATGACATTGTTTATATTTTCATTTTTTAAGTACGAAACGAAAATTGCTTCACTTTTAAGGTGATCTACAGGTATGTCAAAAAAACCCTGAATTTGATCGGCATGAAAATCCATGACCATAACTCGATTCGCACCTGCGCTTTCTAATAAACCCGCTATAAGTTTGGCAGAGATCGGCACTCTAGGTTTATCCTTCCTATCTTGCCGAGCATAACCGAAATATGGAATTACAGCAGTAATATAGCCAGCCGATGCCCTTTTGGCACTATCTATTAGAAGCAACAATTCCAACAAATTGTCTGCAGGCGCAAATGTCGATTGAATGAAGAAAACATGGGCGCCACGAACGGATTCGTTTATAACCGTTTGCATTTCTCCATCCTTAAATTTGTTGATGCTAAGATTGCCAAGTTTTTGACCGTAGTAATCCGCAATTTTTTCTGCTAGTTCTCTGGATTCAGTACCAGAAAATAACTTGACCAGCGCCATTCTAGTTGATTTTGGTCAAAATTAGGATTTGTTAAGGAGTAAAAAAAAATAATGAAGTTTAAATACTAATTGAATGTCTAATCTTGTTTAAAAAGAGTCTTAAACATCGTGCTTTTGTATTATACTTTATTTTAATATGATTGCTAATTTTGTTTAAAGACTCAAACTATGTCTCAAAAAGTACGTGTGGCTTTACTGTGTGGAGGAAGATCCCCGGAGCATCGGATTTCACTAATCTCAGCCCAAAATATTATCAAATCCTTAGACCCAGATAAATACGAACTTGTCATCATCGGGATCAGTCATCAAGGCAACTGGATGCATTATCCAGAAAACTTACTTTTAGATCATCCCAATGATCCGAATAAAATAAAACTAATCCCTTCTGGCATCAAAGTGAGTATGTCAGTAAATAGATCAGATCGAGCAATTATAGATCTTGACAATAATAAATTAATACCAATCGATGTGATATATCCGATACTCCATGGTAATAATGGAGAAGATGGAACGATTCAAGGTCTGGCGAAATTGGCAGGTATCCCATGTGTCGGGTGTGGTATAAATGGATCTGTACTATCCATGGATAAAGATTTGATGAAGAAAATTCTTAAGGATCATAAAATAGCCGTAGCAAAATCAGTCACTGCAAAAAGTGATCAACCTAATCAGTGGAATTATGATGGATTATCGAAATCTTTAGGAAGCACAATGTATATAAAACCAGCTCGTCTCGGTTCTTCAATAGGTGTATCACGGGTAAATAATAGTGAGGGATTCGACAAAGCCTTAAAACTGGCTTTTGAGTTTGATGATAAGGTTTTAATCGAAGAAAATATAGTGGGGCGAGAAATCGAATGTGCCGTGTTAGGAAATGACGACCCAAGCGCCAGTACCATTGGAGAAATAACTGCGGAGAATAATTTTTATTCTTTTGATAATAAATATGTAAAATCAGATGGCGCTGATTTGGCGATACCTGCAAAATTGGATCAAGCAATAATCCAAGCCGCCCAAGAATTGGCTGTAAAAGCTTATAGAGCGATGGACTGTCTTGGCCTTTCTCGAGTGGATATGTTTTATAAAGAAAATGGTGAATTGCTAATAAATGAAATAAACACTATTCCTGGGTTTACCAACATAAGCATGTACCCAAAGCTTTGGGAGCATAGTGGATTAGATCAAACTGCACTCATTTCTAGATTGATCGAGTTTGCCCTCGCTCAACATGAAAAAGAAAGTAAATTCAAGCATATTGCATAATGCATTGGGTATCTTTGTTAATTAAAATAAATCAAATTGACTTTTAGGAAGTTCTTAGTACAATTAGCCATTTTAATTGCTTTTATACTCATCCTGCTGATGGCTGTCTTATTTTGGTTACGAATGTATACGAATCATGGTCAAGAATTGGTTTTGCCAGATTATATGGGAAAGCAATTTGATGAATCCGCAAAAGATGCTTCAGACAAAAGCTTCACCTTAATTGTCAATGATTCTATTCATAGAGTCGATTTACCTGGTGGTGAAATTATTGAGCAGAACCCTAAAGGAGGTGCTAAGGTTAAAGAGAATAGAAAAATTTATGTCACGGTAACCAAAGATATTGCCGACCAAAAGTCATTCAATAGCTTACCTGTTTTATATGGTCGAAATTACCTTAGGAAACAAAAGGAATTGTCGTACATGCACATCAACACAAAAATTAAAGACTATCAGTATGACCATGGCGAACCAGAGCATATACTAAAAGTATGGTATCGTGGCAAGCTTGTTGCTGATGCCGGGGGCAAAAGAAAAAATATCAGCATTGAAGTAGGAGACACCTTGGCATTTACGCTGAGTAAACGTGCTGGAGCCGAATTGAATATACCAGATTTAATGTGTCGAACCGTTGCTGAGGCAAAAACTATTTTAGAAGTGAGTGAACTTGAATTAGGCGATGTTAAAACAGATGGTGCCATAAAGGATCTCGAAAACGCTCGAATCGTTTACCAACAACCTTCTCCAAAGGATGGATTTAAAATAACCATGGGTGAAGCCATCCATGTCACCGTGACTCAAAACGGTATCAATTGTGACGAATAATGGATGATATTACGGTTATAGAACTGAAGCAAAAGCTCGAAAACAAAGAAAAATTTGTTTTTATTGATGTAAGAGAACAAATCGAATATGACATGTTCAATCTTAATGCTCAATTAATTCCTTTGGGATCTTTAATGTCCAATATAGAAGAGCTTGAAGCACATAAAGATGATGAAATTGTGGTTCACTGTAGATCAGGAGCAAGGAGCGCTACCGCAAAAAAAATGCTAGAATCCGCCGGATTTACTAAGGTTAGGAACCTTCTTGGCGGGGTTCTTGCATGGATAGATATGGAATCTTAATATCTATAATTCCAATAAGCGATCAATTTTTTCACATAACTGCATAATATTTTTTGTGTTTCGTTAAGAAAACCTAAAAATTTATGTGACCTACACCATTCTTGAAGGTCTTTATAGGGTACTTCTAGAAATTTCAAAATCGTAAAATCTAACTAAACACAACCATGAAAGAACAAGTATTTGATTTAGGTAATACCATCAAAAACTCTTTAGTAGGAACATTTAACTCTATCGGAGATTTTCTTCCTACCTTGATTAGCGCATTGGTTCTCCTTTTAATAGGATGGATTATAGCTAAAATTATAAAAGGAATTCTTAGCAGAGTTCTTAAGGCCGTAAACTTTGATTCTGTTGCGGACAGAGTTGGAGTAAATGGATTTTTGGCAAAAGGCGGGATGAAGCACAGAGCTTCGAGCCTCGTTGCAACACTAGGATATTGGATCGTAATGTTCACAACACTAGTTACTTTCTTTAACACTTTAGGTCTAGACGTAGTTTCTGATTTATTGACAGATGTAATCAAATATATCCCTAACATCATCGTTGGATGTTTACTCTTAGTAGTGGGTATGTACCTTGCTGAGTTTGTTAGTGGTCTAGTTGTAGGAGCTCTTAAAGGCGGTGGATATGAAAACGCTGAGTTCGTTGGAAGATTGGCTTATGGAGCGGTTATGTTTTTTGCAGTTGCCATTGTACTCGAGCAATTGGGAATCGGTGGAAACATCATCAATACAGTAGTTACCGTTATCATGAGTGGCGCCGGATTGGCTTTAGCTTTGGCTTTTGGTCTTGGAGGAAGAGAATGGGCTGGAAACTTAATTAATAAGACTTTTGGAGATAAGTAATTAATCTTCATATTCGAAATACAAAGGAGGTCATCAAATGATGGCTTCCTTTTTTTTTGCCTTAGCGGCAATGAAACAATATTTTTCAGGATTTTGTGAACCAAATACTGATTTATACTTTTACCTTTTATGATAAAAAAAGTGATTAGCCGATACCCCTATTTCCCAATTATGGGATTGGCGTGCTACGTATTACTTTTTTCAGTTGCTATTTTTCAATATCCTGGTGGCTCCATAAATGATATCGCTTCAGAAGGTTATAATATTTTTCATAATTTCTTATGTGACTTGATGTTGACGATCACTGAAAATGGAAATATTAATCATGCGCGTCCTATAGCGATTATTGCTCATATCATGTTGAGTTTCGGTATGATTTCGTTTTTCTATATTCTCCCAGAGATTTTCTCCTATTCTAATTTTAATACTTTTTTAATTAGATCTTTTGGAGTCTTTACGATGTTTATATTTCTATTTATGTACACCAAATATCACGATTTAGTGGTCACTCTAACAGGTCTTTTTGGTCTTGGAGCTTTATTACCATTTGTACTTGAATTAAGAAACTACGAGAAAACTGGTCTAAAACATCTCTCTTATATCTGTATAATTTTAAGCTTGGCCGTATTTGCAAGCTTCGAAACCAAAATCGGATTTTATTATTTACCACTTTTACAAAAAGTGACTTTCCTATTCGATGCTTGGTGGGTAATTTGGGTGAGCCTAATCGTCGCAAGTAAGAAAAGAGAATTTGTGGTGAGCTCAAAGAAAAAGTGAAACTTAAGATTTGTTGAGAGTTTTATTTAAAAAGAATAATCCTTTATCTACACCATATCGATAATCCAACATTAAGGTTTTTTTAGAATATGAATATACCCCACTCTTTAACAAGAATTTTGGATCAATTTGTTCTACCACCAAATCTTTCGGAGGATTTTCTAAAAAGTCTGCTGCATCATTGTACGTGTTGAAGTTCGATTCGAACACTTTACTTAAAGCAGATTCGGTTCTATAATATTTGCTCCCAAAATAATCAGACCAACTTTGTTTTTCACGAATTCCTCTAGGCTTCGTTCGAATAACCAATATTTTCTTAGCCCCATTGGCGTATGCCCATTTCACTGGCAAAGGATCACTCCAACCTCCATCGAAATAAGACCTTCCATTTAATTTATGCACTCCTTTGGTTGCAAAAGGCAAGGTACTTGAAGCGATTACTTTTTGAACCCAATCTTTTTTAGTAGGATTAAAGTAAACAGGCAATCCTTTCTTCCTGTCCGTTGCAACGATCACCACCTCTTTGTTTTTAGTTCGCTCAAGCGCCAAATCCATGTCAAATGGCACCTTCTGAGATGCCACAGTAGCCAAATAATCAATATCTAGGTATCCCTTTTCACCGAAGGTTCTTTTGTAATTTGAAAATTGGTCATCTTTCGAAAGGAGTCTTAACGATTTTATGCAATAACGATATTGGTTACTCGCAAAATAGGACATAGCAACTGCACCGCCAGAAATCCCAATCAACGTTTTAAATGGAAAATAGTTAATAGAGATAAAAGCATCTAAAACCCCAGATGTAAACGCGGTTTTAAATCCACCTCCTTCAATAATTAAACAATCAAACTTCACGAACCAATTTAAAATTAATAAAACTATACTCAGAGTTAAATAAACGTCTAAGAGTACCAACTTGTTGGTATAAATTGAAGTGTTTTATAAATATTCTTGGATGATGAAAAAGCCATTCTTGGTTTGGAGGCATCTAAAACGGAGACAAAAAAATCTAGAATTTATTTTTCCACATCATCGATTCGACAGGCTTAATCGTTCGTTCGTTGTATTTAGCGTTTTTCTTCTTATTGTAGTAATTCTCGATGTCTCCTTCCACCATAAAATAAATTAGTTGACCGATTGGCATTCCTGCGTAAACCCGAACAGGATGTACACAAGATATTTCTAAGGTCCATGTATTACAGAATCCAACGTCCCCTTTGCCTGCAGTAGCATGTATATCTATGCCCAATCTTCCGACACTTGATTTACCTTCTAGAAAAGGGACTGAATTATGCGTTTCAGTATATTCTTCGGTCACGCCTAGATAAAGAGTGCCAGGCTTGATCACAAATCCTTCAGCTGGTATTTCAATACGTTCAATTTGATTATGTTTTTTGGCATCTAGTACTTTGTCTTTATAAACTGCAAGATGCTTCCCTAAATGAACATCATAAGAATTGGTACCAAGGCATTCTTTTCTAAATGGATCAACTACAATCTCACCGCTTTCAATGCTTTCTAAAATTTTTTTATCGGATAGTATCATATAATAAAGTGGGTGTAAAGAAAATTAATTTCATCATATTTGAAACTCAGATGCCACTAATATTTAAAGATAAAGTTTTGAGTTGTTCCACCATTGCCGTATGGCAAATAAAAGAGAACGAACAATTTTTCTTAAACAATTGCGGTGACAATTGGGATGGAAAAGAATTAACTGAACTCAAGGGAAAGAGAAGGCTTGAATGGCTAGCCAGCAGATTTTTGGTTCAAAAAATGACCAAAAAAGCTTATGGCATCAAAAAAGATAAATTTGGAAAACCGCAACTCCAACCTAACGATTACCAAATATCCATTAGTCATTCAAATGGGATGGTTGCGGCCATCGTTTCGAAAAAACGGGTTGGTATTGACATCCAAAAAAAGGTTTCTAAAATTGAAAGGATCGCAAATAAATTTCTTAATTCAGAAGAAAAAAGTTTTGTGAATAATCGTTATAAAATTTCAAATCTTCATTTGATCTGGGGTGCCAAAGAATGCCTTTTTAAGGCATACGGAAGAAAGCAAGTTGATTTCAAAAAGAATTTATTGGTCAACAAATTTACCTACCGAAAAAACGGAAATTTTATCGCCAGCATAAATAAATCCGATTTTACATATAGCTTCCATTTTGAAAATCGTTTTTTCAATAACTACTATGTGGTATATGGTGAACAAAACTAATCTTCTATTACTTTTTATTCTAAGCGCATTTTTATTGGCGTGCAATCAGTCGAAAAAGGAAGCTAATGCTCCAATAGATTATATTTCGAATGATGTTCCTTCTTCATTTCTTGAATTTTACGAGCAATTTCATGCAGATGAAGGTTACCAGATGGATCATATAATTTTTCCGCTTGACGGTGAAAGGCAAGATACAAGTACAATGAAAATGGTCAACATCAAATGGCACAAAGACAGTTGGATCATGCACAAAGAGTTTAACAGCTACAATGAAACCTTCAAGCGAAGTTTTAAAAATTTACAAGGTATCATCATTGAGGTGATTGAAGATCAAACGGGTCAATTTTCAATGGAGCGTAGATTCTCTATAATCGGAGAGGAATGGAATCTTATTTTCTATAGCGAGTTTAAAATGAAACAATAAGGAAAAAAACTATTCCCAAGACTATTCCGTCTCCATATAAGATTCTAAAGGCGGACAAGTACAGATCAAATTTCTATCTCCGTGCGCATTATTTACCCTTGCTACCGAAGGCCAAAATTTGTTTTTCTCTTTAAGATATGGCAAAGGATAAGCCGCTTTCGTTCTGGTATAATCATATGGAAATTCCTCCGCGGTGACAAGTTTCAATGTGTGTGGAGCATTGGTCAAAACATTCGATTTTGGATCCATTTCACCACGAGCAACTTCGTCTATTTCTCGTTTGATGGATATCATCGCATCACAAAAGCGATCTAATTCTCTCAGATCCTCACTCTCTGTAGGCTCGATCATAATGGTGCCTGGAACTGGAAAAGAAAGCGTTGGAGCATGAAACCCATAATCAATTAATCTTTTGGCGACATCTTCTGCTGAAACATCAATGGCTTTATAATCCCTAAGATCAATAATAAATTCATGGGCAGATCGATTTTTAGAACCGGCGTATAAAATTTTATAATCTTGCTCTAATCGAGACTTTAAATAGTTGGCATTGAGGATAGCATATATCGTGGAATCTAACAAGCCTTGCTTGCCTAACAAACGGATATATGCATATGAGATTAGCAGTATACTAGCGCTACCCCACGGAGCTGAAGAAATTGAATCTATTCCTTTTTCTCCTCCGGTTTGAGCCAATACATGATTTGGTAAAAAAGGAGCCAATTTATCGTTACAGCAAATCGGTCCCATTCCTGGCCCTCCACCTCCATGTGGAATCGCGAAGGTCTTATGCAAATTTAAATGACACACATCTGCTCCAATTTCATTAGGACTGGTCAATCCAACTTGAGCATTCATATTGGCACCATCCATATAGACCATCCCGCCATTATCATGGATGATTTCGCAAATCTCTTTAATGGATTCTTCAAATACTCCATGAGTGCTGGGATAGGTAACCATTAAAGAAGAAAGATTTTCTTTATACTCCTCGGCTTTAGCTTTTAAATCTGCAAGTTCTATATTCCCTTTTTCATCACAGGCTACGATTACAACTTTCATCCCTGCCATAACTGCACTTGCTGGATTCGTGCCATGAGCTGATGATGGAATGATCGCTATATTCCTATGGTGATCTCCACGAGCTTGATGATAAGCTCTGATAACCATCAATCCGGCAAATTCGCCCTGGGCTCCAGAATTAGGTTGTAAAGAGCAAGCCGAAAATCCTGTGCATGCACATAGATACTTTTCCAACTCCTCAAAAATCTGTGCATATCCTAAGGTTTGGTGAGCGGGAGCGAATGGATGGATATCTGCAAATTCTGGCCAACTCACAGGAAACAATTCTGTAGCTGCGTTCAATTTCATCGTACAAGATCCAAGCGGGATCATCGCATGCATCAAAGAAAGATCTTTGTTTTCTAAACTTTTAATATATCTCATCATACTGGTTTCGGACCAGTAGGAATTAAAAACTGAATGAGTCATAAAATCTGTTTGCCTTTTGGCAAAATCAGGAATGGATTGATTCTGAGTAATCTCCTCAAATTCAACAGACTTTTCGAATACCTGCGCTAAAAATGAGCAAAGATCTTTTATATCATTTTGACTCGTTGTTTCATCCACACTGACACAAATGAAGTTCTCTCCAAAGTAAAAATTGTAATCGGCTTCGTTTGATGCTTTTAAAAGCTTTGATATTTTCGCTGTCTCTAGCTCTATTTTGAGGGTGTCAAAAAATTCAGTATGCCCGATTGTAAATCCTGCACTTTTCAAATTTTGGTATAATGCGTAGCATTTTTGATTAATCTTTTGTGCGATTTCTTTAATTCCTTCAGGGCCATGATACACTGCATACATTCCAGCCATTATGGCCAAAAGGGCTTGGGCGGTGCAAATATTCGAGGTTGCCTTCTCTCTTTTAATGTGTTGTTCTCTAGTTTGTAATGCCATTCGCAAGGCTGGGTTTTCTTGCGCATCAACAGAGACACCAATTATTCTACCTGGAATCTGTCTTTTATACTCCTCCTTTGTCGAGAAAAAAGCCGCATGCGGTCCTCCATATCCCATTGGCACTCCAAAACGTTGAGTGTTTCCGACTACGACATCGGCTCCCCAATTTCCTGGAGCTTCCAATAATGTTAAACTCATTAGATCTGCCGCGACACAAACTAAGGCTTCTTTATCATGTACCGTATTTACAAATTCGCTATGGTCAATAATTTGACCTTGTCCATTTGGGTATTGGATGAGAACTCCAAAATAGTCTTCAGTAATTTCATAATGATCTAAGTCCTCAAACACCAGTTCTATACCCAAAGGTATTGCCCTACTTTTTAGAACCGATTTTGTTTGATCAAAACAATGGATATCCACTAAAAACTTTGTAGCTGGATTATTTTTTCTTTTCTTATTTACCAGGGCCTGAAACATTGCCATCGCTTCTGCTGCTGCAGTGGCTTCATCAAGTAATGAGGCATTCGCCAATGGCATTCCTGTCAAATCGGAGACCATTGTTTGAAAATTAAGTAGCGCTTCCAATCGTCCTTGCGAAATTTCTGCTTGATAAGGAGTGTATTGAGTGTACCATCCAGGATTTTGAAAAATATTTCTCAAAATAACAGAGGGTGTAATGGTTCCGTAATAGCCGTGTCCTATAAAGTTTTTAGCCAGTACATTTTTGGAAGCAATTGTCTTAAGCTCTTTTAAATAATCGAATTCCGAAAGAGCTGCGGGTACATCTAGCTCAGTGCGGGTTCTTATCTGAGATGGTATGGTTTCATCGATTAATTGCTCGAGTGATTCTGCTCCGATACGTTGCAACATATTACCTAAATCTTGTTGATTTATACCAATGTGTCTTTTAGCAAACCCTTTTAATTCAGCGGCCATAATTTATTAAGTCTCAGGTTAAGTTGATGGCGAAAATATCAATTAAAAATATATATAAACAGAATAAATATGATGAAAGTTTTGAGCCTATTGTAAATAAAAAAAGGGCTCACCTATGTTTTACTAGATGAGCCCTGTGAATTTTTATTTTTACTTCACTTATTTGATCTCAAAAGCCTTTTTGACTTTATTTACATAGTCCAACTTCTCCCAGGTAAATGTTTCTACATTTAAAGTTTTTTCTCTTCCGGCTCCATCCGTAAAACTTACTTTTTTCTTGCGTGAAGGCCTTCCCATATGTCCATAAGCCGCTGTTTCGCTGTAGATTGGAGATCTCAATTTCAATCTTTTTTCAATTGCGTAAGGACGCATATCAAAAACATCATAAATGATATCTGCGATTTTACTATCGCTCATATCCACCTTTGCCGTCCCATAGGTATTGATATAAATATTCGTTGGTTTAGCCACTCCGATAGCATAAGATACTTGAACCAATACTTCATCACAAACGCCAGCAGCTACCATATTTTTAGCAATATGTCTTGTCGCGTAAGCCGCAGATCTGTCGACCTTAGAAGGGTCTTTCCCAGAAAATGCTCCCCCTCCATGTGCTCCCTTTCCACCGTAGGTGTCAACAATAATCTTACGACCTGTAAGGCCCGTATCACCATGAGGACCACCGATTACGAACTTACCTGTGGGGTTTACATGATAAGTGATCTTGTTGGTAAATAACTTCTTGATCTTTGCGTTGACTTTTTTCTTAACCCTAGGAATGACAATATCAATGACATCCTTTTTTATTTGTGCCAACATTTTTTTATCCGCAGCAAAATCATCATGTTGTGTACTTACCACAATGCTATCAATCCTTTGAGGTTTACCATTATCCGCATATTCGATGGTTACTTGAGATTTACTATCTGGTCTCAAATACTTCATTTTCTTCCCTTCTTTTCTTATGGCAGCTAGCTCTTGTAGAATCTTGTGAGAAAGATCCAAAGCCAATGGCATGTAATTCGAAGTTTCATTGGTTGCATACCCAAACATCATACCTTGATCTCCTGCTCCTTGATCTTCCTTTTTCTTTCTTTCTACACCTTGATTAATATCTGGTGACTGCTCATGTATCGAAGAAAACACTCCACATGAACTTCCATCGAACATATACTCTGATTTAGTATATCCAATTTTATTGATGACGTCTCTTGCGATTTTCTGCACGTCCAAGTAGGTCTTTGTCTTAACCTCACCAGCCAGCACTACTTGCCCTGTGGTAACAAGTGTTTCGCATGCAATTTTACTATTGGGGTCAAAGGCTAAAAAGTGATCAACTAGGGCATCAGAGATCTGATCTGATACTTTATCAGGATGTCCTTCAGAAACAGATTCAGAAGTAAAT
>JAHDHU010000034.1 GCA_020631135.1 Saprospiraceae bacterium | reverse complement strand
AATTATTACATTTGTTATTACCTTATGTGATAGTTTTCATTCGTTTTTTTTAATGTAGAAAATATCAGTACTAATTTTCGACAATTTTATTTCAAATGCCATGTAACTCCTTTATATCCGAAGTAATATAGTTGTAAAGGTGCGACATATACTATATAACAAAATAAAGAGTAGCTAATATAATTTTATGTCTTTATATATCTTCCCAAAAATCAACGGGACTAACCATTTTGGCAATGTTCTCTTTACTTAATTTTGTGTAGATTTCGGTGGTCTTGCTAGACTTGTGCCCCAAAGCATCTTGAATGTATCTAAGATTAATGTTTTTCTCCACCAAATGAGTCGCATAACTGTGACGAAGCGAGTGTGTGGTGATTTTCTTATAAATACCACATTTTCTTAATCCAGATTGCAAAATTTTATCGATACTTCTAGCACTATACTGAATTTTACCTTGACCATTAAATAAATAAACTTTAGGATTGTAATTTCTTACATAGGTTCTCAACAAATGAAGTAAACTTTTCGGCAAAGCAACATCACGATCTTTGGCTCCTTTACTATTTCTAATCCGGATCACCATTCGATGACTATCGATGTCCTTTAGTTGTAAATCAAGCAATTCAGATTTTCGAAGACCACAAGCATATATTGTATATACGATTGATTTGTGCTTCAAATTGGAGTAAGAAGAAATCAAATCTTTTATCTCTTGATTAGACAAAACACTGGGTAAATAATTAGAGTGTTTCGGACGCTCGATTGCATCAATGTTTATCTCTTTGAAATCTATTTTCCGTAGATATAGCTTCAAAGCATTGATAAAGATATTCTGATAACTTCTTGAATATCCGCCTTCGAAAAAATAGGCCTTGTTAAATTTCTCGACTACTGAAATGTTCAACTGATCAATTTTATTTTGATATAACCAATTGGTAAAAACTTTCAAAACTTGGATGTATGATTGGATGGTATTGCTGGCATACCGTCTTTGTTCTAAATAATTTTGGAAACTTTTAAGTTCCATCAAGGTTTCGGGATCGAATTCATGCAAAACAACTTTTTTATTTTTCTTTTCACTTTTTTCGTAATAGCTCAGATGTGCCTTGATCTTGTTCAGTGCTGCTATGGAGTCTTCATCATTTGGTAAATGCCAGCATTTTAATGTTGCACTATAACGAACTCGAGGTATAATTTTAACTCTCTCAATAAGTTGCAAATTGTATTTAAAAAACAATCCGATTCTATGTTGGTCACGATGATAAATTTTACGAACCTGGATGCTCGAGAGCTGATTTGTTTGCGCCATAAGTCTATCGCTTTTTAAGTATAATTCTATCTTTTTTATTTTGACCAGAATTACTATTGATTGGAGAATCACCTGTTTGGTCAGTGGATGCATCACCAATATATTCACGCGGAATTTTTGCATTCACCGTTTCATTAGACCAAGTTGTACTCGATATCCACCATCGACCACTGTGATAAACAAGCTGATAACTATTTACTCCTCGTGCCTGATAGGTACCGGTTAAGTTTTTTGCTTCAAAGCTTTGAAATACATTAGCAATGCCATTAAACTCTTGGATCCGAATTCCTAATGGATTTTCGATAAAACCATTTTTTGCATAAATCGGACCTACCAAACGAATGAACTCCTCTAAATTATATGAACGACTGTATTCACCCGTTTTAGATTTTGGATCTAAAAATATGAATTGTGCTGTGGGAAGAAAAAGATCCCTGAAAGCTACCCAATTTCTCTTTTCGTTTTTATTCCCAGAAATTAATTTCAACATAGATGCGGTAATGCCTTCAATGCTTTCTACGTTGTATTTTGAAGGTTCTGTCTGATTGTTTTGATAACCTAAATATTGGGCATGCAAAGGCGTACCAGAAAAGACAATGAGAATCAGAACTAATAATTGTTTCATAAATTTTGATTTGATTTAAAGTCTATAATTTGTTGTCTTTCTTTGTTCAGAATAAGTTTGGTTACATCGGGCCGAGAATAATGACCACAAGAATCGAAATTTTGACGTTCTTGGTATATTTCAGTTAACTCAAGGGTTGCTGTGAAGATTCCTTCTTCATTTTTGATTGGTGGAATTAACCATTCTCCGTTGGGACGACATATGCAAGAGCCACCATCGGCCAGTTCTTCTGGTGCCGAATCGTAGATATGTTGATAGTAGGGTAGGTCCGTAGGAAACATTGATTTGTGCATAATACCAGAAACAGAAATGACAAAAGATCTTCCTTCTCTAGCAATAAATGGAATGATGTCTTTCATGTTTCTGACAGCTCCTGGCCAGACGGCAATGTGTACATTTTCTCCTTGTCCATACAAAGCCGTTCTTGCTAGGGGCATCCAGTTTTCCCAACAATTTAATCCACCCAATTTGAAAGAACCGATATCGTGTACCGTTAATCCATTACCATCTCCAGGTGCCCATGCCAGGCGTTCTTCATAGGTCGGTTGCAGCTTGCGATGCACAGATTGGATCTGCCCCTTTTCATTTATGAATAGCAGTGAACAGTATAAACTATGTCCCCCTCGATCAGTTGCTCTTTCGATGCATCCAAGATATATTGAAATACTGTTTTCTCTTGCCATTCGACAAATGGGCTCTAAATCTCCTTTTTCAATACTAATCGAATTGGCAATGTAATGAGCATGAATTTCTTTTTGCATCTGTGATTCGAATTTAGATCCATGGGTAAAGGACAACCAAAATGGATATCCTGGCAAAAGTGCCTCACCAAAAACAACTAAACGACATTTGGCTTTAGCCGCTTGAGAAATATAATCACAAATTTTTTCTAAAGTCCTGGCTTTATCTAACCAAACAGGTGCCATCTGGGCCATGGCTACTTGAAGTGTTTCGCGCTTACCAGTATTACTATTCATAGCGTAGTTTCAATTTTTGCTTTAAAATTGTAAATGAAAAAGATAATATTAAGAGTATTTGATCTAAATCAGCGTTAAAGCAGTGTGCTTTCTTTTTCGTATTGATAGAAAATTGGCGAAAAAGGCAATAATTCTGATGCTCACAAATTAAAAATATTTTGACTAAGGATCAAAATATTTTTTACGGAGTACGCTTTTTAAAGTGGCCGTTCATCTGAATTTTCTTTCGCATCAATTCCATTTTTTTGACAATAGGTAAGAGGCTTTCTAAATGTTGATAAACAAAATCTTGTCTTTCTTTTTCAGAAAGTAGAGATAAAAGCTGGAGTTCTTGATTAAGTGTAAGTCCAATTTTATGAGCCACTTGGAAAATCCTAAATTCCATAGCATTTTCATTGATCGGTTTATTGATCCTCATAAATTGATATAGATCTTTAACGAGTTCAATTATTTTTTGGCTAAGTATAAAATCAGGTGTATCATCTTCCTGGTTAAAAAATTCCACTTCTGCACCAGCGTATAATTTGTTTTCTAAGGGATCAATAAATTTTTGGATTTTATAGGATTGCAATCCCTTACATTTAATATCCATTTTCCCGTCCTTGTAAGTGCGTTCTATTTTGACCAACTCAACGGAGGTTCCAATGCGTGGATCGTTTTTCTTGATTACTGTAGGAATGCCAAATATGATCTTATGATCTTCACAGTCGGAAATGAGTTGTCTATATCTTGGATCGAAAATATGAAGATTTAATTCCTCATTTGGGAATACAACCAATTGTAATGGAAACTGTGGAAGAATTTTTGACATATAATATCAACGAATACAAATCCCGATTGTTGAAGAATTACAATTTTTTAGAAAAAATTAGTATGCTTCAATTTGGAATGGCATTCGCGCAAGCGGTTGATCCAATTGCATCATAAGTTCTAAACTTTGAAAGTCTTTATATAATGCTTTGGCTTTCGCATTGTTCTTAAGCGGATGACTATAAATTGAGGCATTCGAATCCTCAAAGGCTTTCATGATGGCTTTAAAAGGATTCTCTTTGATCTTCGGATATTCTGATAGTTTATATTCTTCTATTTCGGCCATATTCGCAGCTATTTCAATGGCATCATCAAGAGATCCGATCTTATCGACAAGTCCCAAATCAAGAGCTTTGCTTCCACTCCAAACCCTGCCTTGTGCTATTTCGTGTACTTGATCTTTAGTCATGTTTCTGCCGTCAGCGACACGACCTAAAAATTTAGAGTATAAATCATCCGTACCTTCTTGCATGATTATGTTTTCTCTACTATTAGGATCATAAACAAAATTATTCATCAATGAAAGGTCATGAGTTTTAACTGTATCAAACATAATCCCCACTTTATCATTGAATAATTTCTTCATATTTGGGAGCATTGAGAAAACTCCAATAGAACCTGTCAGAGTGTTTGATGCGGCGAGGATGGAATCAGAATTGCAGGCGATGTAATAACCTCCAGAAGCGGCATAGTCTCCCATGGAAGTGACGACTGGGATACCCTTTGACTTAAGTTCTTCGATTTCACTCCAAATGATATCTGATGTTAATGCACTTCCTCCAGGTGAATTAACTCTCAAGACCACAGCTTTTATTTTCTCGTCTCTTTTTATCCGATCAAAAGTTTTTAAGTAACGAAGATCATCTACTTGGCCTTTGGCATTGGTATTATATAAAATGTCTCCTTCCGCAAAGACAATTGCGACCTTGTCCTTAGCACTTCCTGAAGAAAGGGTTATTTTAGAAATATAATCTTCTAAATCAATTGTTTTCAATTTCTTAGTTGATTTGATTTCTAATTTGTTTTTTAAGAAATCTACAAACTCATTGTGGTAAGCAATCTTGTCGATTAATTTGTTTTCGATACATTTCTCCGCGTTTCGACCTTCAAATTCATTAACTATAGTGTTAAGAGAAGTTTGAGATATACCTCGATTTTGGCTAATCTTTTGTGCAAACATTTCAAAAAGATCATCTAGGTATTCTCTTGTTTGAAATTTGTTTTCAGGACTCATAGATTCCCTTCTGAAAGGCTCAGTGGCACTTTTAAATTTACCCGCGTAATAGATGTCAAATTTGAATCCTACCTTATCCATGAGTGGTTTAAAGAAAGGGATGAGTGCACCGTAACCCTTTAATTCGACCAAGCCATTTGGATTGAGAAATATCGAATCTGCTGTTGAGGCAAGTAGGTAGGCAGACTGCGAATAATAATCTTCATATGCATAAATAAATTTGCCACTATCTTTAAACTTTAATAAAGCATCGTGTAATTCAAAAAGTGTTGCTTGACCAACAGGAACACTTTTTGAACTCAAAACAATTCCTTTTATTTTCGGATCTTCTTGGGCGTGCGCTAAGGCTCGTCGAATTGTTCTCAAGCCTGGATAATCTTCACCATCAAAATCGAAATCTCCGCTGACTACGTTATTAGACTTTTCAGGAATCTGCTTAATAAAATCAATTTCTAGGATCGAATTGCTGGATATTTTCTTTGCTTGAGCAGCCGAATAACTTCCGAATATTGTAAAAACTAAAATAATGAGAACAAGTGCAGCTAGTGTTCCTAAACAAGAAGCTGTAAAAAATTTAAAGAATTGTTTCATGCTAGTACTTAGAACTATAAAAATACCTAAATGTTTTGAAGACGATTTTTTTGTTTGACAAAAGGATGATTATGTGAGACTAAAGTCAATGTTAGTTGGGATAAAAGAGGCTTTATTGCAAAAAAAAAGACCATCAAAAATCTGATGGTCTTTTTTAATTTATTTATTCATTTCCTTCATCTGAAGGCTCATCTCCGATGTCTTCGGTCCAAACATCATCTGGATCTTCTTCTGTTTCATAAAATCTTCCCTTAGCTTCGTGGAAAGTTAATAGGTGCTGAAGATTTTTGGCTTTCTCTTCAAAGCTTTCTCCAATATCAGCATCATGGCCCCATCTTTTGTATTCGCTCGCTATTTCTAATACTTTGTCTGGCATGTCCAAATAAAGGTACGTCTGGGCCATATTGTATAAAGCTGCAGATTTTAATCTTTTATGGTTTTTATCATCTTTGCTAAACTTACTTGCCACTTTTTCGAAATATTGCATGATAGGGTTTAAGGCCCCCGCTATTTGATCATTATTTTTATTGAATCTCTTCTTCGCAAAAATTGCTTTGATTCCATCAGTTGCGTTATTGAACATTTTATGTTCCGGATGTTTCTTAGATTTTAATCTTTTGAAAGTTACCCATTCGGTTTTACGGTTGTAACCATAAAAATCATTCAATTGATAACTGATTCTATTTCCCATGTTGTTATAGAATCTATCGCGACTATTGTCAATAGAAGATGGTGCGTTGGCAACATATTCTTTATATGCAGCACTCCTTGAACTATTTTTTGCAGTGGTATAAGTATACTCTTGACCCATATCGTAAAATCCTGCAGCCTTATCAGTGGATTCATCTTCTGTTTCTTCTTCGTCAATTTCGACATCTGTTAAAAATGGGTTTTCCTCTTTTTTTGCCTCTCTTTCCTTTGGCGCTTTTTTCTTCTTTTTTGATTTTTTAATTTTCTTCGGAGCAACATAAGCATTAGTTGGTCCCCAAATCTTCATAGAACCTCGACCTCTGGAGGTAGCGGTGTACCAGTAGTTAGTGGTTCTGGTTTCTTTTCCACTTTTATCTTTAGATTTCGTTGTCTTAGATTCTTTTTTGGGACTTCCCGGTGTAAATCCGTTAACCCTAACTTTTACTTTTACATCAGCATCGCCTTCATCGACTCTTTCCCATCCTCTCAAATTAATATCACCTTCATCGATTCCATAACTTCCCATGCCTGAAACATCTACGCGATAAGTTCCTTGATCAACCTTATGCTTAGGTAAAGAGGCGTATTCTACTTTATAGCTTTTTCTTCTGATTTTGGCCTTTTGTGAGAAAATGGAAATTGAAAAAGACAATAGCACTAGACTAAATAGTATTTTTTTCATCTGTTCTGTTTAAAATGTTGGTTAATATGGTTAAGCTTTGACCAGCTTATAATTAAAGAAAGTTACCTCTAAATCATATCAAATTCAAACGAAAATTACAGTTTTACTAAATTTCTGCTTCTTTTCCGTTTAAATTGTCCTTCAATCTTTTGAGATATTTTTTTTTGAGATAGTAATTTTTTAGGTTAGCAAAATCAAAATTTTGCTGTCCTTGAAAATTGATTAGATCCTTCTCTACGAGGTTTGTTAAATCTGATTCGAACTCGTTTATTTTATTAATTAACTGGACAGTCTTTTCTGAATTTGGAGAAAATTGAAGTTCCATGATCTCTTCATTCACTTCCATCATTTCCATGAGAAAACTTTGCGGTAAGGAGTTTTGAGCATCGTCTAATTGGCCGAAAAGATTTAGAACATATTTTAATCTTAAGTCAGCGTCTTTCAAAGTCTTATACGCTTCGTTGTTGAATGTAGAAATGGCCAATACCTCGTTTTGCTTCTCCTCGGACTCTAATAAATAAAAATCAGGATGAAACTCTTTACTTTTTTGATGAAAACGCTTTTTTAAAATATTTTCATCCAATACCAAAGTTATTGGCAACTCGTAAAATTCGAAATAATTCATTAAAAGACGTGGCGCATAAAATCAAGCCCTAAAACATAAATCATTAAAGCGATAAGTATAAAAAAACCAGCCGTTGTGGTGTATTCCATTACTTTGTCACTCGGTTTTATGCCAGTAATCCATTCCCATAACAAAAATACGGCATGTCCTCCGTCTAGTGCTGGAATTGGAAGTAAATTCATAACCGCGAGAATCAAAGATAAGATTGCAGTCATCCTCCAAAATCGTTGCCAATCCCAAGTTGTTCCAAACATCTTTCCTATAGATATAACGGAACCTAAACTTTCGTTAGGGTTTATTTTGCCCTGTCCCATTAGCTTAAAAGCTTTTATCTGATCTCCGAGAAAACTAATTCCTGATTTATATCCTAGAGGAAATGATTCTAAGAATCCATATTTTTCTATCGCAGGAGTAATATTGCCAGCTGACCATCCAATTCCTCTGACATATTCTTTAGGAGAAGGTAGTGTTCCCGAAAGGGTAATAGAATCCGATTGATTTCTGATAACGTTTAGCTGAACATCAGCACCTTTTGAAGCATTGAAAAGTTCGTTAAACTCATGACGATAAACAATTGGATTGTTGTTTACTGCTATGATTTGATCTCCTTCTTTGAGTCCTAGTTTTTCTCCAGTAGAGCCTTCTACTAATTGCTCAATTACAGGCATTGGAATTCGTGCATCGAAGACAAAATTGTCTTTTCCGGTTTGGCCGGATAACAAACCAACATATTTGGGATCAATTTCTACGGTCGTAGGTTTTCCATTTCTTATTAAGGCTATCGAATTGGCTTCGTTTATTACGACTTCTTTAATCAAAGAAGAAGGTTTAAACTTTTCGAAATCCGTATCTCCAATTTTTAGAATTCTATCTCCATCTCTTAATCCCATTTCGTAACCGATACTATCAACATAAATACCTTCGGTAATTTGATCTGAAGGAATATATTCAGTACCATAATACCAGAACAGCATTGCCAAAATGAAAAAACCCAGGATAAAGTTGACGGTTACACCACCAAGCATAATTACTAATCTTTGCCATGCGGGCTTGGCCCGAAATTCCCAAGGTTGGACCGGACCTTTCATTTGCTCTTTATCCATGCTTTCATCAATCATTCCCGCAATTTTGACGTAACCACCTAGTGGTAGCCAGCCAATCCCATATTCGGTATCTCCTCTTTTGGTGCTCCATAGAGAGAACCAAGGATCAAAAAACAAGTAGAACTTGTCAACTTTGGTTTTAAACCATCTAGCAGGAAAGAAATGTCCACACTCATGTAGGGTTACCAAAATACTTAGACTTAAAATTACTTGAGCTACGGTGATTAATGTGTCCATTTATATTTTTTAGCCTTAGATACATACTAACGTAGACCTTTGGCATATGTTTTAAAAAGCGCAAAGGTAATATTAGCCGATGACTTAAAGAATAGTTGATATTTTTGATTTATGCAACTATTTTACATAGAGCTCAGTACGAACGATGATCGTCTTATCCTAACTGAGGATGATCATAGACATTGTGTCAAAGTATTGAGAAAAAGAATTGGAGATGAGTTGATTTTAACTGATGGCCGGGGACAACGAATATTAGCTTCAATCACCAATATCTCTAAAAAACAAACAGAACTGGCAATCCTTAGAAAAACGGAAGAGGAAAAAAGAAATTGGAATTTATCCATCGCCATAGCTCCTACAAAAAACCTGAGTCGTTTCGAATGGTTTTTAGAGAAAGCCACAGAAATCGGAATTGATCATATTTATCCAATAATTTGTACACACAGTGAACGGAAAACCTTGAAAATAGAAAGGTGTAGAAAGATTTTGATTAGTGCAATGAAGCAATCAGGTCAGTTTTTCTTACCTCATATTCATGAAATTCAATCATTCGAAAATTCTATTCGACTGAAGTCCAATGAAAATAAATACATTGCTTACGTAGAGGAAAATTTTAAACGCCTCAATAAGATTTACAACTCGAAGAAAGATGTTATTATTTACATTGGTCCAGAAGGTGGATTTAGTAAGGATGAGATTATGATGGCTTCAAAAGAAGGTGTTTCTCAAGTTAGTCTAGGCACCACTAGGTTGAGAACGGAAACTGCAGGAGTAGTGGCCACTCAAATTATTAACGGAATAAATTATGGTGATTGATTTTTTTGATCGCTTTTTTTCTATTAAATATATCTTTGGGATATGAAAAAGGTTTTGGGTTTATTGTTGTTGTTTTTCGTTTGCAGTTCTTTTGATTCCAATAAAGGTGATTTACAATTTGCTCTCTTAAAATATAAGGGTGGTGGGGACTGGTACTCTAATCCAACTGCATTAAAAAATCTTGCACATTTCTGCAATGAATATTTAGGTACTAAGATTGATCCTCAGCATGCAACCGTAGAAGTTGGCAGTGCAGAATTGTTTAATCATCCGTTTGTGCACATGACAGGTCACGGAAATGTTATGTTTAGCGACAGTGAAGCCGAGAATTTGAGGAATTACTTGCTTTCAGGAGGGTTTTTGCACATAGACGACAACTATGGAATGGATCCATATGTCAGACTTGCATTAAAGAAAGTTTTCCCTGAACAAGAATTGATAGAAATCCCTTTTAATCATGAGATTTACAATGCTAAGTTTTCTTTTAAAAATGGACTTCCGAAGATTCATAAGCACGATGATAAACCAGCACAAGGGTTTGGTATTTTGATCGAAGGTCGAGTTGTATGTTTTTATTCCTATGAATGTGATCTTGGAGACGGTTGGGAAGATCAAGAGGTTCACAAAGATCCTCAAGATATCAGATTAAAAGCCTTAAAAATGGGAGCCAATCTGGTTGAATACGCTTTTACCGCGATTTAATCTTCGCCCTGAGAAACATAAAGTAAAAAATCACTCCTGTAAGATATGCTAGATAATCCCAAGTATCTCTAGTAAATCTAAGATCTAATTTGGGTAGAATTTCTTCAAAGAAAATGGCAAATGCCATAGCTATGATTACGATATCTAAAATCGGAAGTTGGTAGGACGCTTCGCGCGTAATAAAAGACCTTTCTATTTGTAGAATCGGTAGTAGTAAGGGGAAAAATAAAAAGCAATCGAGATAACTATTCATAAACTGAAAATGAACATATAAATTTTTTTGAAGTACTTGATGTATTACAAAAATGAAAAAGAGGACGAAATAAATTTTGGGAATTTGCTTCAGATTTTTTTTCAAAATGCAGCAGTTATGCCTACGATCAATCCTAAAATAATAAGTGGTGATATCGCTAATAAAAACAAAACGCCAATTAATCTTGCGCCCAATTTAAGTACAGAAAGCCAAATGGGATCTTGAGCATTGAGTTTTGATAAATTGTTCCACCATTTATAACTTTCAAGTGCTTTGTTCAAAACTTTATCGGTCTTGTCTTGAGAAGAGTTTTCGGTAGAATCGGGATCAGTCATTTCTGAGCATTAGGACCTCATAAAGTCAGAATTGTAACGAATGTATTTTTTGATGTTTAGCCAAAATGCACTCACCAAATAAAGAAATAGGGGAGAACCCAGTGCAATAAAAGAAAGATAGATAAAATAAATGCGCACGCGGGAAGCGCTAATGTTTAAAATGCCTGCCCAATATCGACAAACACCAAACCCTATTTTTTCTAAAATATCTTTCATCATGCTTAAGTTACAAAAGAATTAAAACGGGCACAAGATGAAAGTGAAAGTATTTTTAGTTGTAATTGGATTTTTGAGAGATTAAAACGTTGCGACTATCTACCATTTTCATTCTTTCATTATTCATCGATAGCAATTTGACTTTGTAGTTACCAGGTCTATTGTATGAATAATACAAGTTGTCTTGGGCAATCACTCGTTTTTCTCCGTTACCAAAATCAATTATAAACCTTTGGTTACTGATAATTTCTGGTAGAGAAAATTGGATTGGACTCTTTTCTTTGAGGTCGCCTGATATTTTTAGAACTTCTTTTTTGTGACGAATGGGTATTTGAAGACTTTCTATTTCAGTAAAATTTTGAGACTCGTAGGAAGTGGAATTTATATTTCCCTTACAGTTGTTGATCATGTAAGAAGAACCTATGAGACCTAAAAATGCCACAGCAAGAAGGATGAGGTGTTCGCTTTTGGATTTACCATTGGGAGCAAACAATGAGTTTATAAGCAGTTGCTTCATAGCAGCTGAAATCGGTTTGCGAAGTCATTGCAATTTGGGAAACAATGTCTTCAATTTTTAAATCGGGTTTGGGTTCGTAAGTCATTACTTACACCTCAAATGTAGATAGTTTTGGTTAGAAAGTGTGATTATTTATGAAGAAATATGCGGATATATAAAATACAGATAATCAGTGCCATATACTTGTATTTAAGTTTTTGATTATGACTACTTTATATATTTAAGAAGCAAGTATAATATAAAAATCAATATGTCAATAAATGGTGGTTACATGGTTTATTTTGTGGTTTTCATGCCTTTAAATACAATTTTCAGGATAGCGGTTTTTGCCATTTCATGCTGTATACATGTGGTAAAGGATAAGGGAAACTTCCGAAAACATATTTTCCTTTTTCGATTTCTTTGCTATTACCAAAACAGTCGTATGGAGAATATGCGTGTTCGTTAAAGCTTAACAAATTATAATTCTTTTTAAGTAAAGCATTTACGGTCTCGCTGATGCTATGTAACCAAAAGATTTCTTTGGATTTTAGATCAGCAGAGGGATCCGCATAAGTCCCTTCCAGAGTTTCTTCGAAAGCACCTCTATTAAAGTAAGGGAAACTAATGTTCTCCTCTGGATAATCAAACATCTGAATAACTGGATGAAATTCTGCGATATAAAATATTCCTCCAGCTTTTAAACTTTCATCTATTACTGTGGCCCATTTATCAAGATCTGGGAGCCATATTATTGTTCCATAACTAGTAAAGACAATGTCGAACAATTCTGAAACATGCTGCCTTGTATCATAGACATTACAACATTCAAATTTGGCATTAAGTCCTAAAGAAGCATTTAATTCCTTTGCCTTCGCAATACAGGATGTGCTTAGATCAATCCCAGTGGGTTTGGCCCCCATGCGGGAAAAAGAAAGTGTATCTTGCCCAAAGTGACATTGTAAATGAAGGAGTGATTTTCCTTCCACATCACCGAGTTCGTTAATCACGATATCATCAAGAGAATTTTTTCCGGCTAAAAAATTGTCCATATCATACATCGGAGACTTTAAATGAAATTCTAATTTTTTATTCCATAGTTCTCGATTGATCTTCTCGTAATTTTCGGACATATTATAAAGTTTTATTTTTAACGATTATCGTACTCGAAATGTAAGCTTATCTTTACAAAAAATATGAGAATGGCGAAGGAAACTAAAAAGCTAACTAAGAAAGGACAATTAAATATCGAATTGCCAGAAGAAGTTTCAGAAGGGATTTATTCTAACTTGGCGATCATTTCCCACTCGCAATCAGAATTTGTGGTAGATTTTATACGCCTCGTTCCTAATGTTCCTAAGGCTAAAGTAAAATCAAGAATTATCTTGAGTCCAACACATGCTAAAAGATTAATGAAGGCATTAAAGGATAACATCACAAAATATGAGGCACAGCATGGTCAAGTAGAAGAGCCGGATCAATTTATGCCACCTATGAATTTTTCTGCAGCAGGTCAAGCCTAAGGTTCAATTCATTCTGTGCGAATTATAATCTTGTTAAATTTTCATTTTGTGCAATTAAACTAATACCTCATCGTGTTATAGAGTTTTGAAAATTCATTAAATGAAAAATTTTATCCAGTTTTCTTTGGCTTTGTTTTTCTTTACTTTCGGCTGGATTAAACCACTCGAAGCGCAGTCTTTGAATATTCCTCTAATAACTGTCGAAGGAACTGCCATAATTTACCAAGCTCCCGATGAGGTCCATTACAATTTTACAGTAGAATCTGAAGCAAAACAGATTGATACTGCTCGAAAGCAAAATGAAATTATTGTAAAAGAAGCCATTGCTTATTTGATGGCAAAAGGTGTTGAGAAAAAATACATACAAACTCAATACATGTCTGTTGGAAGAAATTATCAAAGGAATCGAAAGGTCTACGATGGTTTTATAGCCAAACAAACAATCTTTGTTTGTTTGCGCCAGCTTTCCAATTACGATGAAATATCGGATGGTCTTCTCCAGAAAAATATAGCGAGTTTAAGTGGCCCGACCTTTAAGTCTTCCCAAATTTCAAAGCTAAAAGATAAGGCAAGAATAAAAGCGATGGAGAATGCAAAATCCAAAGCCCAATTGCTAGCAGAATCACTAAATCAGAAAGTTGGGAAAGCTAAGTTGATTTCTGAGGTCTGGTTCAGATCAAATAGAAATTCCGGTGCCTATGCATCTGGGAATGAAGTTTCTTCTCAAATTGATTTTGATGAACTAGGATTTGCCCCAGGACAACTCGAAATTAAAGCTGTAGTTAATGTATCCTTCGAGCTCTTAGAATAACTGTCCGGAGTTAGCAGGTGGCGTAACTCCCAAATGACGGTATGCTTTGGTTGTTGCTTCACGTCCTCTTTTGGTTCGCTGAATATATCCTTCCATAATGAGAAAAGGTTCATGCACCTCTTCAATCGTGCCCGCTTCTTCAGCAACAGCAGTTGCAATGGTAGAAATTCCTACAGGACCACCTTTGAATTTTTCGATGATAGTTGAGAGTATTTTATTGTCCATTTCATCCAAACCAGATTCATCCACATTTAAAGCATTTAAACCGAAACTAGAAATGGATTTATCAATTGTTCCATTGCCTTTAATCATGGCAAAATCTCTTACCCTTCTCAAAAGAGCGTTGGCTATCCTAGGCGTACCTCTACTACGTCTTGCTATTTCGTGACAACCTTCTGCATCCATTTCTATATTTAAAATATGGGCTGATCTGACCAATATTTTTTCTAAAGTAGGTACATCATAATAGTCCAGGTGACAAGTTATTCCAAAACGAGCCCTCATGGGAGCAGTCAGTAAACCCATTCTGGTGGTTGCACCAATAAGGGTAAATGGCTCTACATTTAATTGAATCGATCTTGCATTTGGACCACTATCGATCATAATATCGATTCTGTAATCTTCCATTGCACTATAGAGGTATTCTTCGACAACATTATTTAAACGATGTATCTCATCAATAAACAAGACATCCTTTTCTTCCAGGTTTGTCAATAATCCCGCAAGATCACCAGGTTTTTCGAGAACAGGTCCAGACGTCATTTTAAGGTTTGTACCAAGTTCATTCGAAATTATGTGTGACAAAGTAGTTTTACCTAGGCCTGGAGGTCCATGCAGTAAAACATGATCTAAGGCCTCTTCCCTCAGTTTGGCAGCTTGAATAAAAACAGAAAGATTGTCAACTATTTTTTGTTGACCACTAAAATCATCCAAGCCTTTCGGTCTGAGTGCTTTTTCAAATTGCTTTTCCTCGGATGAGAAATGTGCTTCTGATGGATCTAAATTTGGATTCAAATATTTAAACGTATTATAAAAAATGTATATGTAAAGATATTTAAAATAGATAATTAGATGTTAGACGATTAGATTTTTAGATAATTAGAGCTGGGCGTAAGATTTTAAGGATCATATTTTAGGGACCTTTAGAAATCCTACATATAATCGAAATAAGGTTTAGCTATCTAAAAATCTAACTTCTATTTGTCTTACAATCTAACAAATCCTTACTTTTGCCACCTTAAATTCAAATAATATGAGTGGTCAAAAAATAACACTTTCTAGAAGAAAAAGAATACAAGTTCCTGACGATCCAATTATACCATTTATCGAAGGAGATGGTATTGGTCCTGATATTTGGGCTGCAGCACAAAAGGTTTTAGATGCAGCGGTTGAAAAAGCTTTTGACGGGAAAAGAAAAATACATTGGAAGGAAGTTTACGCAGGTGAAAAAGCCAATGCTCGTAGTGCTGGAGACTGGCTGCCACAAGATACCATAGATACGATAAGAGAACATCTTGTAGCGATTAAAGGTCCATTGACTACTCCAGTTGGTGGCGGATTTAGATCTCTAAATGTTGCCATTCGGCAGAAACTTGATTTATATGCTTGTGTTCGACCGGTGAAGTGGTACCGAGGCGTTCCGTCTCCGGTAAAAAAACCAGGTCTTGTAGACATGACGATTTTCAGAGAGAACACAGAAGATATCTATGCAGGCATTGAGTATATGCATGGCACAGAAGAAAATCAAAAAGTAAAGGATTTTATCATTAACGAAATGGGAGCCACCTCCATTCGTTTTCCGGACACGGCATCGATAGGAATTAAACCAGTTTCTGTAGAAGGGACTGAAAGAATAGTACGCGCTGCTATAAATGATGCAATCAATTTAAAGAAGAAATCTGTTACCCTTGTTCACAAAGGGAACATCATGAAGTTTACAGAAGGTCAATTTAAAGCTTGGGGATATGAATTAGCGAAAAGAGAGTTTGGAGCTGAAGATTTAGACGGTGGACCATGGCAGGTGATCAAAACCAAATATGGCGAGTTGATCATCAAAGACGTTATCGCAGATGCATTCTTACAACAGATATTATTAAGACCTGCTGAGTATGATCATATTGCTACCCTAAACTTAAATGGGGATTATATATCTGATGCACTTGCGGCGGCAGTAGGAGGGATAGGTATTGCGCCTGGTGCAAATATCAACTATGAGACTGGTATCGGAGTTTTTGAAGCAACTCATGGTACTGCTCCTAAATATGCTGGTCAGGACAAGGTAAATCCTAGTTCGGTTATTTTATCTGGAGTAATGATGTTGAATTATATGGGATGGAAAAAAGCAGGTAAGATCATTGAAAAAGGTATCAAAGGAGCGATCAAAGCGAAGAGAGTTACTTATGATTTCGAACGTTTAATGAAAGGTGCAAGCTTATTGAAATGTTCAGAATTCGGAGATGAGATTATAAAGCACATGTAAAAGCTTAATGCAAAAAATTAAAAAACCCGCCACGAATTTTCGTGGCGGGTTTTTTAATTACTCTTTTTTAAAACCTAATTGCATCCAATATCCATTCTAGAAGGCATATCGTTATTTGGAAAACATAATCCAGAAGGTACTTCATCGGGAACATACCTCCCTAAGTTGGGATCATAAAGCCCATTCTCAATAAAATCTACAATCAAATCTATTTCGTAGTCAGCCAATTCTAAGGCTTGAAATTGTTCTGCCAATTGTGAGCTAGGAACTTTGGGATTTTCTGCAATCCCTATGTTTTTGTATTGGACTATTTCTTTGACGCTGGTAAAAGAACTTCCATGCCCGTAAAAAGGGGAGTCTTTAAGGTTATATAGTTGAGGAACTTTAAACTTATAATTGTCTTCATCAATTTTCGTAAATCCTCCACGACCAAGATGAGCCAGGTCTTCTTCATCCACATTTGCGGAATAGGTGCCATTGGACAAATCATTAAGACCATATGCATAAAAATCCATACTATTCAATGCTGGACCAGTGTGACAGTCACCACAATTATTTGAGAAAAATAAAATTGCACCTTGCTTTTGTTCATTAGTCATTGCATCGTTATTTCCATCTATCCATAGCTGAAACGGACTTTGATTTGATAGTAAAGTACGTTCGTAAGCTGCTATTGCCAAACCTGCTGTTTCGATTGAAAATCGATCATTAACAGGTTTATCAGAGAAAGCCTCGTTAAACATTTCTTTATAAGAAGTAGACTCTATTAAATCCATTGAAAGGCTGAGTCCAAATCGGTGTACTGACAAGCCTGCTATGGCCTGAGTTTCTGTTCCTTCAAAACCTAATCGATTTACTTCTAGAGGTGTGCCTATCGTCCAGAGATTCGAGGTATTGTTGTTGATACCAGTTGCGCCAAACTGCCCATTCCATAATAAATTAGATTGAAAAGCAACATTAAGGACAGACGGGGTCCTGATAGGTTGAACATCCATTTGAGAAACATCCAAACTAGTATTAAAAATTCTTCCTTCTCCTCTACTACCGAACCCCATGCCACCATCTCCGATACCTTGGGGCACATTTGCTTGAAATCCTGCTTTGGCATGGTGACAAGAAGCACAAGAATAGGTCAACATTGTTTCATCAAATTTTGACTTTACCGCGAGACCAGGTTCATGAAATAGTAATTTGCCTAGTTCGACCTTAGCTTTTGTCAAAGGATTTTTAGGGTCTTGGGGTATTTTTTGTAAATCATCACTACTTGGGAGACTATAAAAATCGAGGCTTCCATTACCTTTTGAAATTAGTAATTCTACTAATTCTTCATCTGTTGTTGATTGCTGAACAGGATCGTCAGAACACGAAGCAATTCCAAGTATGAGAAAAGAGAATATGAATAATTTATGTAACATATTGATATAAAAGGTATTAAATATGACAAATATATGTAATGTATTGAATATTTAGCTCTATTTTATTGACTATTGTCAAGGAATGAGTTATTTAAATTGATTAGATCATATGGAATTAAAACTTTTCAATTAGTTCTATAGATCATTCCATACATTCTGTCGAAGTCAAGGGCTAAATGTCTTTAAATGGGCTTTTTAAACTTAGATTTGCATTTCTTAAACACAGGCTTTTACGGCCTGTTCTAAAACGTCGATTTATACTTTATGTCAAAAATTAGGGTGGCATTTTTTGCAGACATGTTGACCAAGGATTTTGATGGTTGTATTCGAACCATTCAACAGATTGTGACTCGCATTCCGCATGAAGAATTCGAATTTAGATTCTTTACCGGAGTCCCACCCGAAGATGAGAAAGGACTTAGTTACATCAAGCTACCTACCGTGGACCTTTTCTTTAATAAACCCTATGTTATGGTTTTGCCATTTCTTAGAAAGAGAAAAATTAAAGCCCAACTTCAAGAATTTGATCCACATATTATTCATGTTTCAAACCCTTCAATTTTGGGTCAGTTTGGTGCCAACTACGCGAACCGAAGAAGTATCCCTTTAAGTACAATTTATCATACTCATTATGTTACTTACGTAAAATATTATTTGCGTTTTTTTAAGGCATTAATTCCACTTGTAGAAAAGAGAGTGATTGCAATGACCAAAGGAATTTATGATAAGTGTGATCTTGTTTACTTGCCTGTTCCTAAGATTCAAGAAGATTTTAAGTCTATGGATTTTAGAATTGATAATTGCAAAATTTGGCCTCGCGGAATAGACAATCAACTTTTTAATCCTTCTAAAAAGGATGAACAATATTTTAAACGACTTACGGGTAATGCTAATCCAAACATATTATTTGCCAGTAGATTGGTGTGGGAAAAAAACTTGCAAACCTTAATCGATATTTATGAATTGACCAATGAGGAAGATCGAAAATATAACTTTATCGTTGTAGGTGATGGGGCAGCTAAAAAAGCTTTGAAAGAAAAAATGCCTAAGGCTTATTTTTTGGGTAACCTAACCCATGAGCAACTTTCAACAGTCTATGCTTCTTCTGATGTTTTTGTTTTTCCTTCCGATACCGAAACCTATGGAAATGTAATCGTTGAGGCCATGGCGTCTGGGCTACCTTCCATCGCGGCTAACAATGGTGGTCCAACTGGAATAATATCTAATGGAGAAAACGGATTTTTGTGTGAAAGCCATTCGGCTAAAAATTACCTCGAAAAAATTGAGCTTATCGTAACAAATGCTGAATTGAAAGAAAGATTAGTTTCTAATGGTCTAAAAATGACCAAAGATTTAAGTTGGAATAAATTGGCGAAACTTTATTTTCAAGATCTAAAAAGTCTGGTTAACAAAAATTGAAAAAATACTTAAAATATATAATCGCTGTTATCTTACTGATAAGCCTGATCTTTTTTGTTGCCAACACAGATTTAGATACCATAGTAGATTCAGTTAGGAAAGTGGGTTGGGATTTTATTTATATTATAATTGCGACTGGGTTGAGTTATTTAATGGCAGCCATTGCATGGAAATACTGTTTTAGTGAGCCTAATAAATTATCAATATCAGAATTGTTCTATCTCAGATTGGTTGGAGAGAATGTCACAATATTTAATCCGACCAGTATCATTGGTGGTGAAGCTTCGAAGATATATTTATTAGGTAAAAGAGGGATTAGTCCAAAAGAGGGTTTGCAATCTGTTGTCTTGTCTAGAGGTATCTTGATCTTTACTCAAGTGTCACTATTTGTTATCGTTTCAGCTTTTTATTTATGGTATGCTAAGAGGATAAGTATGGTCATGGTGTTCGTTATTTTATTTGGACTATTCATGGCGATTTTTGGGCTCTATTCTCTTGCTTCCAAAATCGTCGAAAAAGGAACTAATGATTCTCGATTTCAAAATAAATATTGGCTGAAGTTTGTAGATTTTTTAGTTCAAACTTTTAGGAGCATTAAGGAAAATAAAAATGTCCCGACCATAATGTTGTTTAGTAGCCTTCATTGGATTGTAGGTGCTGTAGAATTTTATTTACTATTTAGATTTATTGGGATGTCTGTAGATTTTTTCACCACCTTATTTATGGATATGGGGATAGTTTCTTTTAAGAGCTTTGGTGCATTTATTCCAGGACAAATTGGATTTGAAGAATACGGCAATAAAATATTTTTGCTTGCCATAGGAATTGTCGATAATGCCACTTGGCTATACATTAGTGTTATGCGACGAGCGAAGCAACTGTTTTGGTTGCTCTTTGGATTTGTTTTGTACTTTTTTATCGAACGTAACTTTCAGCCCAAAAAAGGGGGAAATGGAACTGCTGTTTATAAGCCATAAATATCCTCCATCTATCGGAGGCATGGAAAATCAAAGTTTTCATTTGATCCAAGGACTTGCAAAAAAGTGCAAAGTCCATAAATTGGTCTATGATGGAAGGGGTTCGGTTTGGTCATTTTATCTTGGACTAAAGAAAAAGGTCAAAAAGATTCTAAAACAAAATCCGGGAATACAACTTGTCCATTGTAACGATGGAACCATAGGTTTAATGTGCGATTGGCTAAATGATTTATCAAGTATCAAAACGGCAGTGACCTTGCACGGATTGGATGTGGTCTATCCAATGGATATTTTTCAAAATTCTTTAATTAAGCGTTTGCGAAGGTACGACTGTGTGATTGCTGTAAGCGAGGCGACAAAGCAAGAGTGTTTAAATCGTGCTTTTACTCCTGATAAAGTTTTTTGCATTCCCAATGGAGTAGACCATGATATCGCTGAGATTCCTACAAACAAGATGGTTTTAGAAAATCTACTCGAATCAAAGGGGATCGAAGCTAAGAATCATCGTTATGTAGTCAGTATGGGTAGGGCCGTAAAGCGAAAAGGGTTTTCATGGTTTATTGAATCTGTATTGCCTAAGCTTCCAAATGATGTGCTTTACCTGATCATTGGTCCTTTTAAGAAAAAGAATTCTTTTACAGATCATCTATTAAATATCCTACCCAAAAGAATGGCAAAAAGCATCGCTTTACTTTTTGGAGTTCCAACGGATCAAGCTACGATTAGAGAGCTTTTAAAAGATAAGAACACAGCTTCTCGAGTTTGCGTTTTGGGGAAGTTGCCGTTTAAAGATCTCTTGAGTGTGATCTCTTTGTCCAATGTTTTTGTAATGCCAAATATTAGAGTAGAAGGTGACATGGAAGGATTCGGTTTGGTTGCATTGGAAGCTTGCATGAGAGGTACAACTGTCCTCGCATCAAAAATAGAAGGCATTCAAGATGCTATAATTGATGGAAAAAATGGATTTCTCGTTGAGTCAGAAAACATCGATCAATGGAAAACTGCGATCATCAAAAATCTCGAAATTACCGATGATGTTTCGAGTCGCAATAAAGCTTTCGTAGAGTATACACTCCAAAATTATTCTTGGAACAAAATGTCAGAATCCTACTTCCAACTTTTCCAATCTTTTTTGGAAAAGAAGTAACTATTTAAATAATTCTTTTCTCCTTCCTTAAGGGTATTGTTTTTTTTAATCATATAAGCTAATAGATCTGTCTAATCTGCAAATGTGCTGATTTGGATTTACTCCTTTTTGAGGAGTGTATTAAATATAATTAATTCAACTTTCTACAAATGATACCTAAAAAATGTATGGGTTTGATTTTGTTTGTTTGTTTAGGATATCTGAATGGCTTAGCCCATATTGATCCAACAAAAAAATTGAAGCCTAAGAAAGATGAGCCAACAATTAATTATAGAATGTCAGATTGCCTTGCACCTGAAAAGCAAATTGACATGGCCATCAATAACGTTAGAGCTGGTTTAACCACCGGTGGTGACGTTTGGTGGAATCAACAAACGGGAAGATATATTGTACCTAAACCTGCTCCCGGTGAAAAGGAAATTTCATCAATTTATTCTGGATCAGTTTGGATAGGAGGTTATGATCCAGCTGGTAACCTAAAACTTGCGGCTGGAGCTTATTCTGGCGGAATTAATTTTGATTTTACCGCGGGTCCGCTGGATCCTTTTGAAGGAACTACCGAATTAGAAGTATGTGAAAAATGGGATCAATTTTTTGTTGTAAAAGGGGAAGACGTAAGAAAAGCGGCCAAACTTTACAATATTGAAGATGAAAGCGTACCCTGTGATTCTATCTCTGATCAAGTAAGGTATTGGCCCGGAAAAGGAAATCCTTATTGGATCGAGAAACACGATTTCGAATTGCCTCTCGGACAAAGTTTGGCAGCTTTTTGGAACGAGGATGATAGCCCAGAGTATGATCCATGTAAAGGAGATTTTCCAATCATACAAATAAGAGGATGTGAACCTTCAAATCGGGCGGAAGCTCTAGAACTGATACCCGATGAAATGATATTTTGGATTTATAATGATGCTGGTTCACCTCATACTTTAAGTTTTGGAGATGCTATAAGAATGGAAGTTCAGGTTCAAGCATTCGCTTATGCGACAAATGATGAGATTAATGACATGACGTTCCAGAGATATCGTTTGATAAATCGAGCACAACAAGACATTCGTCAATGCTATTTTGCCATGTGGGTGGACCCTGATTTGGGCTGCAGTTCAGATGATTATATCGGTTGTGATGTTGACAGATCATTGGCTTATGTCTATAACCAAGATTTGCTTGACGGTGAAACCGAATGCGAATGTCCTAACGGTGTAGAAACTTATTGTGACGAAATTCCTGTTTTGGGGGTGGATTATTTTCGTGGTCCTTTAGGTCCTAAATACATCGTTGGTCCAGGTGAAGGAGGGACTTTGCATGTAATTGAGGCTGATGATATAATTGTAGTACAAGAACCAATCTATGAGATAGGAGATTCAGTATTTATCATCGATGTAGAAATAGAGGATACTGCAGAACCTGATCTGATTGTTGAATTAGGAATGTCTTCTTTCGTTTATTACAACAACGCAGGTTCTGGCATACATCCTCCTGCTACGACTGATCCGCAGATAGCTGAAGAATTTTATAACTATTTAACGGGGAGATGGCGAGATGGAACTCCTTTTACACTTGGTGGTTCTGGATATACTCCTGGAAATACTGAGGAAGTGGAATATGTCTTTCCGGGTCTTCCAAATGTCAATTCAGATTGGTCAATGTGTTCCGAAGGTCTAACCAGTGGGGATCGAAGAACAGTTCAGGCTTCTGGTCCTTTTCTGCTTCAACCAGGTGCGATAAACGAATTGATCATTGGTGCCGTTTGGGTGCCTGACGTTGCTCATCCTTGTCCTGATATCTCTCGATTGCAAGCTGCTGATGATTTAGCCCAATCACTTTTTGATAATTGTTTCAATATTATCGACGGACCGGATGCACCTGATGTGTGTACTGTTGAGTTGGATCAAGAAATTGTTTTGGTATTGACCAATGATGAATTTAAATCCAACAATGCCAATTTGGAATATCAAGAAATGGATATTCAAGCGCCATTCGGGATTGAAACTTACTACAATTTTGAAGGTTACCTAATTTACCAACTCGTAGATAATAACGTTTCGCCACAACAGCTAGATAACATTGACAAAGCGAGATTGGTGCAGCAGATAGATGTCGAAAATGGAATATCTACGATCTACAATTGGTTTCCTCAACTAAATTCTAACGGAAACCGTGAGTGGTTTGAGGAAAAAATGGTCGAAGGTGAAGATTTAGGCTTGCGAAATACAATAAGGATAAATACGGACGCATTCGCTTCTGGCCAAGATACGCGCTTGATAAATCATAAGGAATATCACTTTATGGCTATCGCTTATGCACATAATAATTGGCAACAGTTTAATGAAGATACAGAGCTTGGTCAAAGAAGATCTTACATCGAAGGAAGAGGAAATATCCGCATTTATACAGGTGTCCCACGGCCAATAATTTATTCTGAAATAAATTCGAAATATGGAGATGGTCCCATCGTAACCAGATTGTCTGGGGAAGGTACGGGAAATAACGTATTAGAATTGGCACCAGGTTCTCATTTGGCAATTTTAAATAATGAATTAGAACATGAGATAAGCTATGCTCCTGGAAATTCTCCGATCGATGTAAAAGTTTATAATCCACTTCAAGTTTCAGAATCCAGTTTTATCCTCGAGTTTATAGGAGAAGAATCTCCTGCAGCTTGTACATTAAAGGAGGGTGCGACTTGGTTATTGAGAAATGAAGAGACGAATGAACTCATCGCATCTGAACGTAGCATAGATATTTTAAACGAACAATTAATAGCAGAACATGGATTTTCTATTGCCATTAGACAAGTTGAAGATGTAGGTGAAAATCCGGAAAATGGATTGGGTCTTTTAGAGGCTAGCTTAGAATATCAAGATAGTCAAAAGCCAAGTTGGTTTTTAGGAATAAGTGACGAAGGCAATAGTTTACAAGCTGAGGGAACCCTTAGATCTTACTTTAATTTTTTAAAAACCTCTAATGGTGAGATTGACGAATCGAAAGATCCCCAGTCTCGATTTAGTCGATTTGGGGATGGATATTTTTATCCCTTTGCACTTTGTGATTATGTCGCACCAGATCTTTCACAAAGCGTTCCATTTGTGTCACCAGGATTAATTGAGAATAATGCAGGAGGTTTTGTAAGATCACGAACTGATTTGAGTGATCTAAACAATGTGGATATAGTTTTTACCAATGACAAAGACAAATGGAGTAGGTGTGTTGTTGTAGAAACTGCTAATCTAAGTCATCGATTGGAAGGTTACCTTCCTGAAGGAGGCCTTGGACAATTTGATTTACGTTCATCACCATCTGTAGATAAAAATGGCGATCCAGATGGAGATGGTTTCGGGATGGCTTGGTTTCCAGGATACGCTATCGATGTAGAGACCGGCAAAAGAGTAAATATCTTTTTCGGTGAAAATTCTGCTTACAGAGACGACTTGACAATAAATGGAACCAGTATTTATGACAATGGATTTTCTGTAGGAAACGACATGTTATTTAATCCTACTGATCAAGTTATGGTGGAGGACGAAAATGATGGACTCAATTTAGCTGAATGGTACTTGGGAGGCGGTCACCAAATTTTTGTAACACGGCAAGACTATGACGGTTGTTCTACCATTAGACAGGATTTGGTCGGACCTTGTATTACTAATATTTGTTTTCAGAAATTTGATGCATTGTCTTTAGTGACTTGGACGAGCTTAGCGATGCTTGCCACCGACGTGGAATTGAATGATGTTTCTGATGGACTGATACCCAATGAGCTAGTTGTAAAATTGCGTGTAGCTAATAATTATAACAAAGAGCGGACGATAGAATATGGAGTTCAGAATGACTGTTTAACCATTGGTGATCTTCCAAGCTATCGAATAGATTTTCGCACTCTCGCTGCGCAACAAAAGGAGGAAGAGGATTATTCGGGAATTTTGGAAAGTGTAAACATTGTACCCAATCCTTATTATGCCTATTCTCAATACGAATCCAATCAGTTTGAAAATATAGTTAAGGTGACCAATCTTCCAGCCAATGCAACAGTAACCATTATGTCACTGGATGGAAAATTTATTAGGCAGTTTAAGCGCAACGAAAATCCTGGGTTTAAAAGAGGAACCAATCCAGGCGTCATCCAAAATCAAGTGTTTCCAGATATTGTGTGGGACCTTGAAAACTTTGCAGGCATTCCAGTAGCTAGTGGTGTTTATTTGTTCCATGTTGAAGCACCTGATTATGGGGAGGTAAGAACCTTAAAATGGTTTGGTATAAAGAGGCAGTTTGATCCTTC
>JAHDHU010000033.1 GCA_020631135.1 Saprospiraceae bacterium | reverse complement strand
GCGATTTATGATCCATTGGAATCAATATATAGCTCGCCATTGCTGTAAACCCAGTAAAAAATAAAGCCAAAAGGGTAAAGTAAAACTTTCTCATCTCAAAATTTCTATTGCTAAAACGTGATTTTTAATGACTAAGTTGCTCAAATTATGCCCTAAAGATATATTATAGAAAAATTAATGCGAATACGACTTGCTTATTATTGACACCTTCAGAATATTTGCATCTTTGCAGAGCTTTAAAAAGCAATTGAAGAATTGAAAAACGTAATATTCCAGTACCCCTCCTGGTACATCTTATTTTGTTTGGCCTTAGGTATATTTTATGCCTTTGCCATGTATTTCAGAGATGGCAAATTTGTTGAGTATCCTGTTTGGTTAAAATGGATTCTTGGGTTTTTCAGAGCCTTGTCTGTTTCTATTTTGAGTTTCTTATTACTGTCCCCTCTAATTAAATCAGTAATCGAAAATCAAAAAAACCCAATTGTAATGATCTTGGAGGATGCATCTCAGTCGATTGAACAAGCCCTGGGTAATGAGCTAAAGCCATTTGTAGAAGAAATCAATGAATTAGAAGCTGGTCTAGCTGACAAATATGAAATAAAAAGATTCCATTTTGGTGATCAAATCGACCTAGGAGCAGTAGATAGTTTTGATTATAAAGTAACCAACCTTTCTAAAACGATTAAATACATTTCAGATAATTATGGTGACCAAAATGTGGGCGCTATTATTCTGAGTAGTGACGGGATCTATAATGAAGGTTCAAATCCGATCTATCAAAATACAGAAATTACTGCTCCGATATTCTCTGTTGCAATCGGTGATACCACCAGAAGACGAGACCTAATTTTAAAAGATGTTTTTCACAACAAGATCGTTTATCTGGGCGATAAGTTTAATATCCAAGTAGACATTCAAGCAGATAATTGTTCTAACCAAAGGACTAGACTTACAGTGTTCGAAGAATCACAAAACGGTTCAAAAAAGTTATTGGAAAAAAATGTGCAGATTGATAGAGTAAACTTCTTTACCACAGAAGAAATCGGTTTAAGCGCGAATAGAAGTGGAGTTATTAAGTATCGCGTAGAGCTGAGTCAGTTAAATGGTGAAATTTTGAGTTCGAATAATTCCAAAGATATTTATGTTGAAGTCTTGGATGCAAGGCAAAAAGTACTCATCTATGCAGACGCCCCTCATCCTGATCTTGCCGCTATAAAATCGGCAATCAGTAGTAATAAGAATTATAGCATCGATCTAAAATTTGTCGGGAGAGATCAATTGAATGCTTCGGACTATAACATGGTTATTTTTCATAATCTTCCATCACAAAAAAGTAATATACTTGGGCTGCTTAAAGAATTTGATAAAATTCGTACTCCTAGAATGTTTATCGTTGGAAAACAAACCAACTTAAAGACATTTAATGAAATTCAAAATGTTTTAAATATTGGTGGAAGTAATAATCAATCAGATGAAGTTCAAGCCATTTTTAAACCATCATTTAGTTCTTTCACATTTGATGAAGATTACAAAAGAATTATTCGGAGCCTTCCGCCATTAAATGCACCATTTGGAAAATATAAGCCTGGACCAAAAACAAATACTTTACTTTATCAACGAATTGGAAGAGTCGATACTGACTACCCTCTTCTGGCATTTTCTGATATAAACAATATCAAAACAGCTATTTTATCTGCTGAAGGAATTTGGAAATGGAAGTTGGCAAATTTCATGGAGCAGAATAACCATGACGCTTTCAATGAACTTTTGAATAAAGCAATTCAATTTACTACAGTCAAAAATGATAAGCGAAAGTTTAGAGCCGATGTCAGTAAAAATGTATTTAAAGAAAACGAACAAATTAGATTAGAGGCTCAATTGTTTAACGATACGTATGAAGCCGTTAACGAACCTGATGTTTTCGCTGTCATTACGGACCAAAATAAAAAAGAGTTTAATTATACTTTTTCTAAAAAAGACAACTATTACACTTTAAACCCGGGTTACTTTAAAGCTGGCAAATACAACTTCGAAGCCAAGGTTAATTACAATGGAAAAGAATTAAAAGACAAAGGTTCGTTTACAGTTAAGTCTATACAGCTAGAAAAATATGATCTTCAAGCAAGACATAATGTTATGTATGATCTCAGTAAAAGATCTGGAGGTAAAGTATTCTCTCGCTCAAATTTAAATCAGCTTCAAGAAGAAATCCTGACAAGTGATAAGATCAAACCAATATTATACTCAAGTAATAAAACTCAGTCAATATTATCTATTCGTTGGATTTTAGGTTTGCTCATATTGTTATTAATCCTCGAATGGTTTTTACGTAGATACTTTGGTACTTATTAAGACTTAGCTAAAGATTTATTTTCCTTTTTGGTTTTCGCGTAAACATTTAACATCATTCCGAAAATTATGGTGGCCATTGCGAGGTAAGCAAATAGATCGTAACGTTCATCAAAAAATGCAATACCTAATAAAATGGCATAGAAAAGTTCTAGGTATTTAAAAGGCGCTAAAACGTTCGCTTCTTCCAATTCAAATGCCTTTGTCATAAACACTTGTCCAGCGAGCCCGAATATTCCAATACCAATCACAGAAATCCATTGACTAGGTTCTGGCATGCGCCAATACGGGATAAAAAACAAACTAAAGAAAACCGCCGTGACCATAAAGTAATTGATGATCACTAAAAAATGTTCTCTCTGACTTAAATATCTCACCATCGTAAACACGACCCCTACCAAAATTGCCGAAACCATTATCAAAATAAAACCGATCATATCGATCCTTAAATCAATTCCTTTTAACAATAAAACACCCAGAAATGCAATAAAAAAACTCACCCACTGTAGTGGAACAATACGCTCTTTCAATAATTTAAAAGCGAAAAAAGCGCCGAAGATGGGACCTAAATAACGTATAGAGATAGCTGAACCCAAAGGCATACGTTGAATGGCCAAAAAGAAAGTTGCCAATGAGACCAAACCTACAAAGGCTCGAATGAACAATAATTTGCGATGAGTTCCGAGGACTGAAATTTTGGTACTTAAAAGCCAAGGAATCAAAATGATAAGAGATCCAAAAGCACGAAAAAAAACAATTTGCATGGCATGGAGATCCGCCAAAAATTTAGCCATGATATTCATCAATGAGAAGAAAAAGGTGGCTGCCATTATGTAAAAAATCCCTCGCGTCATATCTCATCAATAATACAATTATAAGTGTGTCTCTGTTTATAATTTTGGATATTTATGCAAATAATATTCTTATGCAATTTAGAATAACTCTTATCTTCTTATTTGCTCTACTTTTTTCATGTTCAGATTCAGATTTAGAGAAAACAGATTTAGTAATTACTAACGCCAACATCTACACTTTAAACGACGAGGCCCCCTGGGCCAATAGTCTAGCCATTTCAAATGGAAAAATTTCTGCCATTGGAGATTACGAAGCAATAAAGAAGACCATAAGCGGTGATCCAAAAATCATTGATGCCGAAAATAATTTTGTTATGCCTGGTTTTATCGAAGGACACGGCCATTTCGCTGGCATGGGAGAAATGTTGATCAATATAAATCTCCTTCAAAGTAGATCATGGGAAGAAATTGTAGATCAGGTGGCCCAAAAAGTAGAACAATCATCACCAGGAGAATGGATCGAAGGTAGAGGATGGCATCAGGAGAAATGGGACTCCTTAAGCATACTCAATGTAGATGGATATCCACTACACCATAAATTGAGTAAGATATCACCTGATAATCCTGTCATCTTATATCACGCGAGTGGACATTCTCTTTTTGCGAATGAAAAAGCGATGGATGTTGCAAAAATTACAAAAGAAACCGAAGCTCCTATGGGAGGCGCCATTATTAGAGATCAAGACGGTGATGCTATCGGAGTTTTTGAAGAAAGAGCAATGAACCTAATCAAGAGAAGTCATCAAAAATATGAAGCCGAATTGGGTAAAGAAGCATTGGATAAAAAATGGTATCTCGGAATCGAACTCGCTCAGAAAGAATGTCTTTCCAAAGGCATTACTTCCTTTCAAGATGCAGGATCTAAATTTGATGAAGTAAATAAATATTCAGCAATGGCTGAAAAAAAAGAACTGGATATAAGGTTATGGACTATGATTCGAGAAAGTGCAGATGATATGGAAAGTAAGTTAGCAGCAATAAGACAAATCGGTACAGGCGACAACCATTTTACTTGCAGAGCCATTAAATCAGAACTCGACGGTGCACTTGGATCATTTGGTGCCTGGCTCTTAGCTCCTTACAATGACAAAAAAGACTTTATTGGTCAGAATACGACTGAAATTAGTGAACTAGAAAATATCGCCAAACTGGCTAAAGCAAATGATATGCAACTATGTATTCATGCCATAGGAGATCGAGGTAATCGTGAATCCTTAAACGTAATAGAAAAATATACAGATCGATCCAAAGATCATCGTTGGAGAATTGAACATGCACAGCATTTATCGACTGATGATATCCCTAGATTTAAAGAGCTTGGAGTAATTGCTTCTATGCAAGGTATACATTGCACCTCTGATGCACCTTTTGTGGAAAAAAGATTGGGAGTCAAAAGAGCGAAAGAAGGAGCTTATGCATGGAGATCATTAATTGACGCAGGTGCCATCGTCACCAATGGAAGCGATGCACCTGTAGAAGATGTTGACCCTTTGGCTTCATTTTATGCAAGTGTTACTCGAACCAGAACTGACAATGGACTTGTTTTCTTTCCCGAACAGCGAATGTCGCGAGAAGAAGCTATACAATCATATACCATCAATAATGCTTTTGCAGCTTTCGAAGACGAATTAAAAGGCAGTTTAGAAATTGGAAAGTTGGCAGATTTGGTAATTTTATCCAATGATTTGGTCAATTGTACAGATTCAGAAATTTTGGAAACTCAAGTACTTATCACCATTGTGGATGGTCAAATTAAATATCAAAAAGAATAGAAACAACTTTATGCATGGAACAACAAATTAAAAACAATAAGCTCAGAAGCTTGCCCGAAATTTTGATCATTGATGATCGAGAGTACGATCGATTCTTATACAAAGAATATCTTCTTGAATCCAATTACAACTTTTTTGAATTAGATGATGGAGAAAAGATCTTAGAATTTCTAGGTAACAACATTCCCGATTTAATAATCCTCGATTGGGAAATGCCCAAAAAAGACGGTTTATCCGTACTTAAGTCTATCAAAAATAACAGAAGGTATAAATCTATTCCTATTGTAGTGATTACAGGACATGAGAGTGTAAAGGTGTTGGAACAAGCCTTTGATTATGGCTGCTCCGATTTCTTGGTTAAACCTGTCAATGAAAAAGAATTGATCGTTAGAGTTAATAATCTTTTGATGGAAAATGAATCAAAACAAATTCTACAAAAAGAAAACACCGCGCTTCATGACCTCAATGAAATAATCAAACATCAAAATTCACAATTAAAAAATAGTGTTGAAAACGATCTTCAAAGCATGAATATCTCAATTGAAAAATTCAGAAAATTGTTCGATAAAATTGAAGTTGATCTTAAGCAAATAATCAATTTAAAGGAAGACAGTGTAGAAAACATCTTACAATCAGTATCTAAACTGATGAAAGAAATCGAATTGAACAAACCCACTTTAGAAGATAATGAATTGATAAAGGTCAACTCTAGTTTTAATAGAAAACTCTTAGCTATAAATCCACTTCTAACAAATTTGGATTTAGAACACTGTCAATTATTGCGTTCAAATTTGAGCAATGCCGATATTGCTAAGATCTTATTTATTGAAACTAAAAGTCTCCAAACTAAACGATATCGATTGAAGAAAAAACTGAATTTAAATGGAGAGGATTCGTTGAGACAATTTTTGATTAGTATTTAGTATTTTCAATCAAAAAGGCCAGAAAAAACAAGTTTTTCCAGCCTGAATTTAACACCCTTAATGTTAATTCAAATTTATTACAGATAATAGACATATGTTTGAATTAAGCATTACAAAAGCTCAACCATCATTGAACAATTCCTCTACAATCCGGTCTCTTTCAAACAAAGAATCTAAATTCTAAATATTTAAGAGCGCTTTTTCGAGATCTTCTTTCAAATCTTTGGGGCTTTCAAGACCGACTGAAATTCTAATCAAGCCAGCATTTATTCCCATGGCACTAAATTGATCAGGAGATAACTCTTTTAGATAACTGATGACCGGTGCGTATACAAGACTATCATGTCCTCCCCAACTCACTCCAAGTGAAAATAGCTCTAAGGAATTAACAAACGCTTTTATCGAGCCGATATGATCTGTTTTTAATTCAAATGACAAAAGCGAACCACACCCTGTCATTTGTTTTTGCGCCAGTTTGTATTGATCAAAAGATTCTAAACCAGGATAATTAACTCTCGCAATTTTAGGATGCGACTCTAAATACTTAGCTACCTCCATAGCATTTTGCATCAACGCTTTCATACGGATTGGAAGCGTCCTCAAACTCCTTAAAATAAGCCAAGCTTCAAAAGGTGCAATTTTTGCTCCTAACAATTCATGTTCTGCAGTAATAATTTGATTCATAATCTCTTCAGAGGAGACAATTACACCAGCCACCAAATCGCTGTGACCTCCGATGTATTTAGAGACTGAGTGAACTTCAATATCCACTCCCATTTCTAGAGGTTTTTGAAAAATAGGTGATGCCCAAGTATTGTCTATTACTGTTTTGATTTTTCGATTCTTCGCAATATGGCAAATTGATCGTAAATCTTGTAACTCAAAAGTCAAAGATGCAGGAGATTCCAGATAAATTAACGTGGTATTTGATTGGATAGCATCCTCAAATTCTTGGACATCTCGTCCATCGACATATGTTAGCTCAACATTTAGTTTGTTTTTTAAATAAGTACTGAGAAAAGAATTGGTTGGGCCGTAAATATTTCGAATCGTAATAATATGATCGTTCGCTTTGACACAATGCAAAACAGCACTGGTTATTGCGGCGATTCCTGAGGCACATAATTTTGCTTTGCCTCCATTGCATAAACCTGCGATTTTATCTTCCGCAACCCTTGCTGTAGGGTTCATCAATCTCGAATAAATGTAAGCATCAGCCTTATGATCAAAAGCCTTGTCTATTTCTTCCCAGCTTTTGAAGGTAAAAAGTGAATTTTGGTAAATGGGCGGTACAACAGCTCCATATTGATCAGTGATTTGATCATGATTAACCAAAGTTTGATCTTGGTATTTTTTTTTACTCATTTTCTCGTTTTGTAAAAAATGCCATTCCCGTAAGGGCAAAAAAGTAAGCGATTACAATATTAGCTAAAGACATTACCTGATAAGGAGCATACTCCAAAGCCGAAACTCCAAGTGTGCTCGCCATAAATATTCCGGAAGGTGTCCAAGGTGCTAGATTTTCCATCATCGTACCAGCATCTTCTATCGACCTTGACAAAACTTTCCTCGGAAGCTTCATTTTATCAAATTTTCGACGAAATGCTTCTCCAATAATGAAACTCGTTGCATATTGATTTGATGTGGTCAAGTTGGTAAACAAAGTACTCGACAGGGCAGCAAATATGCTTCTGAGTTTTGATCCATTCTTTATCACTAGCTCAATGGCATTTATAACGTCAAGCGTACCTATAAAAGCAAAAATCAAAAAACAAGAAGTAATACCCTCAATTAAATTGTAGAGTCCTCCCCTATTTAAAATTTGCAAGGCTTCATTTGAAGTACTTTCTTGATTGGTCATGTTAACGGAAAAGCCGCTTTTAAAAGACTCGAAAATATCTTGTAAATTAAAATCTTGGAATACAAACGCTAATATCATTGCCAACCACGACGAACCCAATAAAACCAGTACCGTCGGCTTCTTAGCTACAGAACCCCAAATAACAAGTAACAAAGGCAATAATAAAATTGGATTGAAATTGAACGAAGTTTTTAAAGAATTCAAGGTATTGATGATGTTTTCTGGTTGTTCTGACAAGACAGAGGTCTCTGCACTCCAATACGGCGAAATAGCAACATAATAAATAATCGCGATGATGGCTGCGGGTCCTGTAGTATATAACATCGACCGTATGTGATCAAAAAGAGCTACATCTGTCGCTAAAGAAGCTACATTGGTTGTATCAGACAAAGGAGAAAGTTTATCACCAAAAAATGATCCGCCCACGATGGCTGCGGCAGTTATCGCTAACTCTGCCTCATAAACTTCAGATATTCCAATCATCACGATTCCAATGGTACCTGCAGAACCCCAAGAGGTTCCAGTCAACATTGAAAACAGAATACAAATGAGAAAGGCAAAAACATATATCCATTGAGGATTAACTATAGAAATTCCATAATAGATTAACATGGGTATGGTTCCGGATACTATCCAACTTCCAATGAGCACCCCAATTGAAAACAATATTAAAATTACCCCGACTGATTCACCGACTTTGTTTTGAATGCTTTTTTGGATTTCTTTCCAACCATAACCCAAAAACATTAAATAAACACAGTTAAAGCTAAATGCCAGAAGAATGAGAATCTCCAGAGGCAACATTCCTTTTTTGAGAATCACAGGGAAAACAAAAAGACCAATAACCAAAACGGCGACAAAAAATAACAATGGTACGATGGCTTGATTAAATCCTATTGGCTTGTTTTCGAGACTCATAGAAAAAGAAAGATAAGAGAAACTGTTGCTATAAAAGACTAAAAAATACCAAAAATCTTGTAATGGTTACCGAAAAACGAAAAGCAAGTTTGATCACTGTCATTAGGGACCAAATTTGAAGTAAAAATAAAATCATGACAAAAAAAATACCCTTTTTATCCCTTTTACTCCTTTTATGCGTAAATGCATTGAGTGCACAAGTAGAAATATGTAATAATCGTATTGACGACGATGGCGATGGACAAATTGATTGCCTTGATGGGGATTGTTACAACGATGATAGTTGCTGGCAATGTGTTACCGAATTTTATCAAGTGCACAGCAATCAATATCTAGTTTCTTTGGAACCAGCAAGTGGAACCTACACCACTATCGCCACAATATCCGGAGCAAGTCAAATCAACGGTGCGCAATTTAACCCTGTAGATGGGCATGTATATGCTCCTTCTATAATTAATGGAGAACACAAACTAGGAATGCTTCAACAAGATGGCCAAGTTTTCGACACAGGTTTGGCACTTCCAGGTAATGGTATTTTTTACGTAGGCGCCATCGATGCTGGTGGCAAAATGTATTTGAGTAACTCCTTAGGAATTCATTCAGTCGATTTAAACGTTCCAAACCTAAGTATTACCGATTTAGGCGTTCCACATCCAGGAGTAGCAGATTTCTCCTTGGACATTACCAATGGATTATTTTACGGAATCACGGGTTCTGCTCAATTAAAAGTATTTGATCCATATACGCTTGATGTCAGTACTTATTCGTTAGCGGGTAGTATTAACAATGATCCCGGTGGCTACGGTGCTGCTTGGTCATGTAATGACGGTTCTTTCTTTGCCTATAACAATACCTCAGGTAAAATCTACACAATCGATATCGTAAACCTTACGGCAACAGAAATTTTAAATGCTACAGGTAACTTATCGATCAATGATGGTTTCAATTGTGTTTTGGCACCACCGCCATTCGAATCAAATTGTGGAAATGGCTCAGATGATGACAATGACGGTGTTGCTGATTGTGATGATCCAGACTGTTTCAACAGCAACCAATGTACCATAGAGATTTGCAATAATGGAATAGACGACGACAATGATGGTTGGATCGATTGCAGTGATTCTGAATGCTACTCGCTTAGCTACTGTGTTGAAATTTGTGACAATGGAATAGATGACAATGGTAATGGACTTATCGATAGCGACGATCCTCAATGCAATACTACAAGTGGTGTTTCAGGTGGTCTTGAATCCAATAGAAGATTGTCAGATAAAATTGCTTTGAGAAATTTTTATACAAAAGTTTTAAATCCTAAAAAGACAAAAGAAATCGCAGAAGGTGTGTTTCCATTTGTTTCCGAACAAAAAAGTCAAATTAGCTTGAGCGAATTTGTACCTTCTGACATTTTAGATGCATATGTGTCGGAAAGTACGCCTACAGACTTGGTAGAAATCACCAACGCAATTGACGTGGTTGCCGCAGATTATTTTGTGGAGGATCAACGCAGGGCAACGATGCTACTTTTACACACAGAAGAAGGAGTTTATGAACACACCAAATACATATGTGATCGTTTAGAAGGTGCGCGATTATTAGATGTTTCTTATCTGTTTGCTAAAGGGGGTAATTTTATAAGCTATGAATTGTTGTCAAAATATGGACAGATAGAATATGCAGTGAGTTTTGGTGCCCAATATTCTAAGGCAACCGGTTTCAACATTGAGAGTCATTGGAATCTTCATAAGTATCAGGCCGACGCGGAATATTATAATTTCCAATTATGGGCGAGTACCTACGAAGAGTTGATAGTACTCCTAGAATCAACCTTAGACAAAATGTCTAACATGGCTCCAATAGCAAACATTATTCATAGTGAAATCCCGAAAGTATTTGTAAAAGAAGGCAATTATAAAAACGGAAGACTTAATCTTGTGATCAGGAATAAGAATCAATCTACCAAAGCAAATTTCACTTCTACTTTATCAAGAAATGAAGGAGGACAGCTTGAAAACTTAGATATGGACATCAATTTGACCGGAGCGGCAGAAGAAGCTATTTCGATCGAAACTGGAGCTCTTTACGACATTGGTGCTTCTCTAAATTTTGAAAATAGTATTTCTGATGAGCTTTTCGCTGCGGATGGTTCGTGGGGAATCGATAATCAAAACCCAAATGCCATCGTGCATGATTTTTCAGTGACTCCAGACCAACGTGATCAAATTGCTGGTGAACTTTCAATAGAAAGAAATATTGAAGTATCTGCTTCCGTGAAAGATTATCTAAATATTTATCGATCACTAGACGCTAAACTAAATCCGGTGTATTTGGAAAACTATGACCTCATCGAATTTAAAGCTGCCGGTACGGGTATGTTAGAAGTGACCATCGTTAAGGCGGGAATCGAAAACTGGGAAGATCAGGCTAGAACTGTGATTGAGCTACAAGAAAACGAAGCCAATCATGTCATAAAGTTTGACGACTTCGCATTCGCGAATGCGGAACATAAGTTCAACGACGCAACCATGATTGTTTTCACCTTGATAGGCGACAATAATACATTTATCGACAAAAATTTAAGCCTTTCAGAAACTCGATTTAGAAAATCAAATCTTAGTAGTTCATCTGAAATTGAAATCCTAAGTCAACTAGAAGTAAACCCAAATCCAACTACCGGTTTTATCAATTGCAGTTTACCAGAAATGGAAAATATGATCGGCGAACTTAAACTTGTAGACAACATGGGTAAGGTCCTGCTACAACAAAATTTAAGCGAGACAATCGGCAAAAGACACGTGAAAATCGATGTTCAAACCATTCCTGCAGGAATGTACCATTTAGTCCTAGACATAAAAGACAAAGCTTTGCAAAAAACAAGAGTAGTTATTTTTTAGAAGTTTTTTATATCAACATTAAAGGGTCGGTTGAATTAGCAATCGACCCTTTTTATTTTTTTATTAAGTTTATCCTTATATGGATAGACAACCAATTTTAGGAAATCAATTAGTAGCACTGCGCCCATTAGAAATAGATGATTTTGATGCACTTTATACAATTGCAAAAGATCCATATATCTGGGAGCAACACTGGGCATCTGATCGCTGGAAACTTGAGGTTTTTACAAAATTTTTTGAAGATGCAATAGAATCCGAAGGAGCATTAGTAGTCATAGACAAAGCGCAAAACCGAATAATTGGTAGTTCCCGCTTTCAACCAATCCCCAATGTTTCAAACGGTATTGAAATTGGTTGGACCTTTCTTAGCCGTGAATTTTGGGGAGGAATCTATAATCGTTCTTTTAAAAATTTAATGATCAAGCATGCCTTTACTTATGTGGATGATGTAATTTTTCATGTGGCCGGTGACAATAAAAGATCTAAAAAAGCTGTTCAGAAACTCGGCGGTTTAGTGGTCGATCCTGCCAGTGCTCCGGAGTTATTGAAAGACAAGCCAAATTACACCAGCTTTAGGATCAGAAAATCTGATTGGAATGAAGAGCAGATATAGATATACTGGTTATTTGTTTTTATTATTTTCAGTCATATCGATTTTGTCATGCGGTGGCAGATCAAGAATCGGCAAAGAAAAAACCTATAAAGAATCCGAATATATCTATCCATTTCCTCCTCCTAATTGCATTCAAATTGATGATAATTTTTATGTTGACGAAACTGAAGTTAGCAACCTAGTGTGGAAAGAATACTCCTATGACATTGTGCGACAAGCGCAATCGGATAAAAAATGGAAGGAAGTTATAGCGGATACAAGTGTCTGGACAAAACTCGATTCCAGCTTGACACAATTTGGAGGTATCTATTTTAGATCTCCAATGTTCGATCCTTATCCTGTGATTGGCATTACACATCAACAAGCAATCGATTTTTGTAAATGGAGATCAGATGTGGTAAATGAGATGTTGCTAATATCGAAAGGATTATTAGATCCAAGTACTGATAGCAATTTTACCACTGAAGAATTCTTAAAAGGAGCTTACAAAACCAAAAAACCACGCAATCTCATGGTGGCCTATGTAACTTTTCGTCTTCCAACAATAAATGAGTTCCGAGAAATCGCTAAACTAGACATCGCACAGAGAGATAAGTGCTCTCAAAAAGAAGAAAGGCAATTTAATTTTGACCTTTTGCCAATTCGTACAATTTGTGATGAACATAATGAATTTCAATTGTTTCATATTCATGACAATGTAAGTGAAATGGTCGCAGAAGAAGGAGTCTTTGTAGGAGCTTCCTGGTTTCAAAACAAAACATCTTTAGCCAAGTATCAAGGTCCTGAGCCTTGGCTTGGATTCCGTTGCGTTGCCGAATGGCAAACCATAAATTGGAAATCCAGAAAAATTAGAAAATAGATGTCACGATTAATTTTCTTACTGAAGGTTTCTCGTCCTGGATTATGGTTTGCAACCATTTGGCTTTACCTCCTCCCTACTAGCCAGATGGATATTTGGCAATCACCTAATTTTTGGTTTGGCTTATTTTACATTTGCTTTCCGCTCAACTTTTTGGTCTATGGTTGGAACGATATTGTAGATCAAGAAACAGATGCCCTTAATCCTCGAAAAGATAGTTTTTGGTTTGGTGCGAAAGGAGATACACTTCAGTTGCAAAACTTATGGAAAAGCATTCTTCTCGTTCAACTATTATGCTTACCCGGATTAATCTTTTTCGGGGGAATTAAGATATTAATATTGTTATTGGCATTTGTAGTCATTAATGGCCTCTACAATTTGCCAGAAAAGGGATTAAGATCTATGCCGCCATTGGAATTAATATGTCAAATTGGTTATCTACTTATCGTTCCTCTAAGCATTTTGATCAATGACGCTCCTACTCTTTCATTGACTACATGCTTGTACTTATTCTTGTTTGCCATGCAGTCTCATTTGATTGGGGAAGTGATGGACATTGAGCCAGATGGAAAAACTGGAAGAAAAACTACTGCGGTAATCCTGGGTATGAAAAAAACTAAGTTAATTATCATCGCGATAGTAGCAGCAGAGGTAAGTTTACTTTTTATCCATTATAAAGAGTTCATTTTTGGTTCAATGTTGCTTTTTGGCTTGATTTGGCTTTTACTCGATCTATTTTTTATTTATCGGACAAAAACGTATACGGTTAATGAAATGAAATTATTTGGACTCCTCTCTAACACCATGGCCTTGGTAAGTATGATTTACGTATGGTATAGTGGGTGTCTTAGTTGACTCAAAATATCCGTATTAATTGTGGAAAGATGAATATCAAAATCATTAAAGAAATTTGGATAATAATAAAAGGCACAATGCCTTTATACAAATGTTGAGTCGTAATCTCAGGTGGCGCTACTCCTTTTAAATAAAACAATGAAAAACCAAAAGGTGGCGTCAAAAATGAAGTTTGTAAATTAAGTGCCAACAATATTCCTACCCAAAGCATATCGACCTCATACACGTCGAAAATGGGCGTAATGACAGGAACAAAAATGAAAACAATCTCAATAAAGTCAATAAAGAACCCGGCGATAAAGACCACAATCATCACAATAGCCAGAAATGCCATCGCCGAAAGATCTGCTCTTTGAATAAGTTCGACCAAATAATCATCACCACCCAAGGTGCGAAACAAGAGAGTGAATGTAGTAGCTCCTAATAAAATAAAAAATACCATCGCCGTTAAATGAGCCGTCTGTTTCAAAACCTTGTGCAGAGTATTGATCGTAAACCTGCCCTCAAAAACGGTCAAAATACTTGCTCCCAATGCTCCAATCGCCGCAGCTTCTGTAGGTGACGCAATCCCTTTAAAAATAGAACCCAGTACAGCAACTATTAATAACATTGGTAAAACGAAAGCTTTGATCACTCGCTTTACAAATCCTTTTCCTTTTAGTTTTTGAATTTCTTCTTTTGGAATAGACGGAGCCCAATGAGGATTAATCTTTGTAATCACCATAACATAAATGATATAAGCAATCACTAATATTAAACCTGGTAAAAAAGCAGCTTTAAACATGAGACCAACATCAACTTGAGAAAACCTCGAACTTGCTCCTATTTGATCCGCCAATAAGATCAACACAACAGAGGGTGGAATTATTTGTCCGAGGGTTCCTGAGGAAGCTATGATACCCGTTGCTAGTTCTGGTTTATACTTTCGCTTTAACATTACGGGCAAACTGATTACACCCATCGTCACTACTGTAGCGCCCACTATTCCCGTCGAAGCTGCGAGCAAAGCGCCTACGATAATAACAGAAATCGCCAACCCCCCTTTTACAGTTCCGAAAAGTATCGACATAGTTTCGAGTAGACTTTCGGCAAGTCCAGACTTCTCAAGCATGATGCCCATAAAAATAAAAAGGGGAACTGCCATCAACATGGTATTGTTTATAGTCCCCATAAATCTTGAAGGCAAAAGTAAAAAATCGGCAAATCGAAAGACATCCGGAGCGACAACCATCAAGATGAGACCAAAAAGTACCGACACTCCACCAAGGGTAAATGCCACTGGATATCCTTTTAAGATAAGTGCGAAGATGAGTACAAACAAGACCAAAGCCAGCAAACCCATATTATTATTTTTCTGATCCGGTCCGAATGATTAAAAGAGATTTAAACAATACCACTAAACCTTGCAAAAACAATAAACCAAAACCAAATACCATACTAAACTTAAGAATGTACAAAGCAGGTAAGCCCCCAGCTTGAGCAGAGCTTTCTCCCAACTTGAAGGAAGTCATCGCATATCGCCAGCTAACCAAGGAGGATATAATTGTCCAAGGCAAAAGAAAAATTAATGTGCCAAAAAAGTCAACCCAAGCTTTCCTCTTAGTAGACCATTTCGAATAAAATAAATCTACTCGTACATGTTTATCGTGCTTAAAAGCATATGCTCCAATAAGTATGAATGAAAAAGCAAAAAAGTAGACCTCTAATTCGACAAGCCAAATAAGGGACTTGCCAAATAAATAGCGCATGATGACATCTATGCTAATAATTACAATCAGGAAAAAAATGCTCCATGATGACAGCCGACCAATCCTTTCAATTAAAGCCTCGAGTATAGATATAGTTTTGTCCAACAGATAAGAACTTAGATAAAACAAAATAATGTTATTCTAAATTCTAGGCCTCGATTTGGAAATTTTTATTTACTTCTCAAACGATAAGTAATACCCATATTCCACGACGTGTAACCGCCCTTGGTATGGACTTCGTATCGCTTTAGCTCTCCTTCATTTACTTGAAAGGTAACTTCAACACTGGACAATTTTTTAAGTCCGAAGGTTCGCGAATTGGAAAGACTAAACGAAAATCTTCTATTTATTTCGAATTCCAAACCAATACCACCATGAAGTAAATAATAGGTTTTAGCATTTTTTCGAGACCATCTAGTGAGGTAGTTTATTTCTGAAAATCCTTCGCTGTCAAGGAAGGTCATACCATCAAAACTATTGTTTTCAAAATCGTGACCAAATCCAATCATTCCACCTGCCATGGTATGAATACTCAATTTGTTTTTCCACAAATAGAATCTATTATTAAATCTTAGCCCTAGATTATTTACAGTCAACCCATATGAGGATTCGAAATTGTATTCTTTCGGACCCCACTTCAAATCTTCATCTTTAGGCTGATACAATATTTCCAAAGCCAAATTTTTATTGAATTGATAACCCACAATTAACTTCAAATCCGGTCCATCATAATTTTTTGTGATTAAGTATTCATTTTCAGGAGCAAAATTTTCTTCTCGATAGTACCCAAGCTCTGTAGAAGCATAAAAATGCGATTCGTAATATTCTTTAGGTGGTCCAACTTTTATTAATCCAAGATCCGCCTTTTTGAAAGGCAATTGAGCCAAATCCAAAGGTTTTAGATCGAGTACATTTAAGTTATTCAAGCCGTCCAATCTATCCTTGCTTTCTAATCTGTCATTTGACTCTTCTTCCCGAGTATTCAATTCTGAATCATCCATATTTAAATTGGACGAGTTTGATACGACTTTCTTTACTGCTCCCGATACATTTTTCGAGGTCCGCTGATTTATAACTATTTCAGGAGGCAATTGAGTAGATTTTAAAGGCATTTCATTCTCAATTAAATCATTTGAGGCATAACTAATATCATCTAGTACATTTTTCTCCTTTCCTTCTACTGCGTCGATGGATGATTCTTCTAGTTTTCGATTTTTGATAGGAGTTGTGTTTTCGGTAGTATTTATTGGGTTTACCTGATCAATTTTTTTGTTATCTGAATTTGTAGGCTTAAGGTTTGAAACATCTTTTTTACCCTCAAGGCTTGGCTCAATTTGATCACTTCCAATCTTACTTAGTGAAGGATTTAACCCTGGATCACTGGTGTTAAATAGATATACACCAAATCCAATTACCACAATCCCCAATAGTAAAATTAGAAAGTTCAATTTTGACAATATCTTATTCCAGAATGGCTTGGTTGCATTTTCTTGATTATCAAGTAAGCTTTTAAAATCATCAAAACGAGATTCTTCAACAGAACTTTCTAATTGTGAAAAAGCATTTTTAAGAGCTTCTTCCGATTTGTATAGTTTATTCTTCATCAGTGCTCTAATTAAATTTTTGAATCTTTTCCATTAAAAATTTTCTCGCATTTGCTACGTGCCACTTTGAAGTGCCTTTAGAAATGCCGAGTTTATCTGCAATCTCATCGTGCTTGAGGTCCTCAAATACGAAAAGATTAAAAACTGTTCTAGAGGCATCCGGTAATTCTTGAATCAACTTCATAATCTCCTCTATAGCCAATGAGTCCATTGCCATATTATAAGATCTTTCATCTACCTCTAATATTTCGACAGTTTGAATATTTTTATAATTAAATTTTCTGCAATAATCGATGGCTGTTCTCTTAACGATCGTTCTTACCCATCCCCCAAAATTGTCGTTCTTATATTTTGAGATTCCATTTATCACCTTTAAAAATGCGGTATTGATTATTTCGTGGGCATCTTCTTTTGAAGATGTATACCTCAAAGCTGTTGGAAACATTTGCGGAAAATACTGTTTATAGAACAACTCTTGAGCCTTCCGATTAGAATTTCTCAAGCCTTCTACTAAATCCACATCACTATGTACAACGGACATACTGGCCACTTGTTTTTGATATCTTTTCTGCTGTAAATTTACGCTTAACAACACCTTTTTTAGATTTATATTAAGTCTATCGTTACAATTAACAAAAAGGTTGGGTCAGGTTAAAAATCAAATTTTAAACCTAAATCATAGGCAATGACAGATCCGTAAGTAAACACTTGCACTTCACCTGTATCAAAATTTTCTGAATGAAAATATTCTATATCCAATTGAGCCAGTCTTTTTGAACCGTGAATCATTCGCCCTCCTCCTACAAAGCTCAATTTTCCAATGATTTTCATTTCAATGGAAGCCCCAACCTCAATAAAATGATTTAAACCTCGATTATAGCTGTTCCAGGTTGTTTCTTCATTAAAATCAAAACCAAGCGTATTATTAGATCCAGCAATATTCGTTGAACTACCTCCTTGTGCTCCTTCTGCAAAAGTAAATCCTGCGACATAAGCTACCCCAGGGACTATCTTGATTCTTTCTTTCCAGAAAGAAAAATTGGTATTCATTCTCAAATTCCAAAAAGTAATAGATGCTGACGAACTAGAAAGCAAAGTCAAAGGACTTCTTTGAAGCCCTAATGCATCTGTGACATTATAGGTTCTGGTAAGCCAAAGATTCTCCCTCATGTACCCGATTTCAAAGGCAACTCGTTTGTTGAATTCGAAACCCAAATCCATTCTAAAAGCAGAATCAAAAAAATGACCTTGATTATAATAACCATTTGGATCACTGGAGACATCCGATATTGTGCGATTCATTGACATACCTGCTTTAACATATATTCTATCCCATACAGTTGGTTTTGGATTAAAGTTTGTCAAGGTCTGCGCATTCGCGAATGCGAAAGAAAAAGTCAAAATGGTGATCAAACCAATTTTTGTAAACGATCTCATGGTAATCATTATTTTATAGAAAGATTATCGTTAAATATAGGCAAAGGGTTGGGTGAAGATTCAATTTAAATTTCAGTCTTCAGCATCCTGGAGGCAAACAGCCTGATTAGTTCGACAACTTCTGAATAATTTTTAGACTTTACTTTAAGATCTGTGAGTTTAGGCAAATGCTCAGCAAAGAAGATTTGGTTATTTGCTGTTTCAAATAAATTACTCGCCAAAGAATGCGGATAAGGAAAAGATGGGTCAATCTCTAGAATCACATCAGCCACTTTTTGATTTAATGCCTTATAACTTTTAAAAAAGCCTTCTTTATTTTCGTTATCAACGCTTTTTGTATGATAGGCTTTAGAACCTTCCATGATAATAATGCTATGTAATTTTTTTTCGTTTACAAACGCTACACCCGGATTTTCGATGGTTGCGTCAACGAAATTCTGGATAATGATTCTCAATTTTTTCTTTGGATCTTCGATGTTCTTGGTGTTGTAATCTATTAGATACATTACCCAGTTCCAATACCAAACGACCAAATAAAGAAGTAAGAGATGCTTGTTTTCAAAATACCTATAAATCGAAGGTTCATTGGAATTCATCTTTTTAGACAGTTTGCCAAAAGTAAATTTTTCGAATCCCAATTCTTCGATAAGCTCAATGCCACAACTGATGATCTTTCTTCCCAACTCTGTCTGGAGCGGATCTCTTAGGTATAATCCTTTGGAAATATTGATTTCAGTAAAAATAAGCATCAAGTAAATTTAAAGATTTAAACCTTTTGACAAAATTATTGTTACTAAAATATCTAAATGCTTATGTTTTATAAATGTTAGTATTACTAATATTTATAAATTATTTACTAATTTTGTATTTCAAATCATCATAAATGCAATATTTAAAAAATTTAAAGAGCGATTTACCCGCTTCGTTAATCGTTTTTTTAGTCGCTGTACCTCTTTGTTTAGGAATTGCTCTGGCGTCTGGTGCTCCATTGTTTTCCGGGATTATTGCTGGAATAATAGGCGGCATTGTCGTTGGTTCTTTGAGTGGTTCGCAATTGGGAGTTAGTGGTCCTGCGGCTGGACTTGCCGTAATCGTTTTAACCGCTATTCAAGATTTAGGAGCCTTTGAAATATTTTTACTCGCAGTGGTTATTTCGGGAGTTTTCCAATTTTTGCTTGGTGTCATGAAAGCTGGTATCATAGGTTACTATTTTCCTAACTCTGTAATTAAAGGAATGTTAGCTGGTATAGGTATCATCATTTTCCTTAAACAAATACCCCACGCGATGGGATATGATAAAGATTTTGAAGGTAACCTAAGCTTTACGCAAGCGGATGGACATAATACCTTTTCACAATTTTACTATATGTTAGAATCGGTGAGCCCTGGTGCTATGATAATTTCGGGTATATCGATCGCGATATTGATACTTTGGGAACAAAAATTTATGAAAAACATTTCATTGTTTAAGATTGTGCAAGGGCCATTGGTTGTGGTCGCACTAGGAATATTTTTAAACATGTTTTTAAGTACTACTGATTTTGCATTAAGAGCAGATCAAATGGTTTCGATTCCCGTTGCTGAAGGTTTTAGTGGCTTTGTAAAACTTTTTACTTTTCCGGATTTTTCTCAATGGAATAACCCTCAAGTTTACACGATAGCGATAACGTTGGCTGTGGTTGCTTCATTGGAAACTCTATTGTGTTTGGAGGCAACTGACAAATTGGATCCATTAAAAAGGACTTCTCCTGCCAACAGAGAGTTAAAAGCTCAAGGTATTGGCAACCTACTTTCGGGTTTGATAGGAGGATTGCCTATTACTCAGGTAATTGTCAGAAGTTCGACCAATATATTATCCGGTGGAAAAACCAAAATCTCCGCGATTGCCCATGGTTTTATTTTGTTGGGAAGTGCTATGGCCATTCCTACTGTGCTTAACCTTATTCCTCTCAGTAGTTTAGCAGCAATATTATTTTTAGTTGGATACAAATTGGCAAAACCATCTGTTTTCAAAGAAATGCTTAAGAAAGGAAAATCTAATTTTATTCCTTTCATCGTAACCATAGTCGGTATTGTTTTAACTGATTTATTGGTAGGTATTGGAATCGGATTAGCGGTAGCGGTATTTTATGTGCTTTATAACAATTATCAAAAACCATTTTTGTTTGAATCTGAAAAACATTTTGATCCTAATGGTAAAATTGTTTTGCAGCTAAGTGAGGATGTTACCTTCCTAAATAAAGCAAATATTCAACGTGCGTTGAATTTAGTACCAAACGATAGTACTGTAGTTATTGATGCATCTAAGTCCATAGAAATTCATCAAGATGTAATAGAAATAATTGAAGAGTTCGAAATAAATGCAAAAGAAAGAAATATAGAAGTTGAAATTGTTGAGCGAAATCAGAAATCTATCGAAGTTTCTCCAATGACCATCCTCGAGAAAAAAGTAAAAGAATATAAATTGGATCCAGTTATGGCCAATTAAGATTAAATAATTCTGCATAGTAAGGATGCTCTAGATTCGTCTATGGCATCCTTTTTTTTTGTAATATTCAAACTCAAATTCAAGTAGTATGAAATTTAGCTGTCATGTGGAGATTGATTCACCCTTAGAAAAGGTTATCTCGTTATTTGATAATCCCAGTAATTTAAAACATTGGCAGGATGGCTTTGTGAGTTTCGAACGAATTGATGGTAAAAGAGGAGAAGTCGGTTCAACTGCAAAAATAATTTATCTCAATAAGGGGAAGAGAATGGAACTGATCGAAACACTTATGGTTTATAATTTACCCAAAGAAATAACTGGTTTTTATCATCATTATATGATGGATAATGAAATGCAAAATTTATTTGACTCGATTGAGAATGATCGTACTAGATGGACTGCTAATATTCATTACACCCGCATAAAAGGCATCATGAAAATCTTCGCCTGGATTGCACCTTCGATGTTTCGATCACAAGTTCAAAAGTGGATGAATCAATTTAAATCATTTGTTGAAAAAAGTTAAAACTTAGCATAAAAAAAGTCCAATCGATAATCAATTGGACTCCTTATGTTTAACCTTTAAAATAGCATCAAATGATCGATGCAGGTAGTTTTTCATGATTGAGTTTATCAAAATCATTTTCAATAAACTTCTTACCGTCCCATTCTCCTAACCACTGACACTTCCCCTTTTGAGTAAGCAAATAATTTTTATAAGCTTGAATGGCCTTCTTCTTCTCCATTCTTTTGATGGTTATGGTATTCATGTAACCTTTATTTACATTGAAATACCATACACCTTTTTGAAAATCAAATTTCTTAGTACTTCTTCTAGACATATAGTTCTATTTAATTAAAAAACGGTCAGTGCGATAATTCAATATCACCTTTGGCTAGCGCCAAAAAAATCCAAAATCTGTTGTGGTTTAGGAAATTCTGATATAAAAAGAACGCAAATATCTGATAATTAGTTTATTAGAGAGGTACATAAATCAATATTTCTCCATTCTTCTGACGAAAAAAATCAATTTTTAATCAAATAATACCAATTTTGGGTTATCCAACACTTTATGAAATTATAAATTCTAAACATGAAAGCCAAATCTTGTCGAAAGTCAAAGACTACAATGACTCAACTTGTGTTGCCCAACGACACCAATGTTTTGGGAAATCTGTTCGGTGGAATATTGATGCAATGGATGGATATTGTCGGAGCCATATGTGCTTCTAAGCATGCCGAATCACAAACTGTGACCGCTTCCGTTGACAATATATCATTTGATAATCCGATAAACTTAGGAGATGTTGTCACCCTTGAAGCACAAGTGAGTAGAGCTTGGAATACCTCTATGGAAGTATATATTGAAGTCTATACTAGCAATATTAAAGGCAAAGCAAAGGTCAAATCTAATCATGCCTATTTTACTTTTGTGGCAATCGATTTGGAATCGAAAAGACCTGTAAAAGTACCTGCACTAACTCCAAAAACAAGTGAAGAAATTAAGCGATATGAGTCGGCCAATCGGCGCAAAGAGATTCGATTGATTCTAGGCAAACGTTTAAAGCCAAAAGATGCCAAAGAAATCATCGACTACTTTGGAGAATTTCAATGATAAGATAAAGTCTATTTCAAATCTTGGGTAAGATCATCTCTCAAAATTCCATGTAGTATCGAAATTGTGATTAGATAAGTCGGTTTAACTCCTGATTTTCCTAAGGCTCCTGAAGAAAGCGTCGCACCTGAGTGCAGAGGATTATCCGAAGCATAATAAGCGTATCTAATTTGTATATTCTCACTAATGCTCTTTCTAATTTTTGAAGCTGACTGAATTGCCTTTTGATAATGAGCTCCCTCCATTTCTAAACCTGAGCAACTCCAAGAAGACTTCAAAAAGTATCTTAAAATATCTTTGTTTTGAAGTGAGGTGCCCAATACCGTAATCATTGGTCCATAATAAACATTCATGTTGTATTCTTCGAAAATGCTGGATTCCATTGCATTGTCAAAAGAATAGTTATCGGCGCTTCCTTCAAAAATATGCGCACTTGGCAACATAATATCACCTTTATCGCCATCAAGTATTCCAGCTTTACCCATTATATTGATCGATTGAATATTGAGTTTTAACTTTTGACCATTATGATCTAAAGGTTTCAGTAATTCGTCCATGCATTCGAAGGCTTGTTCGCCAAAAGCATAGTCCATAACAACTAGAATTTTTTCACTATTATTTTGTGAGGAGAGATTGAGGTTTAACTCTTTGGGTAAATCGTTTTCAGATATTTTACTACAATCAAATATTTGAACACCTAAGTTTGTTCCACTTTCATCGTCCAACTCATGCATCCCATTTTCTAGTGCATATTGTCTTACCGTTTCTCTGAGGGCTTTATTGGTACCTATGGATAATTCTTCCGCTACCTCCAATAAAGAATTGATAGGCATTTGATCTTCTAAAGCGGCTTTAGCATAGAGACTATTCATTACACTATGAAGATTTGAACTCACGATGTGTATGGGTCGATTTAATAGATCTTTGCTGTGTAAATATTTTTTGACTTTAGTCGCCCACATCTCACCATAAACGTGATGCCCAACTATTTCTCGCAATGCATTTGAAAAACTGATTTCTCGTTTGCGCTCCCCTTTTGATTCATCAATACTGTATTTTCCTAACCAATAAACAATATTGAATAATGAGTTGACAGAAACTGTTTTGTCAAATTTTAAACTTGCTTTTTTTGTTTCTTCATACGTTCTTCCAATCAAGGCACTTAAATAACTGTAAGCTCTTTCTTTGTCAAATTCGATTTCTTCTTTTTTAAAATTCTTGACAATTTCTTTGAGCCTGGTCCATTCTCTTTTTTCTAGGCCTTTGATATCAACGGCATTTCTCTTTATTTTTTCTGCCTCTATATACATGAAAGTCAAGTGAGTCAAAACATCATAAATGTCTGAACGACCTCTGGTCATTTCGATGTAAAACTGTTCCTTATCAATTCTGTAACAGTTTCTTCTTCGTTTAGCGGGTATAATTGGTTTAAAAGATTCTTCAAAACCTTCTCTAGAAATAAGCTTGACATATTTGACTTCTTCGATACCCTGTGGTAATCTTTGGAATACGTAATGTAAACCATCTAACTCGACCTTTTCCGGATCCGTTAAGTCCCCATATATTTCGGGCTTCAACTGCATTAGTGCTTTTATCATCGCTTCTCCAGAAGCTCCCAGAGGCTTGTATGATCCCCGGATAAAAAGGTGCCTCATGGCAATATACAATCTTTGCAATGCTGCTCGACTAATCTGAGCCCTCGATGATTTTACTTGATGAATTGCCATATAACTATAAACATATTACTTAATCTTACTATATGACAAAAGCTGTACCGAAATGTTGCAATCCCAAAATAATTACAAAATTTACTATTTACGCATTCGCGAATGCGAAGGACTTAACGAAAATGCTCTTTTGTTGGTTTAATAAGTATTTTTGCAGCTGAAACCATTAGATAAATGCAAGGTAATTTAAGCGAACAAGAAGTCATTAGAAGAGAAAATCTAAACAAGATCAAAGAACTAGGTTTTCAACCTTATCCAAGTGAGTTATTTCCTGTAAATAATTACAGCACTGATATAAAGGAGCATTTTACAGAAGGGTCTACGGAATTTCAAGAAGTATGCTTAGCTGGAAGGTTTATGTCACGTCGAATTATGGGCAAGGCTTCTTTCGCAGAATTGCAAGACTCTAAGGGCCGAATACAATTGTATGTTTCTAGGGATGAAATATGCCCAGGTGAGAATAAAGATCTTTACAATCAAGTTTTTAAAAAGCTTTTGGATCTCGGTGATTTTATAGGAGTTAAAGGATATGTTTTTAAAACCAAGGTCGGAGAAACAAGTGTACATGTTAGTGAGTTGATTCTTTTGAGCAAATCACTAAAACCACTTCCTGTGGTTAAAACCGACGCAGAAGGAAATGTGTTCGATGCCTTTAGCGACCCTGAACTTAGGTATCGGCAAAGATATGTGGATCTCGTAGTAAACCCAGAAGTTAAATCTGCTTTCATTCAGCGAACTGCAATGTATAACTCCATTAGAAGTTTTCTTAACGACAAGGGTTATTTGGAAGTGGAAACCCCAATTCTTCAACCTTTATATGGAGGTGCTGCTGCTCGACCTTTTACCACGCATCACAACACTTTAGATATGAAGCTATATTTGCGGATAGCAAACGAACTATATCTAAAACGTCTCATAGTTGGAGGCTTTGATGGTGTCTTCGAATTTTCCAAGGACTTCCGAAATGAAGGTATGAGTCGTTTTCATAATCCTGAGTTTACTCAAATAGAATTATACGTCGCGTACAAAGACTACGATTGGATGATGAACTTAGTCGAGGAGATGGTAGAAAAAGCTTGTATGGATATCCATGGCACTACAGAAATTTTAGTTGGTGAAAACACTATAAATTTCCAACGTCCCTGGAAACGATACACTATGTTCGAAGCGATTGAGCATTTTACGGACATCGACATTTCAGAAATGGATGAAGATGAACTGCGTTTGACCGCTAAAAAATTACACGTTGATGTAGATCCATCAATGGGTAAAGGAAAACTTATAGATGAAATTTTTGGAGAGAAATGTGAAGCTCAATTGATCCAACCTACGTTTATCACAGACTACCCAATTGAGATGTCTCCTCTGGCTAAAAAGCATCGCACAAAAGAAGGATTGGTAGAAAGATTTGAAGCCATATGCAATGGAAAAGAAATATGTAACGCTTTTTCTGAATTAAATGACCCGATAGATCAAAGACAGCGTTTTCAAGAACAAAACAACAGCAACAAATAACAACAGTGATCAAAAGGGGAAAGGAAATACTAGGGCATCATCATCATCATCACCATCATTATCATCATCATCCTGCTGCTGCTGTTGATCTCCCCGGATACCGGAGATCTACGGTTGACGTACAGACGTCATTTGTCCAGACCGCAC
>JAHDHU010000032.1:20626-26493 GCA_020631135.1 Saprospiraceae bacterium | reverse complement strand
AACCAAAGCAACCACTTTCATCTGTTACAGTCCAAGTAAATATTCCTGCAGATGTAATTGAATACATTTGTTTCAATGTAAAAAATAATATTCGAGAACTGGAAGGAGTGATCATTTCTTTGATGGCCCAGGCAACGCTAAACAATAGAGAAATTACCATTGATTTGGCTAAAGAAGTGCTTCAACAATTTGTAAGTCAACTCAATAAAGAATTATCTGTTGAAAATATTTCAGCTTTGGTATCCGAACACTTTGCAGTTCCAATCGAAAAACTTAGAGGAAAAACTAGGAAAAGAGAAGTTGTTATGGCACGACAACTCTCTATGTATTTGGCTAAAAACTATACTTCACAACCTTTAAAAGAGATAGGCAAAAATTTCGGAGGCCGTGACCATAGTACGGTAATCTATTCTATCCAAGCTGTGAAAGATTTGATGGACACAGATCATCTTTTTAAAGACATTGTAGCGGAACTCGAGAAAAAAGTAGAATTAAGTCTCAAGGTTTAATCACACAGCTCCAAAGCTTCCTTATTTTAGCGGAAAATCAAAAAATGAGGAATCTATCCACTTACTTCATATTTTCTTTGGTCCTTTGTGTTTTTTGGTCCTGCAAAACAGATAAGACCAACACATCCTATCCAACCATAGAATTATCTAAAGAAGACATCGTTGGTAATCTTGCCGAACTAGCGAGTGATAAATATGAAGGGCGAAGACCATTTACAAATGGGGAAAAACTTACAGTTGCGTTTTTAGAACAAGAATTCAAAAAAATGAACTTGCTTCCTGCCAATGGCGACAGTTATACTCAAGATGTGCCCTTGGTAGAAATCACAGGAACGCCCTCAAAGCAAATGATTTTTAAAACTCCTTCGGGAAAACAGGTGCTTCAAAATGGAAACGATTTTGTTCTCCATACTCAAAGAATGGCTGAAAGTTTAGAATTGAAAGATTCAGAATTGGTTTTTTGTGGTTATGGTACAGTTGATCCAGCGAGAAATTGGAACGACTATGCAGGCATTGACATGAAAGGCAAAACTGCTGTGGTATTGGTTAATGATCCTGGTTTTGGAGGAGAGGATCCTGATTTCTTTAATGGTGATGTCATGACATATAGTGGGAGATGGACCTATAAATATGAAGAAGCAGATCGACAAGGTGCAGATGGTTTAATCATCATCCACGAAACAAATTCTGCTGGCTATCCTTGGTTTGTGATCAAGAGTTCATGGTCTGGTACCATGCTAGAAATCGAGAGACCCAAAGATGCTGACGATTGTGCCTTAAAAGGATGGATTAGCTTAGATCGGGCTCGGGCACTATTTGATGCCAATGGACTCGACTTTACAGAAGAAATTAAAAAAGCGAGAAAGCCTGGTTTCAAACCCATACCACTAAATTCCACGGTAAGTGCTTCATTGACGAATGTCGTAAACAAAGATGTTACGAAAAATGTAATTGGCTACATCAAAGGTTCAGAACGGCCGGATGAATATGTCATCTATTCTGCACATTGGGATCATTTGGGTATAGGTGCCGCGGTAGAAGGTGACTCGATTTATAATGGTGCATTAGACAATGCTTCAGGTACCGCTACCGTAATGGCCATTGCAAAGGCTTTTGCAGAGAATGAACCACCAAAAAGATCTGTGGTTTTTGCCATGGTGACAGCTGAAGAACAAGGACTGTTGGGTTCTCAATTTTATTGCGAAAATCCATTGTTCCCGATAAAGAAAACGGTTGCCAATATCAATATGGATGGGGTTAACCCAATGGGAATCATGAATGATGTGACTGCAATTGGATATGGACAATCAGACATTGATCGTATTTTGGAAGAAGAAGCTAAAAAACAAGGCAGGTATGTTTTGCCTGACCAAACGCCTGAGAAAGGTTCTTACTTTAGATCGGATCATTTCAATTTTGCTAAAGTCGGAATCCCAGCCATTTATGCTGGAGGACGTACAGATCACAAAGAAAAGGGAAAGGCATACGCCAAAGAATTTATAGAAGAGTATATTGCTACGTACTATCATCAGCCATCTGATCAATATGATCCAAAGACTTGGAATCACGATGGGATGCTACAGGACGGACAATTATACCTAAACTTAGGCCTTAACTTAGCCAATTCAGATTTTTGGCCACAATGGAATGAAGGCAGCGAATTCCAAAGAAAGTAGGGGGTCGCTACATCATAATCGTATTAGAATAACAAAACAAATAACAATTACCAGCTTTAAATACTTAACAAGCCATCTAATGACATTTTCAACAACAATTAAAATTTTCATTTTTGCACTGATTGCCTCGCCATTATTTTCTCAAGCTGAGCTCGAGGAAACCATGATTACCAAAGCAACTTTTTTGGGAAAATCGAAACCCCTTAGAGAATTATCCAAAAATCCAACTCAAGGGATGGATGCAGACAAACTTGCAGATAGAAAAGCAAATCATCCAAAAAAAGTAATTCCCAATTTTTACGGTAGAGGACAACGAAAAGAAATTAATGAAAATCCAAATGCCTTGCCTCTTGGTGAAGATAAACTATGGCAGTCAAGCCATAATAAAATGAATTTCAATATTGAGCCTATTTTAAATGTTGACGGTCTTAATGGAAATGCTTCACCACCGGATCCTTCTGGGTGCATTGGTAAAGATCATTATGTCCAGATGGTAAATGCTACTCGATATAGAATTTATAGCAAGGATGGAACGATCGAATTGACAGGAAATTTACAGGATTTGTGGACCGATGTTGGCCAAAGTTCAGCTGGAGATCCAATTGTACTTTACGATCAAGAAGAAGAACGCTGGATTTTTACAGAATTTGCTCCTTTTGGGTCAAATATGTTATTAGTCGCCGTTTCAGAAACATCAGATCCATTAGGAAGTTTTTTCACCTATTCATTTCCAACGCCCAATTTTCCTGATTATCCAAAGTACGCTGTTTGGAATGATGCTTATATTGTAACTTCTCAAGAGGGAATAGCGATTCCAACATATGCTCTTCAGAAAGATTCAATGATTGTTGGTAGCTCTGATGTGTTGGTTTTTAGAAATACGATACCCGCATTTGGATGTCTAGAGTCTGGGTTTAACACCATCACTCCTGTAAATTGGTCTGGTGATTTAGCACCTGATTCCAAGCCGATGATTCTTCGATTAGCCGAAGACGAATGTGGTGCTGCAGAGGATCAAATAATGATTTATGAAATGACATTGGATTGGAATGTACCTTCTTCAAGCATTGAATTGGTAGATGCCATTTCAACCTCCCCCTTTGATGCCTACCCCTGTGACAATACTTCAGGAGGTGCATTTGCATGTATTTCCCAACCTGACGCAAGTCAAGGCTTTGATGGCTTACCAGAGATCATCATGAACCAATGTCACTATCGAAGATTTGGAGGACATGAATCTATTGTTCTTAATTTCATCACTGATGTTTCGGGGACCAATCATTCGGGCATTCGATGGGTAGAGTTAAGAAAAAATTCTACAAGTGGTTGGAAGGTTCAGCAAGAAGGTTCTTTTGCGCCAGATGAGCACCAACGATTTATGGGAGGAATAGCGATGGACGATTCAGGCAATATTGGGTTAGGTTATTCTATTTCGAGTAGTTCATTATTTCCTTCTTTGGGAATTACTGGAAGGAGGGCTTCTGATCAATTGGGAATGATGACCGCTTCTGAATTGATTGTTGGAGAAGGACAATCTAATGTTCCCACTCATCGATTTGGTGACTATTGTCAAATGAATGTGGATCCAGAAGATGGCCGTACATTTTGGTTTACTTCTCAATATCAGCGAACCAATGGAAATTGGGGAACTAAGATTGTGGCGTTCCAAATGGGCAGGGATACTTTCGACTTGGCAGGAAGAGAATTTATCAACCCGGTTTCTTCTTCAGACCTAGATTTGGGAGAAGTCGTAACTGTAGACTTTGAAAACTCCGGTCTGGATCCAATTGATCAATTTGATGTTTCTCTTATCGTGGATGGGGTAGTAGTCGAAACCACTACGGTTGATTCAACTTTAAATTCGCAAGATATTTACCAACACAGCTTTTCTCAAACTGTCGATTTTGATGAATTAGGCGATTATACTTTGAGCGCTGCCATTTCGGCATCTGAAGATCAGAATAGAAATAACGATACAATTGACATTGTCTTAACCAAATATCCACGTGCTGATGCCGGCATAACAAACATAATTCCGATCAATATCATTTGTGGAGATTCTACACAAATTATGTTTGAACTAACTAATTTTTCGGATGTCCTTCTAGAAAGCGTAAACTTAAACATTGATCTAAATGGAAATGTGAGCACCATGAATTGGGGTGGAAATCTAGGATTTCAAGAATCAATAACATTGACCCAAAACATCACTGGTTTGATGGATGGTACCAATACAATAAATATGTATACGACCTTGCCAAATGGACAAGTTGATGAGCGAAATGAAAATGACGATTCATCCACAACAATAGATGCTGTTTTGGATGGCGTAGAAATTACCTTAAATCTCCAGCTCGATTTTTATCCTGGAGAAACGTCTTGGGAAATCACTGACGACAATGGTGATGTCTTATTTGAAGGAGGAGATTATTCAGAACGTGAATTAATCGTCGAAACTTTTTGTATGGACCCAGTAGCATGTTACACTTTTACCATCTTCGATGAGTATGGTGATGGTCTGTCGGGATTTTTTGGTACTCAGCAAGGGTATTACGAAATTTTAGATGCAGAAGGTACACTCTTGGCTTCGATCAATGAGATTAATTTCGGTACTTCGGAATCGAGTGAGTTTTGTGGAACTTTTATGTGTAATCTTTCCGCAAATGTGGACATCAGTCCTGAAACTACGGTCGGCGCAATGGATGCAGTGATTAATATTACACCAATCAATGGAACCGCACCTTTTATGTATTCTCTTGATGCAGGTGCTAATTTTACACCAAATCCAATGTTTACAGGACTAGGGGCCAATACATACAATTTATTTGTAACAGATGCCAATGATTGTACTTACGAAGAAACGATCGAAGTACTCTCTTGTGACATGGAGTTTACAACGAGTTTAAACGAAGCCTCTAACTCAAATTCAATTGATGGGCAAATAACCATTGAAGTTTCTGGTGGAGTAGAACCTTTAGAATATTCAACTGATGGCGGAGCTTCTTTTCAAGGAAGTAATATTTTTCCGGGCTTGCCATCCGGCGAATATAATGTCGTGGTGAGAGACGCGATTGGTTGTATCCGAGAAGGGTTTGTGGAATTAGGTTCAACAGTATCGAATAGTAATACATTTTATGGAACCGAAATCAAAGTTTACCCAAACCCAAATAATGGTCTGTTTTCTGTTAAGGTAAAATCATCACAACTTTCACAACAATATTTAGAATACGAAATTTTAGATGCGTCGGGCAAATTAATATTGAATGATAAATTATATAGGTTCAATGATTTTTATTTAGGTCAGATTTCAATTTTAACCAAACCATCAGGTCTTTATTATTTGAAGTTCGTCGACAAGGATATTAGGAAAATGACCAAGTTGATCAAAGAGTAATCTTTAATAGGTCCATAAAAAATAGAGTCCCGTCGGTAAGAACGGGACTCTTTTAATTTTAGTCACATTCTCAGGTAAGAGGTTGTAACTAAAAAGGATCTCAATTTTAAATTAACATCAATAAGCCTAAAGAAGAAATAAATGCGATTAAATTTTTCTAATCTTGTAAAATGTGGGTTGAAAATGTATTTTTGCATCGCTTTAATATCAAGCTTATTGACAGAGGTCAATAATTCGGAGACGTGGGTGAGTGGCTGAAACCAACGGTTTGCTAAATCGTCGTACTTG
>JAHDHU010000032.1:16444-20557 GCA_020631135.1 Saprospiraceae bacterium | reverse complement strand
CTGCTTTGGGAGCAGGGGGTCGCAGGTTCGAATCCTGCCGCCCCGACAATGTAAGTAGTTGACTTATAGTAGATTAGAAAGAGATTATAAAACTTGGTTTTATAATCTCTTTTTTATTTACATAGGATTTTTAATCTAATGATCGAACATTCTTCTTTATTGTTCCAGAGCATAAACTATTTGATTAAAAAAGATTCGCGATTTACATAGTAAAAACCGTTCAGATAAAGTCTAAAATTAAGATCAACCATTCTTGATTTTAAATTAGCCCAATTTGCTGCCTTTGGTAAAACCGTGTTTTAAAAAGCTTCTATGAAGTCTAAAGGACCATCGACAATAAAAGAACCTACTTCAGCAACTCGAATTTGTTGTCTTATTGTATTTAAGAAGGTCAACCAGTTTTCAGCTTTTAAATGCCTTTCTTGGCTGATCTACAATTCAATAGCTTGAAATAGATATTTTTTTTCAATTATATAAAGTCGCGAGACTATTTTCTGGAAATTCATTTCTTACATCTAAAATATTCTGGGCAGCTTTTTTAAACTTTTTCTTTTAAAGAACGTGAATCATTTTTCGGACAAAGATAATTGTTGTAAATAATTTTATTCGAATGGATATAATCGGTTTTTAAGCGACCAGCTGTATATCTAATTACTGTATCATTTGGTTTATTTCTAATCTCTTTATCTATTGTCGTCCTTTGTTTTGTCTGGAAATAAATTAGCTAAATTGAAGGTTATTGAGTTCGCACTACTAAATATCAATGCAAGCTTGTAATTTTCAGATGTTGTTTGATAAATCAAATTAGAATTAGCTAATGAAACGAAAAATTAAAATGGGCATGATCGGTGGGGGTCCTGGAGCTTTTATCGGAGAAGTGCACAGGATGGCCGCTCGCTTAGATGGTAAAATAGAGCTGGTTTGCGGGGCCTTTAGTAGTGATCCTAAAAAGTCTATAAAATTTGGAAAGGAATTGTTTTTAAATCCCTCCCGTGTTTATGATAGCTATGAGCAAATGATCAATGAAGAAGCAAAATTAGGTGAAGGAGAGCGGATGGACTTTGTTTCTATAGTTACACCCAATCACCTGCATTTTGAACCCTCCAAACTGGCTCTAAATAAAGGATTTCATGTTGTTTGTGATAAGCCCGTTACATTTACATTGGCGGAGGCCAAACAACTAAAAAAAATATCTTCAAGAAAAAAATTAATCTTTGCGGTAACGCATAATTATACCGGGTACCCAATGATTAAAGAAGCGAAATCAATTGTCGCTTCTAATAAACTTGGAAGAATTCGAAGAGCCATCGTAGAATACCCACAAGGATGGTTGAGTAAGCGCCTCGAACAAACAGGACAAAAGCAAGCTAGCTGGAGAACAGATCCTAACAAGTCTGGCTTAGCAGGTTGCATGGGAGATATTGGTACCCACGCAGAAAATTTACTAGAATACCTAACTGGGTTGAAAATTAAAAAATTGTGCGCTGATCTAAACACTTTTGTCAAAGGAAGAAGTTTAGATGATGATGGTGCTGTTTTATTAGAATTAGAAAATGGTGCAAAAGCCATTTTGATGGCCACTCAAATTGCTGTCGGAGAGGAAAATAATTTGAGGATCAGAGTTTATGGTGAAAAGGGTAGCGTTGATTGGAGCCAAGAAAATAATAATAGCCTTATCCTACGAATGGAAGGAAGACCGAAGCAAATTTTGAGAACTGGGACAGGTGAGTTGCATAAAAGCACAATGCTTGCGACACGTTTACCTGCAGGTCATCCAGAAGGTTTTATTGAAGCTTTTGCAAATATTTATCAAAATGTGGCATTAACAATAGACAGTTTAAATCAAAATAAGAAGCCTAAACAGACTCATTTGGATTTTCCTACGATAGATGATGGCATTCGAGGTATGCAATTCATTCAAAAAGTAGTAGCTTCTAATTTGAGTAAATCTAAATGGACAAAATTTTAAATAAGTATAAATGATTAAGGGACCCGCTATATTTTTAGCTCAGTTTATCGATAAAAAGAAACCTTTCAATTCTTTAGATGGATTATGTAAATGGGCAGCAAGTTTGGGATATAAAGCCATTCAGATTCCGACTTGGGAAACTAAATTAATTGATCTCGATAAAGCATCAAAAAGTCAATCTTATTGTGATGAACTCAAAGCTAAGGTTGCCTCATTCGGGTTGGAGATTTCTGAATTGTCGACTCACCTCCAAGGTCAATTAGTTGCAGTGCATCCAGCTTATGATCTGCTATTTTCGGGTTTTGGACCGAGAGAATTGAAAGACAAGCCAAAAAGAAGAACTAAATGGGCGATCACGCAAGTAAAAAAAGCACTTTCGGCGAGTAAGTTATTAGGGCTTAAGGCGCATGCAACTTTTTCGGGTGCCTTGATGTGGCATATGGTTTATCCTTGGCCACAACGTCCAAAAGGTTTGGTGCAAATGGGATTTTCAGAGTTGGCTAAAAGATGGTTGCCTATTCTTAATCATGCATCCGAAGTTGGGGTGGATCTTTGTTATGAACTTCATCCTGGTGAAGATTTACACGATGGCATTACCTTCGAAAAGTTTTTAAGGGCTTGTAAAAATCACAAAAGGTTAAAAATCCTTTACGATCCAAGTCATTTTGTTCTTCAACAAATGGACTATTTAAGTTTTATCGACCATTATCACGCCTACATAAAAATGTTTCATGTTAAGGATGCGGAATTTAACCCAAATGGTAAATCCGGAGTTTATGGAGGATATCAAGAATGGAAAGATAGACCTGGTCGGTTTAGATCTTTAGGAGATGGAGAAATTGATTTTGGAGGTGTTTTCAGTAAGCTTACGCAATACGGTTTTAAAGGTTGGGCTGTCTTAGAATGGGAATGTTGTTTGAAATCCTCTCAACAAGGTGCTGAAGAAGGTGCTTCTTTTATTAAAAGTCAGATTATTAGTACATCGACTAAATCTTTTGATGATTTTTCAGGAGATAATTCATCTATCCAAATCAACAAGAAGATCCTTGGAATTTGATCGAATTAATCTCGTAGATCAAAGGATTAGAAACTTATTTCTACAACAAAACTACATCATCAAGTATTTATAGTACATCAAACTATAGTGAAAGACTACTACAATTGAAATTCATCATTGATAATCATTTATATTTGCAGGCTTAATTATCACAATTATGAAAAAAAGAATTGCTATCAATGGTTTTGGAAGAATTGGTAGACTTACATTTAGAAGACTCCTCAAGGACAAAAATATAAAGATTGTTGCGATCAATGATCTCACCGATAATGAGACCTTGGCGCACCTTTTAAAATATGATTCTGCACAAGGAAACATGAGTGAAGAGGTTCGCGCAGATAAAGATGCTATATATGTTGGAAGATCAAAAATATTCTCTTTCAGCGAAAGAGACCCAGCTAATTTGCCTTGGCAAAAACTTGAGATCGATACTGTTTTAGAATGCACTGGCGTTTTTAGAACAAAAGAAAAGGCCATGCTTCATGTTAAAGCAGGTGCCTCCAAAGTAATAATTTCTGCGCCTGCCAAAGGCACAGGAGTAGACACAGTAGTCTTGGGTGTAAATGGACAGAAGTTTTCAAAAAAGACTTGTGTTTTTTCTAATGCAAGTTGTACAACAAACTGTTTGGCGCCGGTAGTAAAAATCTTGGACGAAAAATATGGAATCGTTCAAGGGTCCATGACCACAGTTCATGGATATACCTCAGATCAAAGATTGCAGGATGCGCCTCATAGTGATTTGCGAAGAGCAAGGGCGGCGGCAATAAATATAGTTCCGACCACTACTGGAGCGGCGGATGCCGTTGCGCTGGTTTATCCAAAAATTAAAGGCAAGCTTATGGCCATGGCGGTAAGAGTTCCAGTTGTTACCGGATCTTTGATAGAGTTAAACGTTCGCGTAAAAACCAAAACTACACCAGCTAAAATAAATTCTGCTTTCAAAGCGGCAGCTAAAGGCAAGTTAAATGGGATTTTAGAATATACAGATAAACCGATCGTTTCCTCTGATATTATCGGTAATCCACATTCATCTATTTTTGATTCCCTATTAACGAAAGTTAGCGGAAATTTTGTTAAAGTAGTTGCG
>JAHDHU010000032.1:0-16434 GCA_020631135.1 Saprospiraceae bacterium | reverse complement strand
GCTCGATTGGCACAGTTGGCTGCATCAGTATAACAGCTTAGTCTTTAATCTTTTTCAGAAGATTCAAATCATAAGGAGTGTCCAGGTCAAATTTGGCTTGGACATTTTCTATATATAACAAGTCATTTTGATATGTTTTCAAAATGTTTTTTGGCGTTTGGGTAAGATCTAAGTTTAAGATTTCTCTAAATGTCCTTCTCGGGAAAAAAGTAGGAGCCCCAAAATTCTTATCAAAGCTTGTACAAATAATATTATTTTTTGTGGTTTTGGCTAAAGCCAATATATCCTCATAATGCTCATCCGGTATAAGAAATTGATCCACTAAGATTACCAAGGCACCTTGAGTAAAAGAATCTAAACACTTCGAAATTCCAACTTTAAGCGAGCCAGTCATTCCTTTTTTAAAATTTGGATTGTGAATGTTGATATATTTATCCTTGTAAAGCCTTAACTCTTCGTCTATGAGATCACCATCTTTTCCGGTGACAATAATTATTTCCTCAAGATCTAATCGCATCATTTGAGATAAGCGTGCCTTGATTAAGGTAGTTCCATTGTACTCCACAAAAAGTTTTGATGTACCCAATCTTTTGGATTCTCCGGCCGCTAATATGATACATGTAATATTCAAAATATACTTAAAACGTCTTCGTTTAAGATGATTCTTGCTCGATTTAAATGATACTTTTCAATCGCTTGATTTAACAATGACTTTCTAACCACGATAATTAGATTTTTTGTAGACCAATCCCTTTGCAATAAGCTCAAAATCAAAGAGTGGAACCCTTGATCCTTGAGTTCTAATTTTCCTAATTCGTCGATTATGATTGAGCTGATTTTTGATTCTTCGCATCCGCGAATGGTATGCCGATGTGCAAGTTTGAATGAAGATTTTAAAAACCTAAATCTACCAATGTTAAGCACATTTTTGATATCGTCTCTTGTTTCGAATTCAGTTAATTTTTGGTCCGGAAGTAATAGTATTTTACGCATCCCATTTACGTCAGGAGTGATAAATCCACCTATATCATTTCGCTCTCTAATCGTATTTGTCAAGTTAGTAGACTTGCCAGTTTGTATCTCACCAGTCAAAATGTAAATCATGTTTCCACTTTTTTAAAGTGAAGGGTATACATCAAAATATAAAATAGAAAAGCCCTGATTTTACGAATGCCAAATAGATGGTTTACCTTCTTCCATGCTTCTGTTTTAATGTTATGGAAGTATGGAAATAAATCCAAAGTTTGATTTAGTTCATTTCCAAAAGCTGATTCCGTCTTGACTATGTATTTTTTCAACCATTTTAGAAGTAAAGGAGCGATAAAGCCAAACCATATTATTAAAATTGCTGCAGCTCTGAATAAAACATAAAAAGCATTTGACCAAGTTCCTTCATTTAGTCCCATTAAAGTAATTCCTATCAAGATTGCAAGGCAAAAAACCACAAGAACAAATTGCCATTTTTTATTGGATTTTTTCGCACCTGGAGCTAGGACTTTTTTCGATTGTAGATCTAGAAAAATTTGGAATTCCTCGAACTGATTTTGATTTTTAATTTTCTTTATAAGATTAGAAATAAAGAAGGTCAAAAGTATTCCTGCCAATAGGTAAAGCCCTAAATAAATAGTTATTAATGCTTTAGACGAGGCGATTGGCAGAATAATTGAAAATTTCGCAATCAACCATTCACCAAAACCATCTATTGCTTGCCATATGGATTTGCCGAAAATAATGGTCAAGCTTATTATCTTTTGCAAAGCCGATTCTAGTAAACAGCCAATAGCAATGACGCCAATGCTCCAAGTGTTTAACTTAAGTATTGAAAGAATAAAGATTGCAAATAGTCCCTGAAAAAGTACCGCAAAGTAGGCCGTGATCATCGCATGGGGACTAACCATTATTTTTATCAGAAGCACAAGAAGCAGTGATCTGAATACTGTCTTTGATTTTCGTTCTCCATAATAATAAATCAGGCAGATCAAGGAAACCGAGATTGAACAAAGTATCAATCCTGTAAAAGGTGATTTAAATGCATGAAGAAAACCACCAAGACCAGCTTCCGAAAATGCCCATAGGCCCGTTAAACGATGAACTGCCAGTTGGTTAAAAGATTTATTCATACATCACAAAAGTAATCGGTAAAACAATAAATCCTTATCTTAAAAGACAATCAAATCCAAGATTTATGTCAGCATTTTTAATCGAGGTTAATGGACAAAAATATTCAGTAGATGTAGATGAGGACACTCCTTTGCTTTGGGTTCTCAGAGATCATCTTTCTTTATTAGGTACCAAGTATGGTTGTGGTATCGCTCAGTGTGGGGCATGCACGATTCATCTAGATGGTAATGCAACGAGGTCATGCATTCTTCCAATTTCTCAAGTTCAAGATAAAAAAGTCACAACCATTGAAGGCTTATCAAAAAATGGTGATCACCCGGTTCAAAAAGCTTGGAAAGAAATGGATGTTCCTCAATGCGGATATTGTCAGGCTGGACAAATTATGACCGCTTCAGCTTTTCTAAAACAAAATAGTAAACCTTCTGACGAAGAAATCGAAGATGCCATGCACGGCAATATTTGTAGGTGTGGTACTTATAGTCGTATTAAAAAGGCAGTAAAAATTGCTTCAAATAATAGCTAAACATGGATGATAATAAAACTAAAACTAGTAGACGCGATTTTTTAAAATCAAGCGTTCTCACAGGTGGAGCACTTTGTTTAGGTGTTAGCTTTTTTGGATCCTGTAAGGCTGATGTTGTTCCTGAAGTTGATTTTGCCTCGATGGACTTTAAGGATTTTAATGCTTACATAAAAGTGGCTAAGGATGGATTTGTGACGATTTTTGCTCCAAATCCAGAAATTGGTCAAGGTGTAAAAACTTCTATACCAATGATCATTGCCGAAGAGTTGGAAGTAGCTTGGGATAAAGTTTATGTACAACAGGCAGGTTTAAATACTGAATCATTTACAAGGCAAGTGGCTGGTGGAAGTGACAGTATCCGACAAGGTTGGGTAGCCTTTAGAGAAGCGGGAGCGAAGGCAAAGCATCTCTTAATGACAGCTGCGGCAAATCGTTGGGATGTCTCGATGGATCAATTGTCAGTGAAAGAAGGGGTCGTTTCCAATCAAAATGGCGAATCTTTGAATTATGGCGAACTCGTAGAAGACGCCGCTTTAATTGAAGCGCCTGAGAAAGTCGAACTGAAGAATCCTAAGAACTTTTCAATTATCGGAACGGATAAATTTAATGTGGATCTCAATGGGATAGTTCAAGGTAAACCTCTATTTGGCATTGATTATAAAGAAGAGGGAATGCAGTATGCCGCCATTCTGCGAGCTCCAGGATTTGGTTACAAGCTGGTTGGGCTTGATGATGCTGAAGCGAAAAAGGTCTCCGGAGTTATAGATGTACTCAAGCTGGAAAACAAGATCGCTGTAATTGCAAGCAATACCTGGGCTGCGTTTAAAGGGAAAGATAAATTAAAAGTAGAATGGAAGCCAGATGGTAATTTAGAAAGTAGCGACTTCCATAGTAAAACTTTGAGAGACTTAAATGATGGAAAAAAATTAGAAACACTTCGTAAAGATGGTGACATAGTTCAAGCATTTCAAGAGGCAGACCAACTTATCGAACGTTCGTATGAAGCACCATTTTTACCTCATAATTGCTTGGAACCAATGAATTTCTTTGCTGACGTAACAGACGCAGGTGCAAGGATGGTCGGACCGATCCAAACGCCTGAATGGACTCAAAGTAGGATAGCGGAGTTGCTCAAAATAGATAAAGAAAAAGTTACCATCGAAATGACCAGAATGGGAGGTGGTTTTGGAAGAAGGTTGTATGGTGGATTTGCTCTTGAAGCAGCAGAAATTTCAAAGATAACTCGTACACCAGTTTTATTGGTGTATACCCGTGAAGATGACATGACCCAAGGGACATATAGACCGGCTTCTAGGTACAAAATTGCTGCATCTGTTAAAAATGGAGAGATCACAGGCTATCACTTGAAAGAGGCAGCGATAAATAGAAATATGTACGGAGCCATTGCTCATTTTTTTCCAGCAGGTTCGATTGAAAACTTGCAGGTAGATGTTGCTAAATATGAAAGCAATATAACAACTGGAGCTTGGCGAGCACCGTATACCAACTTTTTGGCTTATGCTGAACAAAGTTTCTTTGATGAATTGGCAGAAATCTTAGGAAAAGATCCAGTAGATCTTCGTATTGAGCTTTTGGAAAAAGCCATTAAAAATGCAGAAGAAGATGAAGATATTATTTACTCTCCTAAACGCATGATAGAATGCATTAAACTTGTGGCTGAAAAAGCCAACTGGGGTAAGTCCTCTAATAATGTATTTCAAGGATTGTCTGCGTACTTCAGTCATCGAACTCATGTAGCAGAAATTGCAGAAGTTGAAATATTAGATGACGGCCCAAAGGTGAGCAAGGTTTATGTTGCAGTAGATTGCGGAATTGTGGTAAATCCCTTAGGCGCAAAAAATCAGATTGAAGGAGGGGTAATTGATGGGGTAGGACACGCGATGTTTGGTGAATTCGCCTTTGAAGATGGTGTACCTTCTGCGAAGAACTTTAATCAATATCAATTGATCCGAATGAAAGATGCTCCTGAGGTCGAAGTTTATTTTGTTAAAAGTACTGTAGATCCTACTGGATTGGGAGAACCTAGTTTGCCTCCGGCTGGAGGAGCTATCGCAAACGCACTTTATAAAGCAACGGGAAAGAGGTTGTATAAGCAACCTTTCTCAAACGATTTGTATAAAGGCTAATAAAAAAAGGCTTCCAAGAACAAGTCTTGAAAACCCCTTTGTTAACACCCTTAATGTTATTTTTTATGTCTTTATGTTCACTTCATATGAAGAAACGTTATTTAGCTTATCAATAATTGACTTTCAATTATGATATAAAGATAGTAGTCATCCTTAGCGTCAAAAAGGACAATAATTACAACAAAAAAGGTTAATTTTTAAAGGGTTAAATTTCTATGTATAATTTAAATTCCTGATATTCAGTACATTGTCTGTTTTCGTAAAAACAATTTGTTTACGATATAAATGTGGAAGATAAATCAATATCGCCAATGGGCGCAAATATTGGTTAATATGGAAGCTGCCAAATATCTATTTGATTTTCTAGATATCTCCGTCGTCCTCACCAATAAATCCAAGTAGTTGTAAAATGTACTCTAGCATTTCTCAAGTTTTTTTTGTGAATAATTTTTTAAATAAATATTTTCGGAATAAGCACTTTAAATGTCTCTTTTTCAAGTACTTATGTTTTCAATATTTAGGTTCTAACTAAGAAAGTATTACTTTCTTACCCACAAGTTAATCCATATAATTTGCCGCTAAAAGGACAATAAAAAGCAATAAAAATGCCAGTAAATGATAATAAAAAGACTAATCTTAAAGCTTAAACATTTGACCACCTGTATTTTAAAAAGTATTTAATCATGCCAGGAAATATATAATAATTAAGCGTTATGCGAAAAGTACCTGCACTTATATATGCCGTTGAGCAATTGATTTTCCATGGAAATGATATTCCTGAGAGTGAATTATCTATAGAAGATTTCAAAAACTATGAAAAAATAAAAAATGTCCTAGATGAGGGTAAAAATGTTGATTCTAGACGGGTCAAAATCAATATTGGTTTTAAAAAGAGACTTTACGCATTAATTTTTGGATTTCAACCTTCAAAGTATCGATACTCTGTAATGCAAAGAAACATTATCGAGATCATCAAACAACGTGCAGTAGCAGCCTTATTGTTTGGATTGGCATCTCCAAAATCTGGTATCGAAGTTTATAAGTCTATTTTTAAAAGGTCGAAAAAATATCAGTTTGCACCTGGTATATTCGAATCATCTAGATATTTATTTGCTGAAGAGGCAAAAAAAGGGAATATTTCTTCAGCTAAAAATTACTTTGAAGAATGTCAAAGTGCTTTGATGATAACTCAAAACGAGATAAAAGTAGAATGGTATTCTGCGGAACTAAGAAATCACTTCGCAAAGAAAAAAGAAATAACCAAAGAATTGGGCCTTAAAGCAAAATCTTATTTTGAAGAACTTGATAGTATAGAGGACGCAATGACTAGCCGTTTGTTCAATAAAAAAATGCTGACCGTTGGAATTATTTATTACGAATCAGAATTTGATTACGTTTCTCTGTGCGCCTTTCTAGCCCAAAAGCTGGATTATTTTAAAACCAATTATCATGAAGATTGGTCCTCTATATTAATGTTATACCTCTACCGTATCAATTATTTAATTCGTATAAAAGAGTTAAACGAGGCAGAAAATGAAATTGCTTTAGGTTTCGAATTAGCTATACCTAAATCAAGACAATGGTTTAGATTAAATGAGCTTAAAATGCTTTGGGCGCTGCGAAAAGGAAATACTCATCAAACCATTCGTATATTTCAGGAGTTAAGCGAAGAATCGCAATTCGCCACGTTGACACTCGAAAGAAGAAATCATACTGAATTGACTGCATGGTATGCAATTATTTCCGAAGCATTAAAAGGAGGAAAGTCCAAAGGTTCCAATATGCTCAAAAAATACAGATTAGGAAGATATCTAAATTCAATTCCTGATTTCTACATGGACAAAAAAGGGATGAATGTAGGGATCATCATTGTTCAGTTGCTCTATTATATTATTCTTAGAGATTTGGAAAAATTGGATTCAAGGTTCGATGCTGTCGAAAAATACTTGTCACGCTATATGCGTAGTAATCCTTTGTATCGAAGCCACTGTTTTGTTAAAATGCTTTTACAGGTTCCCAAGCAAAATTTTCATCCAGTGGCTATCAAAAGACACTCTAAAAAGCATTTTGAAAATCTAAAATCTTTGCCTTTTTTAAAATCTCATCATCCTAATGAATTAGAGCTGATTGAATACGATATTCTTTGGGATCAACTAATGCATTATTTGAAAGGGAGATAATTGACAAAATAAATGCAAAGGAACTATGCGCTCCTCTGCATCTTAAATTATTAAAATCTCAATCCACAAGTGTACCTCATAAAAGCGTCAGCTCGATCATCTGTGCTTCGAGAATTTTCACTACTCCAAACATTCTTACTAGTTCTTCCAAACCCAAATGAGACATCCATAAAAAATTGATTGTCAAAGAGCACTTTTGCTCCTATATTTATTCCACCTCTAAGACCACCACGAGCTTGGTTACCAATATCTCTGAAATATATCCCTCCATAAAGCCCTTTATAAGTTTGATCCGCTTTTGGGTAATATTTAATATTGGTGAAGTATCCGAAACCTTTGAAATTGTCATAAGTATCGTTAGATAGAAAAACGCTTCTAAGTATCTTACCAGTTGAGTAATGCACGTTGAGTTCTACAGAAAACGCTTTACTTAATCCTTTTTCTACACCTAGGGAATACCTCCCAACTAACATGGTGGATAGGGGTGTTGTACTTACATCTATTTGAGCGAAGTTGTTGCTAAAAGATACAATGATTAAAGTTGCTGTTAAAAGTAAATTTTTCATAATTCTATTTTTTAGTATCGTTTGTCTGTTTTTAATTTCGATACCTCAAATTTGAGCATTGATCGTCTCTGTATTTGACAAAATAGATGTATTAGTAAAAACTTAATTTACAATAAGTAAACAAAATTAAGATATATGAGCTTTTGTTTTACAAATTTATAGTCTGAAAGATGGTTTTGCAAAAGATGTGAACTTTGTATTTTTTGGTTTGACAGAAGATTAAGAATTTTCAACATTTCGCCATTCAAAAGGACAATGTCGGCATTTTGATCCACAGCAATATCCTCGTTTTAAATGATAAACTTCAGTCATGACCATGAAGCCATTTTCATAATAAAAATCTTCATCCTCCATTTTTATCTCAGATTTTGTCTCTTTTTTGGAGAAAAATTTTTTCAGAAATCTTTTTAACATGAAGCTAATTTATAAATGATATCTCCATCCCAAGGCAATTCCGATCATATTGACAATTTAGCCTTTGTAAAAAACAACGGTGAATAGGAGAAAACAAAGTGCTTAAAAGCACTCTGTTCACCTGTTTTTAATCGTTGTATTGTATTTTCTAAAATTGAGCCGATTCGGCATCATTTATTTTCTTTGGATTTTTCTATTTCCTTTTCTTTCGCTTCAATAGCCTTGACTTTATCCACCAATTTTTGATTCCTTTCTGGGTCCCATTTAAACTCCCAGTTATCTGCATATTGTTGAATCGGTCCAAGGCCAACCGTTGCCCTGATACTATCGATTTTGAGAGGATTCTCAATTTCAGCAAAGTAGTATTCTTGCGTTTTTGGATGCCTACTTACTTGACTGCCATAGATCTGCGGTTTGCCATTTCTCATATTGACTCGGTCTACCAATAAGGCTACGGATCTCCAATTAACTTCCCCAGCATCTGCAGCATCAGTAATCATGGGAAGGTATTTTTCTTGTACTTCTAAATCTGCATGCTGAATTACTAAAAAAGCCGTTGAAGCTAAGGATTCGCCAACAACAGATTTTCCAGGATAACCTTTGCTATCCAAATAATCGCAAATTCGTGCTGTGTTGATGGAGTCGGCATTGTTTTGAAGAACCCAAAGAGAATCCATTTGAGGAGATTTCCAACCGTATTTCTTTTCTATTGGACCCATTTCTCTTCGGTATTTCTGATCTTCGGTTCTTATCCATTCGAACTCTTCCATCAAAGAAACATCAAGACCCTCTGCTATTGCGGCTTGTTCGTATCTCATTAGGATTTCTTTTTCGAAATCAGAGTCTTTTAAATATTTAAATTCTGGATAATTATAAAATATCTGTTTACATCCGGACCAGCTTAAATCAAAAGCAATATCCATCTGTTCTTTGTAATAACTTTGATCTCCAACGCTAAAAGCACAAGCACAATTTCTCAATGTGCTGAGATAACTCGTTTGCTTTATGGTAAAGGCTTCCTTAAATTTTATCATGCAAGAATCAAATTTCTCACTTTTCAAATTTTCGAGTGCACCCATAACCAATGGTTTATATCTAGGGTCGTCAGTTGCGAATTGACCTTGGCCAAATACAGGAAAAATTAAAGCAAAAAAGCAGGAAGTAATAAATATCTTTCTCATGGTAGTTTTTTTTAATACTAAAGTATAACGAAAAACTTAGTTATTCATTTTTGTTTTACAAACAAAAGATGCTCAGGAGACAAAAATTGGCGTATAAAAATTATCTATGCTGATCGATCAAAATGATATTTCCATCTGGGTCGGTCATCATAAAGCTGCCAGGTCCTGTAGTTTCTTCGTCGACAGGATTCATAATTTGAATTCCTCTTTCATGCGCCACCTTTTGTACTTCTCTAACATCATCGAAGTCCTCGAGATTTTGAGCTCTTTGATCCCAGCCAGGATTGAATGTCATGATATTTCCTTGAAACATTCCTTGGAAAAGGCCAATCAAGGATTCTTGATTTTTCATGATGAGATAGTTTTTGTCAAATTGACCAGCATAAACGCTGAAGCCCAATTTTTCATAAAACGCTTTGGAGGTTTTTAAATCTTTAACGCTGAGGCTGATCGAAAAAGCACCTAAACAAAGCTTCTTTTCAGAGGACATAGGGAAGGGTTTATTTTCCCTTAAAGTTAGCTCCTCTTTTTTCAATAAAGGCAGCTGTGCCTTCTTTAAAATCATCAGTGGTCATGAGATAACCAAAGGAGTTGATTTCCTGCTCAGTTCCGTCAGCCTCTTTATTCTGATATGCATTGACCGTTTTGATCACTTCGGCTATTGCTAAAGGCGCTTTAGTCGCAATCTTCTCTATTATTTCGATGGATTTATTAATTTCTTCTCCTTGAATTACATGGTGATTTGCAATTCCCAATCGTACTGCCTCTTCTGCTTTGATCATATCAGTTGTCATCAACATTTCGAAAGCTTTTGCTTTTCCAACCAACATAGGAAGCCGTTGTGATCCGTTGAATCCAGGCAATAATCCTAAGTTGACTTCTGGAAAAGAAAATTTTGCTTTTTCACCTGCGATCCTCATGTGACATGCTAAAGCCAGTTCGAATCCTCCACCCAAACAAAATCCTTGAACTGCGGCAATCACTGGTTTATGAAATTGTTCCATTCGATCAAAGGCGACATGACCATTCCGCGCCAAAGCGGAACCTTGTTCAGGACTTTCTATCCCGGTAAATTCCTTTATATCTGCACCGGCAACAAAAGCTTTATCTCCTGCTCCAGTGATAACAACACCTTTTAAATTTTCGATTTCTTTATAACCCAACTCAAAGAAATGACCTACTTCAGAGATGGTTGCCATATTCAAAGCATTCAGCGCATGCGGCCTATTGATGGTTAAAATCACCACTCCATTTTGATTTTCTATAAGAATGTTTTGATAGTCCATTTTTTATGAATTCAAAGGTTTAAAAATTAGGTGCCAGCAGGGGCCATCTACAAGGGAATGTTTCCGTGCTTTTTTCTTGGTAAAGTGTCAACCTTGTTTTCGAGCATTCCAAAAGCCTTGATTAATTTTCTTCTTGTAAATTTTGGTTCGATCACCTCATCAACAAATCCTCTCTCTGCAGCAGAATAAGGATTAGCAAAAAGATCAGCATATTCTTTTTCTTTTTCTAGAAGTTTTGCAGCTGGATCTTTAGCTTCTTTAATTTCTTTTCTGAATATTATTTCACTAGCTCCTTTGGCACCCATTACCGCAATTTCTGCAGAAGGCCATGCATAATTTAAGTCAGCGCCAATATGTTTAGAGTTCATTACATCGTAAGCGCCACCATAGGCTTTCCTTGTAATCACAGAAATTCTAGGAACAGTAGCCTCACTCAATGCATAAAGTAATTTGGCTCCATTGGTTATAATTCCATTCCATTCCTGATCAGTTCCAGGTAAGAACCCGGGTACATCAACGAGAACCAATAAAGGGATGTTGAAACAATCGCAAAACCGAGTAAAACGTGCAGCTTTTTTAGAACTGTTGACATCCAAACAACCAGCCAAGCTCATCGGTTGATTGGCAACAATGCCTATGCTTCTACCAGCCAGTCTTGCAAAACCAACGATGATATTATCTGCAAAGTCTTTGTGGACTTCATAAAAACTATCCACATCAATGATACCGTTTATGACGGCTTTCATGTCATAAGGCTTGTTAGCACTATCCGGAATAATGCCATCTAATTCTTCACGTATTTCTTCCGATATGGTAAATGGCAAACTTGGTGTTTTACATTCACAATTTTGTGGCATGTAGCTCAAGAGTTGTTTTACCTGATTGATGCAATCAATATCGTTGGATGCTGTTAAATGTGTGACACCCGATTTGGTACTATGCGTGCTCGCACCACCAAGTTCTTCAGATGACACCTCTTCGTTGGTCACCGTTTTTACCACATTTGGTCCGGTGACAAACATGTAGCTAGAGTTTTCCACCATGATGGTAAAATCCGTAATGGCAGGGGAGTAGACGGCTCCACCAGCACAGGGTCCCATGATTGCACTAATTTGAGGAATCACTCCAGAAGCTCTAACATTTCGATAAAAGATATCTGCATATCCACCTAATGATCTTACACCCTCTTGGATTCGTGCTCCACCGCTATCATTTAGGCCTATTAAAGGTGCACCAGTTTTCATCGCCATATCCATCAAACGGCAAATCTTCTCAGCATGCGTTTCTGAAAGAGACCCTCCAAATACAGTAAAATCTTGTGCAAAAACATAAACCAATCTGCCCTCAACATTTCCGTAACCTGTTACAACACCATCGCCATAAAATTTCTGGCGTTGCATGCCAAAATCTGTTGTTCTGTGTGTAACCAGGATGCCAATTTCTTCAAAGCTGCCTTCATCCAATAAAAAATGAATGCGTTCTCTCGCCGTTAACTTGCCTTTGGCATGTTGTTTATCGATGCGATCTTGACCGCCTCCTAATTTGGCAGCGTCGAGTTTTTGCTGGAGTTCTTTTTTTTGTTTTTCCACAATTGATAGATGGTTGAACTAATCCTAGCCTTTTGCTTTTTTAATCGCTTCTGTTAATCGAGGTACTACATCGAATAAATCTGCACAAACTCCATAATCAGCGGCCTTAAAAAATGGTGCTTCAGGATCTTTATTTATAACTACGATGGTCTTGCTGTTGTTAACCCCAGCCAAATGTTGAATTGCACCTGAAATCCCGGCAGCTATATATAGATTCGGTCTGATCGCAACTCCAGTTTGACCAACATGTTCGTGATGCGGTCTCCACCCGGTATCAGCTACAGGTCTAGAGCAAGCGGTAGTTGCGCCTAGAACGTTTGCCAAATCCTCTATTATGCCCCAGTTTTCGGGTCCTTTCATTCCTCTTCCTGCAGAAACTACGAGTTCTGCCTCGGGTAATGGGGCAGCACTGCCTTGTTGAAGATCTACAGAAACAACTTCCGTTTTGACTGTGGTGTCCTCTAGTTGAACTTCTATAAGCTCAGCATCTGTTCCTGATTGTTCTGGTTTTAGGGTGTTGCCCATTAGGGAGAAAACTGCGTTTGGTGTATTAATTTTATACTCCGCAATGGCTTTTCCTGAGAATACATTCTTCTTCACACATATACTCCCTTCTTTTGACTCTGGCAAGTGATTTACGCCAGAAACTGATCCAGCATTTAGTTTGACAGATAATCTACCCAAAACACTTTTGCCTGTCGAGGTATGAGAAACGACTATCAATTTGGCGCCCATTCTTTCAGCTACTCCTGCTATACCATTCGAATAGCTTTGACTATCAAAAGAATTAAATCCTGATCCAGTAAGGTGATGTACTTTGTTAGCACCATATTGTCCTAATTGAGCAGGATTTTCTGCTTTACCAATAACGATTGCTTCACATGTTGTCCCTAAAATTTCAGCAGACTTTTTGCCATAGGTCACTGCTTCGAAAGCAGTTTTTTTAAATTGTCCATTTTGCGATTCTGCAAATACGAGTACCATTTATATTGATTTATATTTTTAAAAATTTTAGATGACTTTAGCTTCTTCTTGAAGTAATCTTACCAATTCGTCCATGTTTTCTGGATCAATCATTTTAACTGATGATTTACCAGCTGGCAAGCTGTAAGAAACTACAATGCTTAGGTCTTCACAAGCCACGGGTTCTATAACATTTAATGGTTTTCTTTTTGCCATCATAATTCCGCGCATGTTAGGAATTCGCTGTTCCGCCATTCCTTTAGCGGCGCTAACGACCAAGGGGAGGCTGGTTTTAGAGGTTTCTGAACCGCCTTCTATATCTCTTTTGATGGTAGCCACACCTTCGTTTATTTGAAGATCCGTTCCATATGAAAGGTAGGGGAGCTCCATAAATTCTGCAACCATAGCTCCTACTTCTGAGCCATTGTAATCAATGGTTTCCTTTCCCAAAAGGATCAGATCGAATTGATTGGCCTTAGCATATTCCGCAATTTGCTTGGCAACAAAAAAACCACTCTTTGCATCGGCATTTACTCTCACAGCTTCATCTGCGCCTATGGCGAGGGCTTTTCTTATAATGGTGTCATTGCCAGCACCTCCTACATTGATCACGGTAACGGTACCTCCATTCGCCTCTTTGAGTTCTATTGCTTTTACCAATGCATACCATTCATCGTATGGATTTAAAATAAATTGAACTCCATCCGTATCGAAAGTAGAATTGCCATCCTTGAAGGCAATTTTAGCAGTCGTTTCAGGAGTTTTACTTATACAAACTAAGTACTTCATCTAGAATGTGATTTTTAATTTTTGTGATTATTTTCTTTGGTTCCAATTGCCCGCCTCATCATGAATCTTCACCAATTTCTTCTTATTTTTTAAATATATACTCAAAGCGATTTTAGCTGCCTTTTGTTCAAGTTTTAAATTGTCTTCTCTAATTTGATCTGGTTTAAAAAATTTTTTGACAAAATGGGTGTCAAAATTGCCAGAGACAAAATGTTCATTTTGACAAGTAAACAAACCAAAATCTAGCGTGGTTTTGATCCCCTCGATTTTATATGCACGAATTGCCGAAATCATTTTGCTAATGGCCTCATTTCTGTTCGCACCATAGGTAATTAATTTAGAAATCATTGGGTCATAGAAAATCGGAATTTCCATGCCTTCTTCAAATCCATCATCTACTCTTATGCCTGCCCCTTTGGGCGATCGATACGTTTCTAATGTTCCAATCGATGGGAGAAAATTGTCCATCGGATCTTCAGCATATACCCTAAGTTCTAAGGCGTGCCCTTCTATGCTAAGATCCTCTTGCTTAAATTTCAGTTTTTCTCCTCTGGCTATATTGATTTGCTCTTCAACTAAATCTATCCCTGTGATCATTTCTGTTACAGGATGTTCTACCTGTAGTCTGGTATTCATCTCTAGAAAGTAGTAGTTGAAATTTTCGTCGAGAAGAAATTCGACAGTGCCGGCACCTTCATAATCACAAGCTTTAGCCACATCTACTGCGGATTGTCCCATGGCATTTCTTAATTCTGGAGTGAGCACTGAGGAGGGTGCTTCTTCTACAACTTTTTGATGCCTACGTTGAACACTGCATTCTCTTTCAAAAAGATGGACCACATTGCCATGGCTATCTGCCAATACTTGAATTTCGATGTGCCTTGGAGAAGCAACATATTTTTCTATGAAAACAGATCCATCACCAAAAGAAGAAACAGCTTCGCTTACGGCACGTTCCATTTGTGATTCGAGATCTTTAGCTTTTTCTACAACACGCATTCCTTTACCACCTCCACCTGCGGAAGCTTTTATTAAAATAGGGTAGCCAATTTCTGCTGCTATTTTTTTTGCTTCGTGAGGGTCTGTAATGGCTGAGTCTGTTCCCGGGACCATGGGGATATTGTAAGATTTTACAGCATCTTTTGCAGCCAGCTTACTTCCCATCACTTCGATGGCGTGCGTTCTAGGACCGATAAATTTTATTCCCGCTTTTTCTACCGCTTTCGCGAATGCGGAATTTTCGCTTAAAAATCCATATCCTGGATGGATCCCATCAGATTTCGTTTGCTTTGCAATTTGAATAATCTTATCCATTACTAGATAAGATTCTGATGATGGACTGGGCCCAACGTGGAAGGCTTCATCAGCGTACCTCACGTGTGGCGAATTGCGATCAGCGTCTGAAAAAATTGCAACTGTGCGAATCCCCATACGATGTGCGGTTTTCATAACCCTTAAAGCGATCTCGCCTCTATTTGCAATTAGGATTTTTTTCATTGATCTTCGAGGTCTATAATGATTTGAGCTTTTTCTACCGTCTCACCTTTTTTAGCAATGATTTTTTTGACTTTGCCTGCACCTTCTGCTTTGATGATATTTTCCATTTTCATAGCTTCCAAAACAAGCAACGCATCACCTTCTTCAAAGTTCTGACCTTCTTCTATTAGAATGTCTAAAATAAGACCTGGCATTGGTGCAGTGATGTTGCTCAACTTCTTTTTTTGAACCAAGTCCAATCCCATTTTCGCAACCAATAAATCGTAATGATCCTTAATGGTAAACGAATATTTTTGACCTTGAAGGTCGATTTGAACTTGTTTAGGGTTTTTAGAATTTAAATGTCCTTTAAACTCAATGCTTTTACCATTAACAATGGCGTGGCCAGAAAGGTCTTCTTTTGTGATTATGTTCAACTCCAGAATTTCTTCTTCGGTGAATTGGTAGGTATTATCTCCTATGGTTACAGAATAATTACTCATTCGCGCAGCAAGATATAAAGAAACTCAAAAAGACCTATGCCAAATACCTAACTTCTCCCATTTCGAATCTATTAAATAATTTAATTTTTGACTTCAAATTAGTTTTTAGCGAACTCCTCGCGTCCCAATAAATTATCCACTTGATAGAAATCCGGTCTTCCCACCAATCCTCCAATTTTTAAACCGCAGCGAACAAAATATTCTTGTCCTTTTTCAATATCCAAAATAAGCTCTGACCTTGTTTCGGTTTTACCCCAAAAAGTATGGCTTCCAAAATCTGTTATTGTATAGGAAAACTTTTCACCATTTCTGACTCGACCTATGATCGTATCATCATCCATTCTAATTTTATAACCAATCGCACTACCTGCAAAATTTTTAGGTCGATAAAAATGAATTACTGCGTAATCGGCGTCAGGAGCTAAGGTAGATCGATTGCGTTTTTCGGATTCAGCTAAAAGACGATCTAAACTGCTCTTGTTTAAATTTCGATACATTTTTGCTTTGATCCGATAGCATGTACTCCCAAAATTGGGCTTTTTAATTTCAGTAAGTTTGACAATATTGGCACCATATGATCTTGCTTTGGATTCAAGCTTGCTCATGATGGTTTTAAAATCACATTTGGTCGTAAATCCTGTGTCTCCAAGTTTTATGTCACCTACGAAATCAGCATCAGGTGTATTTTGATCCACC
>JAHDHU010000031.1:14850-27205 GCA_020631135.1 Saprospiraceae bacterium | reverse complement strand
CTTTGGGGCAACTGGCTGTGGTAAGAGTTATACAATGCTTTTCTTGACAAGACTCTTTGGTGAGTTGGAATATTTCATCTTGTATTGCTTCTCTTTTTGTAGAGTATAATTCTTCAGGCAGATACTTACCAATCACCTCTCTAGTGGCAGATCTAATTTCGGGTATGATAATTCTATCGAGATAAGCAGGACCAATTTCTTCATGTAAATACCCTATTTTTCCTGATTGAGGCATGTATCGATAAGATAAATCCACAATAATGGTTAAACCGTTTTTTGACAACACTGACATCGTTTCATCACCTTCTTTGGTTCTGATTTCGTACTCGTAAAGTTTATTCCATGGTGCTACAACGTGAAATCCTTGATTGTAAATTTTATCCTTATCAATTCCTCCAGCAAACCTTCTAAAAAGTACACCTTCATAACCTGGTTCTATCGTAACAAATGTAGTATTGGATAGAATGGTAAATAAAAAGAAAAAGATAAATGCAAAGAGAATATACTTACCAACATTAAAATTGGGCAGTTTAAACTCTGGTCTGTTTTGTCCTAATGACATAGATTCTGATTTTAATCGTTTAACAATGTGTTATACTAACAACTAAATACTAAGATAAAGTTTTCTATGTTGCTTTCTTTAGTCTTAAAATACTTTGACTTAGTCGATCTTTATCTTGATCCATCATACATTTAAAGTGACCTTTGGGACATCTGTGCTTACCTATTTTGGAACAAGGACTACAGGATATGTTTTCATTTACCATCGAAACATTGAGATCTGGGTTTAAAAAACCATAGAATGGATACATTCCTAAATCATGATGGGTACCACCCCAAATGCTAATGATCGGTTTTTTTAAGGCCGCCGCAATGTGCATCATTCCGGTGTCCCCAGTTATTACCATCGATGACTTTGATAAAAGATAGGCGGATCCTTGCAGGTCGCATTGATCAACCATGTTTACGAGATTCGGATATTTTCTTTGTAATTGGAGAGCTTCATCGAGGACATCTTTACCACCAATAAGGACAAAAGTTTCATTCACGAATGTGGAAAGCAAATACTCCACCAAATGAATGGGAACGCGTTTGGTCAGATAATTAGCTCCTAAAACTAAACTGATAAAACCATTTTTGATGCTTAGATTTTTTACTTCTTTAGAAAGCTCTTTTTCGTTTATAAAGAAATCCATTCCCAGGCCATCATCTTTGATTTGTAAAGCACCCATAGATTCGAAGTAACGATCGATTAAATGCTTTTTGGGTAAATAATTTATGCCTAGATGTACACGAATCCACTTTTGGATATTCAATTTGTCAAAAGAAACTGTTTTGACCGCCAAATTCGCAACGAGCCTTTTTGACCTTAAGTTTTTATGGAGGTCGATGACAAGGTCAAACTTCTGGGCTTTGAGAGATGCTATACATTCTGTAATATCCTTCTTAAAGGTCCAACATTTATCAAGGTAGGGATTGTCCTTTATTAAGGGAAGAAAATGTGCTTTGGTTACAAAATGAATCTCTCCATTAAGTTGTTTTTTGACACAACGAACAATCGGAGAACATAAAACTATGTCTCCGATCGAACTAAATCTTACAATAAGTATTTTCTTTTTTTTCTCCAAGCTACCTATAAAGCTGAATCATCATACTCCCTTTCTTCCCTTGTGATACAACTTGCAAGAGATATTGGCCGTTTTTAAGCTTGGAAGGTAATTGAAGATTCATTGAATTTTGACCTTTGTTTAGCAGTTCTCTTTGACCATAGACTTTTTGCCCCATCAAATTAAAGATCTCTAACTGAACCAAGCCTTTATGGAGTGCTTCGAAATCGATAAATAAATTACCACTAGAAGGATTAGGATAAACTTTTATTTCGTTTAATACATCGTTTAGATCTGATGTATTACTGAGTCGATCACCATTACTAAACCATCTTGCCCATCTAAATTGTGTTCCAATATTTCCGTGATTAAATCCTTCAATTTTATTATCCTGAAGATCAGAAATAGCCAATCCAGACAAACTACCTGAATCATAATCGTCATAAACCATCGCATCATCAAGTCTACTAAATGATGGATATCCTAATCCATCCTGCGCATGAATCAATCCATCTTCGCTGGTTTCCAAATTGAAACCCAAAACTGCAGCTTCTGTATCATCAAAATAATCAAAAGCAATGATGTAAGGGGAGTTTTTACTAAATGTTGGATTTCCAATGCTCACATCAGCGGGCAAAGAAGAAAACAATTTACTCACTTCACCTAAGCTCCACAAGTCGAACTCACTATTCCATATTTTCAAAAAACCAATATCCCAATATTCGATAGTGGTATTACCTGAGCCGTTTTCGCCGTTTAAGGCATCATACATCACCCATTCTCCGGTAAAATCAAATTCTAATGCATCGGCATATTGTACGTCACCTGTAGTATTGCCACCCGAAGAGGTTGTCGTAGAGCTCATAAATATTATCCTCTTCTAAATCAAAATCATAAACCCAAATTCGATTATCCAAATTATCAAACAAACCTGCAAGTCTTCTACCATCTCTTGAAGTGACAATATTTCTCCAAATTGCTGAGCTTTCTAACACATCTTCATTAATTGACATCAATTGATTTCCCGACCACTCAAGATATATTGCATGTAAAAGTCGGTCGGTACCTACAAACACAATAAAGGTCCCATCATCACTTATGCTAGGCTTACTCATTGGATCTTTATCTGAAATCTTTTGCGTATCACCGGTCGAAAGATCAGCGATATAAACATCTTGACCTTGGATATCAGTCATTACTAAAAAGTCTCCCCCATCATTGGTGGACGTATCATTTTGATAACTCCCTCCTTCACCATCTAAAATCCCAACCATATCCATTGCAGATCTCAAAGATTGTTTCTCATTATTGGTGAGATTGAGATCATCGGCTGCGCTTAAAGTCGCTAATCTTAAATCTATAAATTGTGAGGAAGCTGTTAAGTAATTATTTAGCGCTCGATACCAAACATCCTCCGCTTTTTCTTTACCAACAGATTCGGCAAATAAATAGAAGGCATGATTGGGAATTCCAGAATTGATATGCACCCCACCGTTGTCTTCTGGTCCTGTAAATTGCTCATTGGTATGCTTTGGTTGAAATCCTCCTTGATAATCTCCAGGTGATGCGCCATTGTGAGGATCCTCTAGATCTCTCAATGCTCCTGATGGAAAGAATTGTGTTTCTACGACGTCTTCTCCCATTTGCCAATCATCTCGGTCGATCATAGCTCCAAATACATCAGCAAACGATTCGTTGAGGGCACCTGATTCACCTTGGTATGCCAGATTCGCGGTACTTTGCACAACTCCATGCGAAATCTCATGCCCAGCCACATCCAATCCTCTTGCTAGCGGTTTAAATGCCTGATTGCCATCACCATACCACATGGCTGCGCCATTCCAAAAAGCATTATCCATACCACCACCGTTTGAATCTGCAACATGAATCAATGACAAAATATTACCACCATTACCATTAATGGAGTTTCTGTTGTGGGTTGTTCTAAAATATTCATAAGCTTCACCAGCATTGTAATGCGCAGATACCGCCGTTTTATCTGACCAATTGTTATTAGATGAGGTTACATCTCGGTAATCAAAACTGTTATTCTCCGGCGAAGTATTTTGAGCATCCAACGTGACTATCAATCCTTCACTCTCAAAAATTCCATTAGGTGACATGGAAAACATAGGTCTAACCGCATCCATCATAAAAAACTGATTGTTAGACTCATAAGTATTTATTGTCCTGGTTACATTTAGTAAATCTTGGTTCATCGCAACCGCTGGTCCGTCAGGAGGCATTATTTTGGCATTCGCCGAATGGCCCATTTCAATATTATGATTATGAAACTTACATACACCAGAATATTTTTCCAATTCTTCACCATTTTCAGCATTGATAATTAGAAACCAACGATCAAAAATATTTGGGCGATACTCTACATGATAAGCCAAAATTGGATTATTAAAATTCTCATCAAGGTGATAAATTACCTGATCGATTTTCCAGGTATCTGGCATAAACCTCTTTTGAGCAGGTGTGAGCTGCTTTAGTGGGATTTGACTGGTAATTTTATTTTTTATCTCTTCAATACTTAGGACCTCATTTGGGATTTGATATGGAATTGTCGGAAAAGTTAAGCCATTAGATTTTTGGATTAAACCATCTTTTGCATGCAAAATAAATTCTGCTCCCCATACGGGAATGCCATTGTAGGTCTGTCGATATTTTAAATGAACCATATCAAGATCATCCTCTTGAATCTCTACTAATTCAAATTCTTCATCAGCATTTTTGATAGATAAAATTTTCGAAACACCATCTAAATACGCCTTACTTTGCGCTTCGATGCTACTAAAACTCCTTCCTTGTTTTAGTGAACCCTCGATAAAAACTGGTCTTCCTCGATTCCAAGACTTTACTCTAAAAAAGTCTTGTTGAGCCGAAGGCAGATAATAATCTTGGGTCAAATTGTAATCAGCAGGTACTTGCTCATCCCATTTGTCTTTGGTATGGTTTAGCTTTTTATTTTTGACCTTAATTTCTTTGATATCAAAGCCTTCACCTTTTGAAATTGGCTTTTCTTTAAACTGTCCAAAAGAAACTGTGTTGAGGAACAAAAAAAGACATAAAGTAGAGATATATTTCATTTTCTAAATGCTTTGGTGATTGATTACTTAGTTGGGTTTTTACTGTCTTTTACCAACATATTTAAGGTTCGGAAGTAGTCCTTTAATTCTTGAGGAACAGCTTGTAATTCAGCTCCCCAAGTAATTTTATGTTTTTCACCTTTTTCTTCTTTGAGAATAAAATAGGTCATATTACCCGGGTCTTGCAGTTCTATTTTATCAATTCCAAGATTTTTGTAATTGTCAATCATTTGTTGAGCTACATCTGAATCAATACCCTTGGTTGGATGAAATGTTTTTCCATTATTTTTTACGTAAACGTCTCCATTTGGCAAGATTGAATGCTCGATATATCTTCCGGCGAATCCTCCTCCAGAGCCAAAAGTTATTTTGATTCCGTCGTAATCGGCTAGAACGATCGGTTTTTTGGTTTTACAAGAGACCGCCATCAGACCGAGCAATAAAAACAAGGCTATGTATTTCATTTAAAGCTTTTTAATAATGTGTCGAAGATAAGATATATGCTGTTTTGACCCTAATAAGTACCCTTGGATATCAAGGAAAAGAGTATTTAATGGATTTTTAACTAAACTCCGGACAATTCTTTACGTTTAATATGAGTAATTTTGTCTTAATTCTAAATTGTAAATTTTAACTAAATGAAAAAGATATTATTTGTTTTATCATTTTGTATGATTGCAGGTGTTGGTTTAAACGCTCAATCTAAAACAGAAGGAAAAAAATCTTGTGCGAAAACATGTGCAAAGACTTGTTCTAAGTCAAAGACTGCAAGTGCAGATAAGGCTGAAGGGACAACTGCTGTTGCTGCTGCCTATATGGAAGCTGATGCTGTAGCAGATGCAAATGAAATGATAGAAAAAAGAGTTTGTGAAAAATCTGGCTCTGTTTCTTATTTCGAAAAAGCAGTTTGTGCTAAAAGCGGTAAAGTTTCTTTTAATGAAGTTTCTTTTGACGCTGAAAGTAAGAGCTTTGTCAACGTTTCTCCAAAAGACGCCTCTGAAGTGAAAGGGGAATTGAAAAAAATCTCTAGTGAAAAGAAATCTTGTGCGAAAACTTGTTCTAAAGCTGAGAAGAAAGCATGTGCTAAAATGAGCAAAGCAGAATGTGCCAAAAAATGTTCTGGTAAAAAAACTGGAGCTTAAGCAAATTCTAACAAATAAAAAAAAGCCTCCGATACTTGCGATCGGAGGCTTTTTTTTATGCCAATTGTTAAAGTTGCGACAAGCTGAAAAAATTATCTGTTTTAACGGGCAACATTCGGTTAATTACTAGAATCTTTGTGTTAGAAATTATAATTAGAATGAAGATTTTTCGTTCTTATTGTTTAGACATTTGCGAATAGGTATATCAGCCATTTCTTTATATTTTTGTGACTGATTTTGAGGTGTTTGTAAATATATTTATTCTTTATATATCCTATGAAAAGATTACTGATAAGTGTATTGATGGTTTTGGGTAGTTTACAGTTAATCTGGGCACAATCATTTCCTTGTGATTTTAACATTGATTGTTCGGAAATTTTACCGGAATTAAAAGTTGATATTCTCATTCCCACCAATTTAGGTACCGGAGATCAGTTTTGCGCGCAATTTCAAGTCACCAATTTCAATTACATAATTTCTATGCAATTTGATATTGCATACGACCCAAGTGTGATCGAAATAGCCGATTGTGATACGGATATAAACATCGGCAATTGCTTGAACGGATTATTGACTAGTAACTTTAGTTGTACCAACGGAAACATTAGATTGGTTTACATAAATCCAAATGTGGAAGGAATGTGTTGTAACGATGGTTCCAATATTTTTGAGATTTGTTTTACGGTAGTTGGAAATCCATTGGATCCTATTGCGATTTCTATTGATGAAAATGCTGCTTTTACCGAAATTGGATACGGATTAGATATTTTTTCAGGAATCTGCTTCGATACTTCGTGTAACGTATGTACTGTACCTACCACAGTAAGTTGCCCAAATCTAGATATTATCGCTAATTTTTGTGGAGCGAGTACAGGTATGGATAATGGTTCTTTAACCCTGAGCGCTTGTGGTGGTGTAGCACCTTATAATTTTTCTGTAACAGAGCTAGGAGTTGGAACGGACTATGGATCTGGAATGACCTCCGCTGACGGAGAAGAATTTACTGTTACGGGCTTACCGTGTATTTTTTATCAAGTTGTGGTAACTGATGATGCTGGAGATACGGATACACAGATCATTACAATACCATGTGATGCTCAAGCCTTAAGTTTTGAATTGGATTCAATTTTACCAAGTTGTTTTAATAAAGAAACAGGATCGGTTGAGGTAATCGACATCAATGGTATTGATGGGACCAACCTAAATGCATATAACTATAGCTGGAGCAATAATGAATTCGGTAAACCATTAATAGACAAACTTGGTTCAGGTGTATACTCTGTCACTGTGAGTGATTCTAATGGATGTACAGCCTCAGATGAGATTGACCTCACCATAGACACACTAAAGTTAAATTATGAAGTCATTGATTCTGCATCTTGTTTTGGCGCTGAAAATGGAGTAATAAAATTGACGGCAGAAGGAGGATTCCCTTTTTCTACAGGTCCAAATACGTATGCTTTTCAAAATGATCAAAATCCAACTGATTGTTTCATCATCAATGATGCGGTTGGAGGTGAAAACTTATTCCTTCAGGTTTGGGATGATCCGATTGGGCTATGTCGAGATTCGTTTACGATCGAGGTACCACATCAAAATAACATGGTCGATATCCAACAATTGTCTATCGATCCTATCGAATGTTTTGGAGGCACCTCTGACTTAGTGGAATATCAAATTACGAACGCCTCTTTGGTTTTTGCCACATTATTGGACGAATTTGGTATTCAAGTAACTGATCCTTCAATAGTTGTAAACGTAATAGCTGGAAATATAATTAGATTAGAAAATTTACCTGGTGGAACTTACTTCTTAGATATCAATGTCCAATCTCCGCCCGAATTGGCTGATTGCCCTTTAAATCCAATTGATATCATTATTCCCGAACCAGATGAACTAATTCTAAACGCAGTAGGTAACAATCCTGACTGTGCAGGGAACCCTGGAAGCATCGTTTACTCTACTTCTGGCGGAACCGGCATGTACTCATATCTTCTGAACAATATGACCATTCCAACTAGCCAGATTTTGGATTTAGGAAATGATGAATTTGAAATTATAAATCTAAATGGTGGGATGTACGAATTTGTGGTTCAGGATGAAAATAATTGTGGCGACACTGTTTCATTTGATTTTCCAATGGCAGGATCTTTAACCATTGACATCGATACAATTCAAGGAATAGAATGTGGAAGTGGTGATATTGGTGTACTAATTGTTGATGTGACACCAGCTTGCCCATCTTGTATTTATGAGTGGGTAGATATTGACAACAATGTCATAGCCAATGGCAGTTTTATACAAAACTTAGGACCTGGTTGTTACACTGCAAGTGTTACAGATCCAAATCAAAATTGCTCGGCGACTGCAACAGCTTGTCTTCAAGCCACAGATAATATAGTATTCGATGTTAATCTTACAGAACCCTTTTGTTTTGAAGGAACAAATGGTCAAATAGGAATTGACATAAGTCAAGGTCAAACTCCATTTACTTATAATTGGGAAGACTTCCCTCAAGTAACAGGTTCTATTCTCGCCCCAATTCCAGCTGGGACTTATTGTGTCACCATAGGAGACGCCAGCAATTGTGAAGTTGACACGTGTATAGAATTGTCGAATCCATTGCCATTGGAATTAGTTTTAATAGGCACACAACCAGCAGAGTGTTTTGGTGAAAGTTCGGGTATAGTTACTGTAAATGGCCAAAATGGATTTATGGGTACCAATAATTTTTCATATTTAGTGTACGACGACAATGGTGTAGAAGTTGCTGACGCTACAGGGATTGGAGATGTTGATGTCCCTAATTTGGCTCCCGGAGATTATACCATTATTGTAATTGATGGCCAATGCTTCTCCGCAGAAGTCCCATTCACCATAGATCAACCTGATCTCATTATGGTAGACTTAGATAATAGCACCTTATTACCTCCTTCTTGTTATGAATTTTGCGATGGTTCTATAACTGCAACTGCTTCTGGTGGAACTGGCCCATATACCTTTAGTTGGGTATCCAATGGCTTGGTTTCCCCTAACATAAACGACCTATGTGGTGACACTTGGCATTATGTGGATATTGAAGATATGGCAGGTTGTATTGTTAGAGACTCAATATTCTTATCAGAACCAGATTCTTTACAAGCTTTGTTGGATCCAGATGCTTCAAACGGACTCACTTGTGCCAATCTAGAAACTGGAGTAATTACAATTAATACAATTGGTGGTACAGCGCCTTACTCTTACAATTGGGAAAACAATATTTCAAATACCAATACCGCTAATAACCTAAGCTTGGGCATCTATAATGTTACAGTGTCCGATGACAGTGGATGTACTGCCATATTTAGCGAAGAATTGACATCACCGGATCCAATTGTTTTTTCAATGGAAAGCCCTATGACTCCAGATTGTTTTGGTGAGCTCACTTGCATCACGGTTAACTCTGCTTCTGGTGGTTCTGGCTCTAATTATACTTTTTCCATCAATCAAGGACCTAATATTCCGCTTGACAGTTGTGTATACGTCATTGCCGACGAATACCTGATTAAAGTATTTGATGGAACTTCAGCAGATTGCTTTGTTGATACAACCATTGTGATTGATCAACCAAATCCATTAACAGTAGATTTAGGTGCAGATATTTTAGAAGTTCCTCTTGGAGATAGTTCTGTTTTATTACAAGCTAATATTAGTGCAATAAATGATGTCACGATTGAGTGGACTTCGGACGAGCCTTTCGAATGTCAAGATCCATTGTGTCAAATAATTGCGATTTATCCTAGCCAAGCTGCAGAATATTCTGTTTCGGTAATCGATGAAAATGGTTGTTCTGCAGAAGATGAAATTCAAATCATCATTGGTCAAGAAAGACCAGTCTATATTCCAAATGCTTTCAGTCCAAATGGTGATGGTTACAACGAAAACTTTGGAATTTATCTTGGGAATGGAATCGAATCTGTCGAGTATTTTGGGATTTTCGATAGGTGGGGAAATCTTATGTTCGAAGCAGAGGATTTTGATAGAACTACTACGAGTCAAAATAGATGGGATGGAAAATTCAAAGATGAACCTGTTTTGCCGGGAGTTTACGCGTATGTGGCGAGAATTAAATTTCTAGATGACTTCACCCAAACATTTAGAGGTACTTTAACTGTCGTAAAATAATAATGATACCCTGAAGAATTTTACCGTCTAAAGGATGAAATACACCTTAGATGAAAAAATTTTTCTTTTTCCTTTTATTCGTAGTTCTCTTTTGCTGCAGCCTCATTGCACAAGACAATATTTTGGAAAGAAGTGATTCTAGCTTCTACTTTCTAAAAAAAGATAAGGCTCTAAACCTTGGTGTTGGTTTACTCAATGCTCAATCCTTTTCGTTTAGTCTTTTCGAAGCAAACGGCTCTGGAAACCCCAGTCCTTCTATTGGACTTAGTTATGAATATGGCCTAACTGATAACATCAGTATTGCAGGATTCGGAAGTTTCTATCGAGTTGAAGCAGAAGGTTCTTTAAACCTTGGGAATATTGCGGACCAAATTGCAGAAATCAATCTTGAAGATTTAGGTTCTATCTTTAGCTCTGTACTCTGCATTATTAATCCTTCGGCCTGCGCCAATGAAACTACTCAAGTGAAAGAACGTGTGAGTGTATTTACAATAGGTGGAAAACTACGATATCATAGAAACTTCTTACCTCAACTGGATACATACGCATCAAGCTATTTAGGTTACAGTTTTAATCGTAGAAAAACCATCACAGAGATGGCTTTGGATGCAGGTGCTGAACAATTAGGTCTTGGCATAGAAGTACCAACTTTTGTTTACTACGCCAGTATTGGGGCAAGATATTTTATAACTGAACAAATTGGCGTTTTTGGAGAATATGGTGTAGGAAATGTTCACCTTTTAAAAGTAGGAGCTACTTATCGTATGGAATAAGAAATTTAACCCTTACCCTTTATCTAACTTCTCACCTTTTTCTTCTTTCTCGACCTTTTCATCTTTTGTATCCTCAGATGTTTCATCAGGATCTGTGTCTTTTTTGACTTCTGCTTCCAATAAAACATTTCCTTCGAGGATAAGCTTATGGATAGGCGGATCAGTATTAGCCACAACCTTAATCATAGCATTTTGAGGACCTTTTTTAGTATCACTAACGTAAATGCCTGTTATCTCACCTGACTCGCCAGGAGCAATAGCTGTAAATGGATAGTTTGGTTTAGCACAACCGCAAGTAGCTGTAGCATCTTTTATGATCAAAGCTTGATCACCCATATTTGTAAAACTGTATTCAAAGTTTATTGTATCACCTTGAACAATATCACCAAATGCGAAAAAGTTTCTTCTAAAAATAATCTCGGTCAATTCTTCTTTAGGCTCTGGCTTTTTAATCACTTCTTTTTTGCTGTTGATCACATTAGTTGATTCAGCATCTTGCCTTTTCGAAGTAATGGGTTTTTTCTTCTTCGGCGGCTTAACAATTGGTGTCTTAACTTCTTCTTCAACCAGTTCAACTTGGTCTGATGTAATAGAATCTTTAGCATTATCAAGGGAATCACCAGAGATCAGAGGCTCAAATTCTGAAAGTCCTTCACTGGATGCAGTAACAGCGACATTTGATTCTTTCTGTACAATTGCACTTGGGTTTTCGTTTTTACACGAAATAGCAAAAATTAAAAGAAATATTACACAATGACTTGTTCTCATAGGTTGGTGAACGAAATGTACAAGTAATTTACAACTAATTAGCCTTATCGTAAGACCGAAATACTACCAGATTTTGTAAAATCTTGACCTTTGCAGGTGTAAGAAACAACATAAAGAAACATTGCCGGATTAACGGGTTTTCCTTTAAAGCTTCCATCCCAAGTTATATTCTTGTCAGTAGTATAAAATACACTTTCGCCCCAGCGGTCAAAAATTTCAAATCTTCCCAAGTCTTCGATAATAAATTCATTGCTAATCCCAAATACATCATTTAAATTATCCCCATTAGGTGTAAAAGCATTGGGCAAAAGTAAGTCGGTACAAATTAGCGAATCAGGATCTATTACGTTTACTTGTATCGTATCGGAAGTTGAACAATTCGGTCCAGGCAAGGATAAAGTATAGAGAGTGCTCTGCATTGGACTTAGCATTGGATCCAAAATATTAGGATTATCAACTCCGGTTGTTGGACTCCATGAGGGCGATGTACTACAACTTTCGCCAGTCGCGATTTGTAAAGCGTCCCCCAAAAATATAGTTGTGTCCTGATTTATAATTTTATCAGGAAAAAGACTTAATTCTGTTAATTCTATGGGACTTAAAAATCGGTCAAATAATTTTATTTCATCTAGATACCCTTGAAATGGATTATCAATAAGCCCATTGCAATTGTTTGCTGAAACATCAAAGGAATTACCTGGATCAAGAAATAACGCGTTATTGGCGACAACCTCATCAACTAGCTCCCCATTATAATAGAGATAATAGTCGTTTTCGTTTTTTGCAAAAACCAAATGGTGCCAGCA
>JAHDHU010000031.1:7164-14840 GCA_020631135.1 Saprospiraceae bacterium | reverse complement strand
AAACAGAATTATCATATGGTGCAAATAATTCGATAACATCGTTAAAATCTTCTCCTATCTCGACTGAAAATTCGTTACTCAATCCTCTATATCGAATGGCCATAGAAGAATCCACTTGACAAGATGCCGTTTGAAGAGATAAAATATCAACTCTAGAACTTGTATTCAGTAGTTGAACATAAAAACTGAGGGTAAAATCATTATTGAAATAACCATTTAAACTAGATGGAAAATTTAGACTATCCAAGCCGCTCCCAAACTCCATTGCACTACCTAAAGCCCCACACTCACAATCTGGTGATGAAGATGATATCCCATTGGAATTCATTCCAGTTTCGTCAGAAAAATCACAAGCATCAAAAGAGTAATGCGCCACTAAGCCAGATTGGCTATGTCCAATAGAAAGAATCAAACCAAAGAAAATTAAAGAAATCCAATTTTTCATCATTTCTGATTTATACCAAAGCTAAAGTTTAGACGCAAAACATCGTAGAATAGAAACAGTTTATAATCGATTTTATTATTTCGGAGATTAAAACAACACTATAAGGTCCTTTCCATCAATGTTCCGATAAAAAAGACATAAAAAGCAATGAGCATTGTACCTTCCCAAAAAGATATCCGTTTGGAAAAAGAAATCATCCCAAACAAAATAGTCACCGCTATCATGAAAGGGATGCTAAATACCATCGCATCGGCTGGTATTCTGAGGTTACCTATCAAACCAGGAATGGCCATTACTCCAAAAGTATTAAACATATTGCTCCCTAAAACATTACCCACCGCCAAACCAGTTTTTCCTTTTCTTGCCGCAGTCATAGAAACTACCAACTCAGGGAGTGAAGTACCTAAAGCTATGATTGTCAGTGCAATAAGATCCGGATTAATGCCCATTTTAGTGGATACTCCTTCGACGCCCATGATCGTATACTCCGCTCCAAAATAGACTAAGACTGCGCCTAATATTAATTTTAGATAATCCTTATAATTAGATTTAGGCCTATCTAAAATATCGGCTTTCTCACCACTCATAGAGTTTAAAACGAAGGCAATAATCCCACCTAAAAACAATAAAGCTTCGAACTTGCTAAAATGTTGATCCATCAAGGCGAAGTACATCATAAAAGCCGAACCAAAAAGCAATGGCATATCAATTTCCATTACATTAAAGTCCATTTTTATTTCTCGTGCGACTACGGCAGTTGCACCCAAGACCAGCAAAATATTGGTGATATTACTTCCGACAACATTCCCTATTACCACTTCAGACATACCTTCTCGTACAGCAACAATCGATGTTGCCAATTCTGGCAAAGAAGTACCAAAAGCCACTATAGTTACTCCTATGATAAAGGGGCTGATTCCTAAAGAAAGTCCAATTTTTTCCGCAGAATCTACGAACCAATCCGAAGCAAAAAGAAGCACTGTCAAGCTGACAACAAACATTAAAATATCAACAACCAAATCACTGATTTTAGAGTAAATACAAATATAGATTTTACCTATATCAATTTTTCATATTCGTACCCTCTATTTAAAAGGAATTTTGATTTGCGAAGTCTTAAAAATTTGGACATGGACTAAATTACGATGCTCCTTTAATACTTTATATTTGTAAGCTCAAGTGATAAAGCCAATAAAAAATAATGAACAAGCTGAAGAGACAGACATGTCTTTTTTTGATCATTTGGAAGAATTACGTTGGCACCTTATCAAGTCTATTTCTTCCATTGTATTAGTAGCCATTGTTTTGTTGGCACTTAAGAGTTTTGTATTCAATTATATAATATTTGCTCCCTTAGGGGAAAGCTTTCCAACCTATCAAGTTTTTCAACAGATTTTGCCTTCTTTCAAACCTCCTGAATTTGTCTTGACTACAGTCGAATTTGGTGAATCATTTTTTGTGCACATCAAAGTTTCTCTTTGGTTAGCACTCATCACAGCATTTCCTTTCGTTTTTTACCAAATTTGGAGTTTTATCAAACCCGGTCTATTAGAAAATGAAAAGAAAGCAGCACGAGGAACGGTTTTCGTTTGTTCGAGTTTATTCATTTTGGGCGTCTTATTCGGTTACTTTATAATCACGCCTTTTGGGATAACTTGGCTTGGCAACTATTCGGTTGGACCTCAAGCAATTAACAGTCCTACCCTATCTTCCTATGTGAGCTACTTAACGATGTTTACCATTCCTACTGGACTTGTATTCGAATTACCGATTGTGGTTTATTTTCTAGCGAGGATTGGACTGGTTACTCCACAATTAATGAAGAAATATAGAAAACATGCCTTCATCATAATTCTGGTATTAGCAGCGGTCATAACACCTCCAGATATTTTGACTCAATTTTTAATCGGTATACCTGTGTTCGTTTTGTATGAGTTAAGTATCATAATAGCTGGCAGGACCCATAAAAAACACTTCCAAGAAACAGATTAATGCAAAGAATATCTTCAAATCTCACACTTGCCTTCAAGATTTTTTTTCCCACCTTTTGGTTTATTTTCATGGGACTTTTGACCTTATTTGTTTTATTTTCTGACCCAGAAACAACCCCTTTATTTGCGAGTTTTGAATACAAGTTGTTGTTCGGTCTTCTATATGTTTTATTCGGATTTTTAATCTACTTTTTCTTTGTTCGCCTAATGCGAATGGAAGTAGACTCCGACAATTTTTACATCTCAAATTACTTTAAAACTTATCGATACAAATTCGAAGATGTTCAATCTATCGAACCTTCAAAGTTGATGTTTTTAAACATTTTGAAAATCAAAATGAAAAGCAAAACTTCTCTAGGATCTTCATTTAGAATTTTGTATAAAAAATTGTATTGGGAAGAATTTTTGTCATCCAATACAAAACTAAAGCCTTTGATAAGTCCCGAATGATTATTTAGTCTCTAAGGTAATCACCGGGCAAATCATTTCTTCTAAAGAAATTCCACCGTGCTGAAAAGTGTCTTTGAACATGTTATTGAAATGATTATAGTTATTCGGATACAAGAAAAACTTATCCTCTTTCGCAAAAATAAAGCTCGAACTCATATTAGGCCTAGGTAATCCCACCTTATGGGGATCTCGAATTTCAAGCACATCTTTTTTGTCGTACTGTAAGTTTCTACCCAACTTATATCGCAAATTGGTAGAAGTTGCCTTATCTCCAACAACTTTCGATGGACTTTTCACTCTTATCGTTCCATGATCTGTCGTGACAAATAATTTTATTGGACGCTCTGCTAATTTTTGCAATGCCACCCAAAGAGAAGAATTAATAAACCAAGATTTTGTCAAAGACCTGTACGCTTTTTCATCTCCTGCCAATTCTTTTAAAACTTCCATTTCTGTTCGCGCATGCGAAAGCATATCAATAAAATTGTAAACAATAACTGTAAGATCATTATTGAAAAAATTTGCAGCATTATCAGCCAATTCTTTAGCTTTTTTAACATTGGTTATTTTATGATACTCCACCTTCATTTCTCTACGAACAACTCTATTCAATTGATCTTTGACAAATAAGGCTTCATGCATATTTTTACCACCGGGCTCATGATCATTTAACCACTTATCCGGATACTTTTTTTCTATTTCTGAAGGGAGTAATCCGCTAAAAATCGCATTTCGACTGTATTGAGTTGCAGTAGGTAAAATACTATAAAAATGATCTTCCTCAAGTATTCTAAATTTTTCGCTAAAGGATTCTTCCAAGACCTTCCATTGGTCATATCTCAAATTATCTAACAAGAGTAATACATTGGGTTTCTCGGATTCTAGATTCGGCAATATCTTATCTATCAATAATTTATGTGACATGGTTGGACCTGTCCCCTCCTCCATCCATTTGGAGTAATTTTTAATGATATATTTGGAAAATTCACTATTTGCCTCATTTCGTTGGGTTTGTAAAATTTCACTCATATCATCGTTATTGGATTGATCCAATTTCAACTCCCAATTCATAATTTTTTGATAAACATCTAACCATTGTTCATGATCTAGACCACTATTGATATCCATGATGATATTCCTAAAATCTTGCTGATAATCAGAAATATTTTTTTCGCTTACCAAGCGTTTATTATCAATAATCTTTTTCAAAGTCAATAAGATCTGATTAGGATTCACTGGTTTGATTAAATAATCATCTATTTGAGATCCAATCGCTTGCTCCATGATGTCCTCCTCTTCATTTTTGGTAATCATCACCACTGGAACCAACTTATTTATAGCTTTTATTGCACTTAAAGTTTCTAAGCCAGTCAATCCAGGCATGGATTCATCCAGAAAGACGACATCTACAATATCTTCTTTAAATTGATCAATCGCATCATGACCATTTGATACTGTAATGACTTCGTATCCTTTCTTCTCAAGAAAAAACAATTGAGGTTTTAACAGATCTATCTCATCATCAGCCCAAAGAATTCTAATTTTGTCCATTTAATTTATGATTGACTTTTGCTTGGTAAAATTTTATTCGGTTTGTTTTAAAGAGCACAAGGTAACATAACTCGAATGCTCGATCATTTAATTTATCAAACGATCTTAAAAATTGCGTTAGTACTATTTTGAGAAATAAAAGAAAAATATTTAATGATCCTATTTATGGTTTGATTTCATTTCCATTTGAAATCCTTTATGACCTTATAGAACATCCTTTTTTTCAGCGTTTGCGCAGAATTTCTCAAATGGGATTATCTCATTACGTATATCCCGGGGCATGCCATAGTAGATTTCATCATGCTTTAGGTGCACTTCATCTTGTAACGAGATGTATTTATGCTTTGAGAGACAAAGGCATAAAAATAAGTCACGACGAATTTGAAGGTGTCTGTATAGCTATCTTATTACATGATATAGGACATGGACCATTTAGCCATACTTTAGAAAACAAAATAATTTCAAAACATCATGAAGAAATTTCATTGATGTTTATGCAAGCCCTCAATAAAGAATTTGATGGGAGGTTGGCTTTAGGAATAGAGATTTTTCAAAATAACTATCCGAAACACTTCTTACACCAACTCGTTTCCAGCCAACTCGATATGGATCGAATGGATTATCTAACCCGAGATAGTTTCTATACTGGAGTAATCGAGGGAAAAGTTGGTTACGATCGCATAATTTCAATGCTTAATGTAGTAGAAGATAACTTGGTTATTGAAGAAAAGGCAATATATAGTGTTGAAAAGTTTTTAAGTGCTCGGCGAATAATGTATTGGCAAGTGTACTTACATAAAACTGCCCTTGCGGCAGAGCAAATGCTCAAAAAAACCATCGAACTTTCAATCCAATCAATAGAAGATGATTTTCTTCCTAAAAATCTTTCTTTTTTCGTTTCCAACAAAGAACATAAATTCGAATCCACTGAAGACTTGGAGGTTTTCAGTAAGCTTGATGATCATGACATCTGGTATACATTAAAAAATTTAGTATATTCAAGAGACAGAATAATACGGTTTTATGCCGATTCTATCCTTCAACGTAAGTTGTTTAAGATAGAATTTTCTTCAAAAGCTTTTACAAGTGACTATAAGGAAGATATTCGTCATAAAATATGTTCTCATTTTAAAGTACGTGAGGGCGAAGCAGCCAAGCTTATTTTGAATGATAATGAATCTAATCAAGCTTACACAACTGCTACCAACGAAATTCTAATTCTTAGAAAAACCGGCAAGATTATTCCGTTTTCGGAGCTTTCAGAAAATTTGATCAATACTCAAGTAATGGTCAAGTACTTTCTATGTTATCCAAGAATATAGTGATACATTTGTGCGGTCAATTAGGACGAAAAAAATTTAATTATTGACACCATATTTTTTCAAACTTAAATCTTTATAATACTATGAGAAAACTGAACATTGTGTTCACCTCTCTGATGGTAGTCTTTTCACTTTCGCTTATGGCGCAAAATGACGCTCCCGCTGCTGGGATGCCAAATGAGCCAGGTAAATGTTATGCGAGGTGTTTAATCCAAGACCAATACGAAACTGTTACAGAACAAGTACTGGTAAAGGAAGCTGCGTCAAGAGTGGAAGTAGTTCCTGGAGGAACAGAACAAATTACAGAGCAAGTTTTGGCGCAAGATGCTTCAACTACTTTAACTGTAGTGCCAGCACAATTTGAAACTGTGACTGAGCAAGTTTTAACTTCTGAAGGTGAATCTACTGTAAGTATTTCACCTGCAACTTTTGAAACTGTTACTGAAGAAGTTTTAGCAGCAGAAGGTGAATCTACTGTAAGAATCATCCCTGCTCAATTTGAAACTGTTACTGAACAAGTTTTAACAGCTGATGGTGCTTCTTCTGTAAGCATCACTCCTGCAACTTTCGAAACTGTTACTGAACAAGTTATTCAGCAAGATGGTTCTTCAAATCTTAGAGTGATTCCTGCTCAATTCGAAACTGTTACTGAACAAGTTTTGAGTTCCGAAGGAGAATCTACTGTAAGTATTTCACCTGCAACTTTTGAAACCGTAACTGAGCAAGTTTTAGCTGCTGATGGTGCTTCTTCTGTAAGCATTACTCCTGCGACTTTCGAAACCGTTACTGAACAAGTTATTTCTAATACTTGTGCTGCTGGACCTGGAAGCTCTAGAGGAGTTTCTCTAAATGTTAACTTTCAATCTGGATCTGCTATTTTAACTGCTGGTTCTCAAGCTGAGATCAACAGAATAGCTGCATCTATTGATTGTTCTGCCGGTGCTGCTCAAATCGTTGGACATACAGATAGTCAAGGTTCTGAATCTTCAAACCTTACTTTATCACAAAATAGAGCTAAAGCGGTTAGAGACGCATTGGTTGCTGCTGGAGTTGATAGTGGATGTTTAACATCTTCTGGGATGGGAGAATCCTCTCCAATCGCTTCAAATGCTACCTCTCAAGGGAGAGCTCAAAATAGAAGAGTAGAATTGGTTACAGCTTCTACTTCTACTTCAAGTGGAGGATCAGAAGATCCTAACTGCGTTGTTGATTTCAGAATTATTCCTGCTCAATTTGAAACAGTAACCGAGCAAGTACTGAAATCAGATGGTGAATCAAGAGTAAATATCACTCCTGCCTCCTTCGAAACGGTAACTGAAGAAGTTTTAGCTTCTGAAGGTGAGTCTACAATCAGTATTACTCCAGCAACTTTCGAAACCGTAACTGAGCAAGTTTTAGTTAAAGATGCTTATACCACTTTAAAAGTAGTTCCTGCGTCTTTCGAAACTGTTACTGAGCAAGTTTTAGTTCAAGATGCTTATGAGCAATTGAGAGCTGTACCTGCTACTTATGAAACAGTAACTGAGCAAGTACTTAAAAAAGATGCTTACACTACTTTAAGACCTGTACCTGCTACTTACGAAACTGTAACTGAGCAAGTGCTTTCTAAAGATGGATACACAACTTTAAGAGTAGTACCAGCTGAATACGAAACGGTAACTGAGCAAGTACTTAAAAAAGATGCTTATACTACTTTAAGACCTGTACCTGCCACTTACGAAACTGTGACTGAGCAAGTGCTTTCTAAAGAAGGATATACTACTTTAAGACCTGTACCTGCTACTTATGAAACAGTGAGTGAGCAAGTGCTTAAAAAAGATGCTTATACTACTTTAAAAGTAGTTCCTGCGCAATATGAGACTGTAACTGAGCAAGTACTTAAAAAAGATGCTTATACTACTTTAAGACCTGTACCTG
>JAHDHU010000031.1:0-7064 GCA_020631135.1 Saprospiraceae bacterium | reverse complement strand
TTAAAAAAGATGCTTATACTACTTTAAGACCTGTACCTGCCACTTACGAAACTGTAACTGAGCAAGTGCTTTCTAAAGAAGGATACACTACCTTAAGAGCTGTACCTGCTACTTATGAAACAGTAACTGAGCAAGTACTTAAAAAAGATGCTTATACTACTTTAAGACCTGTACCTGCCACTTACGAAACTGTAACTGAGCAAGTGCTTAAGCAAGATGCTTATACCACTATTAGAGTAGTACCTGCACAATACGAAACGGTTACTGAGCAAGTTATGACTCGTGAAGCAACTACAAGAATTGAAAAAAGACCTGTAAGATATGAGACTGTAACTGAGCAAATTGAAGTAGCTCCTGCCTCAACCAAATGGGTTAAGAAAAAAGCAGATAGAACGTGTCTTTCAGCTGATCCTAACGACTGTTTAGTTTGGTGTTTAGTTGAAGAGCCAGCTAGATATAGCACAGTAACGAAGCAAGTTAGAGTTGGATGTGATGAAGGTTATACGGATAACGGTGAGTGTGTAAAGACCATTGAAGTTCCTGCGCAATACTCTACTAGATCTTACAGAAAATTAGTTCAAGATGCTACTACTGAAGTTGTAGAAGTTCCTGCACAATACGAAACTAGATCTTACAGAAAATTAGTTACTCCTGCTTCTTCTGAGGCCGTAACCGTTCCTGCTGAGTACACAACTAGATCTTACAGAAAATTAGTTACTCCTGCTTCAACAGAAGCGGTAACTGTTGATCCTGTTTATACAACTAGATCATACAAGAAATTAGTTACTCCTGCTTCATCTGAAGCGGTAACTGTGCCTGCTGAGTATACAACTAGGTCTTACAGAAAAATGACTGCTCCTGCTACAACAGAAGCAGTGACTGTGCCTGCTGAATACACAACTATTTCTTATAGAAAATTGGTTACTCCTGCTTCTTCTGAAGCGGTAACTGTTGATCCTGTTTATACCACTAGATCAATTAAGAAATTGGTTACTCCTGCTTCTTCTGAAGCGGTACAAGTTGAGGCAGAGTATACAACTAGATCATACAGAAAATTGGTTACTCCTGCGAGTACGACTTCTGTTACTGTTGATCCTGTTTATACTACGATAAGCTACAGAAAATTAGTTACTCCTGCTTCTTCTGAAGCGGTAACTGTGCCTGCTGAATACACTACTAGATCATACAGAAAATTAGTTACTCCTGCTTCTTCTGAATCAGTAACTGTACCTGCTAAATATGAAACTAGAACGTATCAAAAGCTTGTGACTCCTGCAACTACTGAAGTTGTTGAAGTTCCTGCTCAATACACAACTAGATCTTTCAAGAAAGTTGCTACTCCTGCTACTGCCACCAATTCAACTGGTGATGCTAGATATACTACCATCACTATGCAAAAATTGGCTAACGATGCTGCTGCAAATGTGACAACTGGAGACGCTCAGTACTCTACTAGATCTTTCCAGAAATTAACAAATGATGCAACTACGCAAGCTGTTTATGGAAATGCTCAATACACTACTATCAGCAGACAGCAATTGGCTAATGATGCTTCTGCTAATGTGACTACAGGAGATCCTCAGTATGCAACTACTTCTTACCAAAAATTGGTAAATGATGCCTCTGCTAATGTAAGTACAGGAGATGCTAGATATTCAACTAGATCTTTCCAAAAACTTGTAAGCGATGCTTCTTCTGAAGAAGTTGGTGGAGGTTCTACTGGAACTACTACTACACTTAATGTGAACTTCCAATCAGGATCTGCGATCTTAACTGGTGGTTCTTCAAGTGAGATTTCTAGAGTTGCTGGAATGATGGCTTCTAACGCAAGCATGAGTGGAAGAATTGTTGGACACACTGATAGTCAAGGTGGTGCTGATTCAAACTTGACTTTATCTAGAAATAGAGCCAAAGCTGTTTATGATGCATTAATCGCTGCTGGTGTTGATGCTTCTAGATTAAGCTATGAAGGAATGGGAGAATCTTCTCCAATTGCTTCTAATGATAATGCATCTGGAAGAGCTCAAAATAGAAGAGTAGAATTGGTAGCTAATGGAGTTGTTTCTACTGATACTGGAAACGGTGGTGTTACTTATACTACTATTTCTTACCAGAAATTAGTTAATGATGCAACTGCAAATGTTACAACTGGTGATGCTCAATTTGGAACTGTTTCTTACCAGAAATTGGTAAATGATGCAACTTCTGAAAATTCAACAGGAGATGCTAGATACACTACTATTTCTATGCAGAAACTAGCTAACGATGCAACAGCGAATGTAAACACTGGAGACGCTAAGTATTCAACAAGGTCTTTCAAAAAATTAGCTTCTCCTGCAACTACTAACAGTATTGCGAACGAGGCTAAATTTGAAAACAGATCTTATACAAGAACTGCTGCTGCAACTACGAAAACTATAGACGTACCTGCTCAGTACAAAACTGTTTCTAAGAGACAACTAGTAAAAGCTGGTGGTTTTACAGAGTGGAGAGAAGTAGTTTGTGAAGGTGATCAAACTCCTGAATTGAATGCTCAGATTCAAAGAGCATTAATCGCAAGAGGATATGATGTTGGTGCTGTTGACAACAATTTAGGACCTAGAACTAAAGCTGCTTTAGTTAAATTCCAACAAGACAACGGTTTACCTGTTGGTCAAGTTGATTATGAAACTTTAAGAGCACTAGGTATTCAGAGATAATTAATCTAATTAATTATATAAACCCCGACGCGTCAAGCTGTCGGGGTTTTTTTTTGCCTTTTCTTGATTGTTAAGCTCGCGCAGCTTCCTATTTTTGTCCTGATTTGAAAATATAGATCCAATGGATAACATCATACAAGATTTAGTAAAAAAAGAATTGCATAGACAAAGAGAAGGCATAGAGTTAATAGCTTCGGAAAACTTTACAAGCTATGAGGTAATGACAACAATGGGTACTTGCCTGACCAACAAATATGCGGAAGGCTATCCTGGAAAAAGATACTACGGCGGATGCCAAGTCGTGGATCAAATTGAAACAATCGCAATCGATCGATTGAAAGAACTTTTCGGTGCAGAATACGCCAATGTTCAGCCTCACAGTGGTGCACAAGCAAATGCCGCTGTGTTTTTGGCCTTACTTCAACCAGGAGATACCGTTTTAGGTTTTGATCTTTCACATGGTGGCCACCTTTCACATGGTTCGACAGTTAATTATTCTGGTAAGGTTTATCGACCCACTTTTTATGGTGTCGAAAAAGACACTGGACTTATCGATATGGATAAAGTCGAAGCTAAGGCCTTAGAAGAAAAACCTAAATTGATTATTTGTGGAGCATCGGCCTACTCCAGAGATTGGGATTATGCCCGGTTTAGATCGATTGCTGATAAAGTAGGTGCCCTTTTACTAGCTGATATTGCACATCCAGCTGGATTGATCGCAGCGAAACTTTTAAACGATCCGATGTCGCATTGTCATGTTGTCACTTCTACCACTCATAAGACACTTAGAGGTCCAAGAGGTGGGATAATTATGATGGGTAAGAACTTTGACAATCCTTGGGGACGTACTACAAAAAAAGGTAACCCGATCAAAATGTCATCCATTTTGAATAGCGGTGTTTTCCCAGGTATGCAAGGTGGTCCTTTGGAACATGTTATAGCAGCAAAAGCGGTTGCCTTTGGCGAAGCATTAGACCCAGCATATAATGAGTATTGTAAAAAAGTAATTGAAAATGCTCAAACTTTGGCTAACGCCTTTACCGCAAATAATTATAAAATCATTTCTGGTGGGACGGATAATCATTTGATGCTTATCGACCTAAGGTCAAAAGGTGCGCTTACTGGCAAGGACTTGGAAAATGCTTTGGTAAAAGCAGATATTACCATTAATAAAAATATGGTTCCTTTTGACGATAAAAGTCCTTTTATCACTTCTGGAATTCGTATTGGTACCGCCGCAATGACTTCGAGAAATTTTGGTACTTCTGAGTTCGAAAAGGTATTTGAGTGGATAGATCAAATCGTGAATGACATCTCTAATGAAACTGTCATCCAAAATGTCAAGAAAGAAGTGAATGCTTATATGAAAAATTATCCGCTGTATCCTGAATTAGTCTAAGTTAAAAGGATACTTGACATTCGTCAATGACAAACCTTCTGCTGGGACACTCCATACGAAAGGCAATGCTTTATCATGATGCAAGGCGTTTTTTATATCGCTCAAGAAAATTTTATTTAAACCCACATTAATACAAGCGCCCACTATTAACCTAACCATGCCTCTCAAAAAACGATTGGCACTGATCGTAAGTTTGAGTTCATCATACTCACGATGCCATTCACATTGGTATACATGACAAATATTACTTTTTATATCTGAACCGACTTTTGAGAAATTGACAAAATCTTTTCCTTCCTTTATCAATGCAGCAGCTTTGTTCATCAAGACGATATCGGGCTTTTTAGTATAAGGAAAGTAATACTGATTATGGCGCAAAAATGGATCTTGCATAAAAACCATTTTATACTGATATTCCCTATCAAAAGCATCATATCTAGCGTGTGCGTCATGTTCAACTTTAAATACAGACAAAAGGGCTATCTCATCGGGCAACATCAAATTTATTTGATTTAGAAACGCTTTATAATCAAACAAATCATAATCAAAATGTGCAAAATAACAATGGGCATGTACACCTGTATCTGTGCGACCACAACCAACGATGTCAATATTACTTTTGAAGTAATTTTTAAAAGTTCTTTCTAATTCCCCCTGGACAGTGATACTGTTTTCTTGTCTTTGCCAGCCATGAAAAGCACTCCCATCGTATTGTAGCTTGATAAAATGACGCCTCATACTTTTATAATCTTACGATTCTTTCGACAAAATGACCCTGAGTAGAAACGATATTTAGAAAATAAATTCCAGATAGTAATTCATCCAAATTTACGCTCAGTTTTTGTCCCCTTTGGCTTTCTGCCCAATAAAACTCCTTTATCTCCCTACCATTTGCATCAAATATTTTCACGCCAACATTATGTAACTTATCATCGCCAAAATCTATGGTAAGTTGCTCATCGAAAGGGTTCGGAAATACATTGACACCAGTCAAAATCTCATGCTCTTTGATACCACTAATCCCAAAATCACCAAAATCAAATGTCAATACTTCGAAACCATCATTTACATAAATCTCTTTAGGGAATTCCAAGGATTCGCCAGCAAAAAGCTCTGATAAATTAAAATCCTTTTTAGCAACAAAGTTTAGATAAAAAAGAACCTGCCCTTTTTGATAGTTAGTACTTTCTAAATTTTCACTTATCCAAAGCGCAATAAAATTGGAGTCCACTGAATTACTTCCATCACCTATATCTATTAAACCAGCTTGAGCAGTCACATTTGAAACTAAGTCAGAACTTAAACCAAAATGCATTCCTCTTAAATCGAGGTCCTGATTTAAGAGAACCGGAAAAGAAAATTCTTCACCTTCTAAAATCAATTGATCTTCTAGCTGTACTTCAATAGTTTGGTGAATGATATGTTTACAAGAATCTCCAAAAATGGTCGCATAGTTATAATAGCTCCCATCTAAATCGCCCTTTTTGTAACCGACAAATCTAAAATTATCATTCAATGGGTCATTTGTCGTAAAATTTTGGCTGCAAATAAATTCGTTAAAAAGATCGCCTTTTTCAAAACCTGGGCTATTGATTTCATCTAATTCAAAATACCATGGCTGGTCAAAGTCATATTCGTCAATCATCAAAATAGTTCTCTGCAATAAGACCAAATCCAAAGTGCTAATTTCTCCGCTATTGGTAAAATCTCCCGAAAAAGCTAAGCCGAAATCCATTGGGTTTCCGGCAAGTACTGCTTGCCGCATCAACATCAGATCTCTACATGTCAAGCCCAATCTAGTTTGGTCCTCTTTGTAGATAACAAAAGTATCTACCCCATCGTTGAAATCATCATTTCGATAATATTGCCACATTCTGCAAGGCGCCTCATAAGCTGAGTAATTCCAAAATCCAGCTTCACAATCAGAATGATCGAAATTCAATTCTTGAAAATGATTCCCCATTGCAGTCTCCATTATGCCTCCACGATTAGGATAAAAATCTCCTCCTTCCATATCTACGATTTTCAAAATTATCGAGTCTTCTGAAATACTACAAGGACTAAACCATTGCACTATTATTTTTGAATAGTATTCAAAACGACCAGTTTCACAATTATAATCTTTTAGTCCAGAGTAAGGATGAATGGAATTTCCCCCCATTTCGAAATATAAAGATGGGGGATTAATGCAATCGTCTAAAGGAGTAGTAAGATCAACACTCGAAAAGTCCAAATCTAGCATATCAATCATAAAATTTGATTGACTCCCAAAATGTTGAAATTCAATCGTATCCAAGGAATTCAAAGAAACATCAAAAGAAGTGATTGCTCCGCCATCACATTCATAATCGTTTCCGGCGCTATCGGTAAACTTCCAATAAACATAATGAGTATTACATGACAAGTATATTGGATCGGGAAGAGTAATAATCAAATCGTCACCACTTTTTATACGGGGATGATAAGTAGCCCAGCTAGGCGCACCAATTGTGTCACTCACATAGATAAGATCTTGTGTACCATCTCCCCATAAGTCAATCCGAATATCTAAATCAAAACTATCCACAGACATACCATCAATGGGAATCATTTTGTTGGTTATCGTAAATTCTTTGGAACAAGAATCAACGTAAATAGAATTTATAAGATAGTTACATTTTTCGATTTCGAACTGAGCGGAAGTGGATGTAGAGAGCAAAAGCCCAATACACATAACATACAGGGGTGGTAAGCATTTCTTGGTAAAGATTGCCATAGTGTTCATTTTGGATTATAAAAAAGAGCCGATTTTCATCAGTTCATTTTAAATATACCCAAATAATGGTAGAATTAGAAATAGACCTTATTCTCGCATTCGCGAATGCGTTAAAAGACTTAAGCGGCTTTTAATTTGCGAAGATTAGATTTCGATAATTTCTCTTTTGCCATTTCTAAGGTAACATTGAAATAACTTACGTCGGATTCAG